>CAMJQQ010000003.1 GCA_946408075.1 uncultured Candidatus Saccharibacteria bacterium | reverse complement strand
TGTAGGCAAGCTTCTTCTTACCTTCGTTGGCTTCCTTGGTAATCTTACCGCCGTTAGCCTCGATCAAAGCTTTGATCTTGTCGGTTGCCGGACCCAAATTCATCTCCAAATCAGGATGAATGAGTACGGTTAATTCGTATTCTCGCATGAACACTCCTTTGGTTAAAGCAAAAGCACAATAAACTTGCAATTTTGTCTTTTGCTGAGCTAATATTCCCGAACATTATAGCATAAACTTATCTGTTCGGCAACACTTTTACCTCTGTTTTATTCGTAAATTGGCCCGTCGTCCGGAAACGGATCCGAATCCCAGCCGTCTGCATACGAACTATCCTTAAAACCATCCCCATTCAAATCGCGCGAATCATCAAAATCATCTTCGCCAAAATCGTCATCACCGAAGCCATTCATCATGCCATCGCCATTCGTATCGCGCCCACCATAAGGGTTAAAGCCCAAATCGTTCAAGAACCTCGACGGAAAATTATAGCTTCGCCCGCCATACATAAACCTCGACTGCGCATAGCTCAAGAACAGCTCTTTCATCGCCCTCGTCATGCCAACATAAGCCAAACGACGCTCTTCCTCGACATCTTCCGCCGACTCCTCCGCCGCGCGTACGTGCGGCATCAAACCTTCCTCCATGCCCACCAAGAACACCACTGGAAACTCCAAACCTTTCGCCGCATGCAAAGTCATCAAGGTCACCGCCGAATCCGACGCCGCCTCATCCGCCGAAGACATCAAGGCTGCATCCGCCAAAAACTCATCCAGCGTTGAATACGCGCCCGCCTCGCCAACCAAAGCCGTCAAGTTCTCATTGCGCTCTTCCGCCTTCAACTTGTCGCCATCTTCAAGATATTCGCGATAATCAATCTTGCGCAACAATTCCTCGATCAAATCCGCTGGCGCCATTCCGCGCTCGTTCTTCACACGCAAATCCGTCAAAACCGCCAAAAATGCCTCATATTTCTGCATAATTTTCGGCGTCAACAGATGCAAATCGCCGCTCAAAATCCTCTCAAGCGACACCGCACCAATCCCGCGCGCCGGCACATTCGCCACTCGCTGCAACGAAATAACGTCATGCGGGTTCACGATCAAATGCAAATAGGCCACAATATCCTTAATTTCCTTGCGGTCATAGAAACGCACGCCACCCACCAACTTGTACGGCAAACGATACTCCATAAACGCGCGTTCAAAAGCCTGCGACTGCGCATTCGTACGATACAAAACCGCAAAATCCGACAACGGCCGCCCACTACGCTTAATCTGGCTCGCCACCCACTGCGCCTCATCATGCTCGTCACGCGCCCCATGAATCTCAACTGGCTCACCCTTCCCGGATCGCGTAAACAGCTCTTTCTCGCTTCGCTGCGTATTCTTCGTGATCACTTTTTGCGCCGCATCCAAAATGTTCTGCGTCGACCGATAATTCTCTTCCAGCTTAATCACCTTCGCTCCAGGAAAATCGCGCTCAAAGTTCAAAATATTTGTAAAATCCGCCCCGCGCCACGAGTAAATCGACTGCCAGTCATCACCTACGCAGCAAATATTGCGCTCATCATTCACGAGCAACTTCACAATCTCGTACTGAATATGGTTCGTATCCTGGTACTCGTCAATCAAAATATGCTTGAACTTCGCGCGCCACTTCTCACGCACATCCTTCTGCGTCCGCAGCATTTTCGCCACCTCGACCAGCAAATCATCAAAATCAACCGCGTCCGCTTTCTTGCGCATCTCCTCATAGCGCTCATAAATCTCTGCGATCTTCTTCTGATTCGGGTAAGTAGCGTCCTCGAGATATTCATCCGGCCCCACGCCGTCATTCTTCGCCTTCGAAATTGCCGCCTCCGCCGCCTTCGGCTTCACGCTCTTATCAGTAATTCCAAGCTCTTTCATCGCTCGCTTAATTAGTGCCAAGCGATCATCCGTATCATAAATCACAAAACTCTTTGACAAGCCTACGCGCTCCGCCTCAATCCGCAAAATCTTCACACAAATCGAGTGAAAGGTGCCCATCCACGGCATGAACGAAAACGAATTCTCCATTTCCAACAAGCCAGCCAAGCGCTCACGCATCTCTCGCGCCGCCTTGTTCGTAAAGGTCAGCGCCAAAATCTGCCCAGGCATCACGCCGTTCGCAATCAGATTCGCAATCCGATGCGTCAAAGTCTTCGTCTTGCCAGAACCCGCACCCGCCAAAATCAACACCGGTCCGCTCAACGTCGCTGCAGCCTCGCGCTGCGCCTCATTCAATCCCTCCAAAAT
Organism: uncultured Candidatus Saccharibacteria bacterium; assembly: GCA_946408075.1. Lineage (GTDB taxonomy): Bacteria > Patescibacteriota > Saccharimonadia > Saccharimonadales > Saccharimonadaceae > UBA2834. The sequence goes on along the minus strand of CAMJQQ010000003.1, from coordinate 114,140 downwards.
ATCCATTCTTTTATTCTATCTCAAATTCCGCCCACCAAAAAGCCCCTCCGCAGAGGGGCTAAGCACAAGACTACTTTAAGGTTGTTTCTACATCACCTTCGTAGCACGGATCGCCCTTATAGGCTTCACGCAACTCATCAGTGCTATAATCGCCGCACAATAAGACACCCTGAGTCTCCGTAAAGAACTTCCATTCAGAGTCCTCATTCTTGCGATAGAACAATGCAGCAGCATCGCCAACAGAAACCTCAATCGTCTGGTAGCCACTGTCTTTCTTAACAATCTTCTCAGCGCTCGTACCAAACATATAGTCTATCTTCGAGCTAGCTTTTTCGTTGTAGGCATTAATCAATGCATTCGCCAAGGTCTCGTCTTCGTCGGAAACCCATTCTTTGTTCGCGCAGCTGAGATGATACTCCATCTTGTTCGTCATAACATCATATAACTGACAGACGATATTATCGTTAACGTAATAGAACTGTTCCGTCTGGCTATGCACGAAATAATTCTCATCGCGCACGAGCTTATTCTTAGCCAAAACGTCCAAGATAGAATCCTTGCCGACTTTATCAAAATCGCTAACAACCAAGCCGTAGAACTTGGAAGCCTCGACCATGTTGCCGCTCTCAAGTTTAAGCATCGGACCATTCTCGCCGTAAACTTTCATAGAGTTATACATGTGAGTTTCCTTAATCCAGGCTTTTTCAACATCTTTAATTAAAGAGCGAACTTGCAAGTCCGCATCGGCCGTCGCGACGCCCAAGATTTCAGATTTCTCGACGCCATCGATCTTCTGAGCTTCCTCATTGCAATCCTTCGACTCGCCGCTATTCGCAATTGAGCTACCATCACCTTTTGCAATAAATTTCTCGTAGCAATACAAGCCGCCCAGCACCAAAGTACAGAGCGCCAAGAAAACTACAGCCAAAACCAAGCCCATGCTCTTGCTCTGCCTCTCGGCAACAGGTGCAACAGCTTGGAATTCGCCCTTTTGTTCCATCTCTTCTCCTTTATTTTATTGAACTAATTATAGCACAAGCGCAATCAATCATCTCGCCAAACAAAAAACCAAATCGTTGTAATCTCTACAACGCTTGAACAAATATTTTACTCAGCAAAAAAGAGGTGCCAAATCGACACCTCTCCTCTGTTATTTTCTACAAACTGCGCAAATAATTATTCAATTCTGCGAGTTTTACTTTCGTCTCAGAATCACGCAAGCGAACCGAAACCTCCTCCGCCTCCACGTCCTTCGGACCGACAATCAAAGCGCACGGAATCTTCATCTTCGTCGCCTCGCGAATCTTCTTGCCAAGCGACTCGCCAGAGTCATCTACGGTATAGCGAAGCTCATTGTGACGAAGCGGCGCATCGAGAATAACTCCGTTAAGCACTTCCTTGACCTTCTCGACATAATCAGCAACCTGATCATTGACAGTCAAGACACGAACCTGCTCTGGCGCACACCAGAATGGGAACCAACCGGCAGTATGTTCAATAAATACCGACATAAAGCGTTCAATCGAACCAAGCGTTGCGTGATGAATCATCACTGGGCGTTCCTTCTCGCTCTTCTCGTTCACAAACTCAAGGCCAAAGCGCTCAGGCTGAACAAAGTCAATCTGAATCGTAGCAACCTGATGCTCGCGACCAATCGCATCCTCGACCATAAAGTCAATCTTTGGACCGTAAAAGGCAGCCTCGCCCTCCATCTCGAAGTAATCTAGGCCATTATCGATAGCGGCTTGCTTAATTTCGCCTTGCGCCATCTCCCAAAGCTCCGGAGAACCAAGATATTTATCCTCATCATTACGATACGAAAGACGCACGCGCATCTTATCCATGCCCATCGACGAATAGAGCTCACGAACAAGCTTCACGAGATTTTGAATCTCACCCTTAATCTGATCCTTGCGGCAGAATACGTGAGAATCATCCTGGGTCAAAGCGCGGACACGAGAAAGGCCGCCAAGCTCACCCGATTTCTCATCGCGATAATCCGTCGTTGGCTCCATATAACGAATCGGCAACTCACGATAAGTATGTGGCCTTGAGGCAAAAATCTGAGTGTGATGCGGACAGTTCATCGGCTTGAGAGCGAATTCCTCACCATTAACCTGCGAATGGACCAGGAACAGCTCAGCGCCAAACTTTGCATAATGGCCAGAAGTCTTATAGAGATCTAGCTTCGTAATATGCGGCGTAAAGACACGTTCAAAGCCCGCATCATGACGAAGCTGCATCGAATACTCGCCAAGCGTCTGACGAAGCACGGTACCACGCGGAGTAAACATTGGCAAACCCGCACCAACGAGATCCGAGAAGCAATAGAGATCGAGCTCTTTGCCAAGCTTGCGATGATCGCGCTGCTTTGCCTCTTCTTGCTTCTTAACATATGCATCCAATTCTTCTTCGGTCTCGAAAGCCAAGCCGTAAATACGCGTCAGCATCTCGCGCTTCTCATCACCGCGCCAATATGCGCCAGCAACCTTCTCAAGCTTAAATGCACCGACTTTGCCAGTCGACTCAACATGAGGACCCTTGCACAGATCTTCGAAATCGCCCAAGGTATAGAACGAAATCGTCTCATCCTCTGGCAAATCATTAATCAATTCAGCCTTAAACTTCTGAGCATTCTCTTTCGCCCAAGCCAAAGCATCCTTGCGCGAGCGCTCAGAATAAGTAATCGGCAAGTCCTTATTGATAATCTTGCGCATTTCCTTTTCGATTTTCTTGAAATCTTCCTCGGAAACTTTCACGCCACCAAAATCAATATCGTAGTAAAAACCGTTATCAATCGCCGGGCCAACGCCAAACTGAACTGTTGTTGTGCCAGAATACAAATTCTTAATCGCCGCGGCCATAATATGGCTGAGCGAATGACGCTGTTTCATAACATTTGATTCTTCTGACATCGCTGCCCTTTCTTGATTAATTAATATAATCGATATTTTACCACTTTTTAGCGATTCTCGCCAGTCAATTACAGATACAAAAAGCGCGCCAAAGCCTTCCGTTTTTGCTCCGCTTATGCTAAAATCAATATTGAATTACGGTCAAAATAAAAAATGAAAACAAATCTGACTACCACGGAAGTCTCAAATCTTACTGAGCACCTCAAGCTTAACCAGCTTAATGTTGTTGAGGCTGTTACTCCCAGCAATGTCGCCGAAGTCAAATCTTTCTTCATTGACCATGCTATTCGCAACGATTTTCCAAACATCGAATTTCGCTACGATCTCGATAAACTCAAACAGTGCACCGTTCGCAATTCCGCCATCGAGCGCGCCCGTCATCGCATCCTAGACAGCCTTACACCCGAATCATCCGCCGATCAAGCCATTTGCGACATCCTCAATCATCGCTTCAATCAACTCGGCGCCGCCAACCGCATCATCGCTGGCGTCGTCAATCAATCCAACGACGAAACCGCCGCCGCCGTCCGCGACCTCTACGGCACCGTCGAAGATTCCGATTTCTACGAAGCCGTCCGCGGACCACTCAAATCTTCTCCAAACTCCATCCTTCTCTCCGAATCTGAGCGTGAACAACTCAAAAACATCAACCTCAACGCGCTCGACATCGCCAAATACTTCTGCGGCGCCCTCGATTACTGCGGCCTCAAAAAATGGGACGTCGAAATCGGCAAACAATACAGCTCCATCGACGCCCGCGACATCAATCTTAGCGGCCACCCTATTCTCGGCATTCCATTCGATCGCCAAGTTACCGGCCTTAAGCTCGTTTCTCTCATCGGCCACGAAATCAACTGTCACATCCGCAACGTCGAAAACTCGCGCGCCTGGTTCACCGAGCATCTCGGCGACGACAGCCCACTCCTCCCACTCGTCCCATTCCTCAGTAAAAGCTTCAGCGAGAAAAACTACGAAGGCATCGCCAAACTTTCCGATTATCTCACTACCGGTGAGGTCCCAAGCTCCAGTTACCTCATGACCATCGCCCTTGCTCAACACGTCGATTCTTGGTCACAGATCGCTAGCTACAACTACCGCCGCGCCATCGCAGGCGGTAAAAGCCGCGAGGCTGCCGCCAACAGTGCCTGGATCCATACCTACCGTGTCCTCCGCGGCGCCACCAACACTGAGCATACCAACGGCTACGCCTTTACCAAGGACGCCGGTTATCTCCTCGGCTTCAAGCGCATGCGCGAGCTCCGCAAAATCAATTCTCTCTACCCGGAATATGCCTCGCTCAGCGAGTTCGACACCAAATCGCTCCTCGATGCCGACCAAATTGCCACGCCGCGCTATCGCGACCGCAATCCCGCCGTCTGGGCCGCCCACCAAATCCTCGCCCGCCAAGCATAAAACGAACACGTACAAAAAGCCGCGCCCTTACGCGCGGTCTTTTTCTGCTTTTCTGACTTCTTTTTTCTTTTGTTTTATCAAATCTATCACTGCCGCATAGCCGAACAACAACGCAAAGCTCAGCAAATATCCACCAAGCACGTCCGTCAGCCAATGCATGCCCGCAAAGATGCGCCCACACGGCACTAAAACCATCAACATCACGCACATTGCGCGCAAAAAGGTCCGATGAATCTTGTTAGACCTACCCTTACCGTATTCTGGCACCAAAATGAACAAGCTACCAGCCAAAACGCAGCTCGTCAAAGTATGCGTCGACGGGAACGAAGCCTCCAGCGCACCATCACTCTCGAGCACTGGGCGAAAATTAATCGCAATCTTCTCAAACGCGACATAGAAAGCCATCATGACCACATACAAACCAATCAAAGCCCACAATTCCTTGTCCATTTTCTTCAGACCCTTGCGCGAGAAAATCTGCCCCAAGCACAAAATCGCCAAACCAAGCCCCAACGAAATGCAAATCCCGGCACCAAAATCCGTAATCTTATCCCAGACTTCGCTTTCGCCAAAAAACTTGAATACGGCATTATTAATGCCCGCCAAACCTATCGAGCTTCCCTCCGGCCCAACCGCTTGCACGTCGACTGTCTTCAGCGCCACCGCTAGCCAAATAAATAGAACGCCAAAAATTCCTGCAATGATTCCCTTTTTCTTCATCCTTCTATTGTCCTATGAATCACTTCATATCGCAACTGCACATACGAATCATCCAGCGCCTTGCACTCAATCAGCTTCATCGGACGAATTTTATCAAGCTCAGCCGGCGAAGAAATCGCATCGCCATCAATCAAAGTCGACGTATCGCGTCCGCCAACCAACACTGGCGCCACCACAATGTTCACAAAATCAATCAAGTCCTCGCGCAAAAATCTGCCGTTCATATTGCCGCCCGACTGAATCGTCAGCCGCTCAGCCCCAAACTTCTCATGCACGTCCGTCAAAACCTGCGCCAAATCCAACTCATCATAGCGCAAAATCTCCAAATTATCGTATCGCTCCCGCATTCCAAAAGCCGGATGCTCCGAATTCGTCGTCACGAGCACCAATCTCCCCGTCCAACGACAAAGATAATCCACCCCACGTTCCGTCAAATGCGGCGCATTGTCAATAATTACGAAGGTCACCACATCCATCTTCTCTGGCTCCTCCGTGCGCTCGTTTACGCCAATTTTTGCCATTACTCGCCCCGTATTTAACGAAAAAGTATCCGTCGTCTGCTCAATATCGTAATACTGCTGCAACCCCTCGCGTAAACCCGGAATCGTCGGCCAGTCGCGGTCCACGTCGAGCGCATCCGAATTTCCGCTATTAATCTTCCCGTCCAATGATTCGAGCATGAATAAAGTTGTTATTGGCCTACTCATATTTCCTCCTTTGCTAAATATTCTTCTATCCGCGCAATATCCGGCAAATCCTTCTCGCGCATCATTCTTTTCTTAAACGCTAAAATACTCTTCAAATCTTCGCAAACATAACCGCAAGCTTCATCGTAAGTCGACAAGCCCTCATCGAACATCATCTCGACATCCGGCGCAAACTCATAAATTCGCCCATCTTTACAAGGATAATTCCGAATATTCAACTCATCTGCCAGCTTTGAGCTAATCGCCAAATCGATATCCTCCGTCCGCTCGCGCAAACCATGCAATAATAGCGACCCGCCAGATAGCACGCGAAACTCACTCTTCGGCAGATTAAGTTCCGCCAACCTCGCCAAATATTCTTCCTTATTCATATCTATATAATAACAAACAAAATTGACAGAAGCCGCTCACGTTTATACACTGGAAACAAATTCCAGCCCTCTTGCCCGAAAACAACCAAAACTATTGACGTTTTGTCAAGAAAGTTATATAATATATGCATTGGCTTATCGCCATGCACACTTTACAGTCATGAAAGGATGGTACGAACATGGAGAAAACTACCTCGATCACAAATACCGACACAAGACAGAGACAGCTCGCAGAAACCCTCGAAATGCTCAGCGACATCGCTGAGAGCATCAGTTTCACGTCTATCGTGACGCCCGTCAACTTCGAGGAAGCACGCGACGAATGGATAAAAACAGTTGTCGAGAAAGGAGAATTTGAAAATCCATCTTTCCTCTACAACGAGAACACCCTGAGCGGCGCCAGCTCCAAGCTTGACCCCCTCAGCGTTGTCAGAGATAGGCTTGAAAGCCTTCTCGATGCCGATACCCCCGCCGCCAACTTCGTCAAGAAAGCGGCACTCGAAAGCGTCGACGACCTGATGAATACTTGCCTTTTGGCGTCATCAATCACTATGCGCGATGATGCCGCCAGCGCAAAAACTGCCCTTAATCTCTACGGTTATCCGAAAAGTGCTCTCATTGAGAGCGCTTACGATCTGGCAAACGGTGGAGACGGCAAAATCGAGCTTCCTATCGTGAAGCAGTTGCTTTATGGCGAAGCTCAGAAAGAGGCTACCGCCGACGAATTCGCCCTCAACCCTCAGGAACTCCAGCAGATGTTCGAGGACGGCCTGAGAGCTTACGGCTTCCTCGGCGACTGGAACGCTCCAATCGGCGACGAAAAGTCTGCTATTTGCGTCGAACTCAAGCCCGGCACAGGCAGCTACATCTATGTACCTGCCTCCAGAAAGCCCGTAACCCTCCAGAAGGCGGCCGCACTGCTCGGACACGAGCTTGAGTGCCACGTACGGCACAATATGAATACGGCCGCACTCCTCGAAGAGAAGCTCGGTGCACCTAGAATCCTCGCGAGATTCATCGCAAGCAAACGCAACGGTCTCCTCACGGAAGGCCTCGCCAAGCTCAGCGACACTCGCATCGGTCTTCTCTGCACCGGAAAGGGTGAGAGTAAGCCCCTGCCTTGGCACGGCATCGCTATCAACATGGCACTCCACGGCGCCACTTTCAGCGAAACCGCCAAGGAGCTTTACCGCTACCTTATCGAGAAGAAGTCTCCCGAAAAGGCCGCACTCGACGCCTGGAAGTTCACTTTCAGGTGCTATCGCGGCTGCACAAGCCTGAGCAAAAACGAGCATAATTATGCTATCACTCAGGGAATCAGCTACATAGAAGGATACCTGCAGGCGACAGAGCTTACCAAGAAGCACCCCTCCGCCATCAACTACGGCAAGCTCAATCCCGAGGATTTCGAAGAAATCAGCAATATTCTCGGCGAGAGTATCGACGGAATCGCTCCCAAGTACCCTCTGAGAGACCTCGCCTACCAGCGAGTCCTCGACGTATTTTACAGACACAATTCATGACACAAAGGCCCGCCCTCACCGGCGGGCTTTTCTCTGCCTCATTGACAATTTCTAGTTTTTATGACATAATCATTACATGAACCCGCCCTCATCGACGGGTCTAGCTTATGTCCGCGCTCAATCGGACAAGTATTTTAAAAGAAAGGGGTAGTAAGCAATGCTCTATCCGAAGACCAATTGTCATTACACTGAGGTAGCTCAGCAGATCATACGTATCAACCCTGTCGAACTCGTCACGGCGATTAATGCCGCCGACGAGAAGAAAGCTTGGCTCAATACAGCGGCCAAAGCAATTTTTGGAATCCCCACTTACCGCTACAATGTTGACCTTCTAACCAAAGTCGCTACACAGCAGCACTCATTCCGAGTATTCAAGTACATCATGGAATCCGAATTACGTCCCGAAACCAAGAACGATGGCATCATTAAAACAATTCTAATCGCAAGATTAGACGAAGCTATCGCCGCGACCAAACTCGCAGCCGCCATTCTTGCCAACGATGCAGTTGCAGCCCAGGAAGCCGTAGAAGACATCTATGGCCGTCCCGGCAAGAAACAGATCGAGAACGCGCAAGAGAGATACCTCTACCTCAGCAGCTCGAAAGCTAAAGAATCGCCAGAGCTCGGCCTCTTCTCCGCCGAAGAACGCGAGAAACTGCAGTCAATTAAACTCGACGCAATCATGATTCATCGCTTCTTCACAAAAGCGCTCGACGCCTACGGCATCACCAACTGGAAGGTCGAGATCGATGACAAGTATACCGCCATCGACGTTCGCGACAAGAACGCTGACGGCATACCCGTTGTCGGCATACCGACCGACAGGGTCGTCGATGGCCTCAAACTCATCGAACTGACCCATCATGAGATCGAGTTCCACCTTCGCGGTAGCGAAAACTGTAGAAATCTCATCAGAGAGATGCTCGAAGAAGGTTCGCCGCTGGAGCCTTTCATTCCGGTCCTCGCCAAGAGCGACAATGAAAGACTTTACGAAGGCGTCGCCAAATACGGCGATTCCGTCATCGGCGGCGACCACGGCATTCCTACGCCATATGCCACCCTCGCCTGCGACATGGCACTCCACGGCCTCACGTTCAACCAGATTTCATCAGAAATCTTTCACATGATGGCCAATGAAAGCGCACCTCTCCCGGCCGACGATCTTCTAAAAGAGCTCTACAAAACCGTCTATCGTGTTGTTCGCGGCACGATCGACACGAAAAAAGGAGGTTTTTGTTTTACAAAAGACTACAATTACCTCGACGGATACTGCATGGTCGCGAACGGTCTCGACTCGGTCTACCATGACTTTGCGAGCATGCGACTCTGTGAGTTGCGCGCTATCAACAGCCATGGACGTCTTAAGCCGAAATACCCGCTAATTCCATCGCTTATCACGGATATCAAAGCAGAAATACTAACCCTTTAACCAAACTAGCCCAAGCATCTCTTTCGCTTGGGCTATTTTTATGCTATAATTTAACAGTATTTACATCGTTGGGTCGCTAGCTCAGTTGGCTAGAGCGCCTCGTTTACACCGAGGAGGTCGGGGGTTCGAGCCCCTCGCGACCCACCAGAAATAAAAGAAAGACCTACAAGGTCTTTATTTTATTTCTGCCAGTTTTAGCAAGCGAGAGGCAAGAACCCGCAGGGTTCGCGCGAGCAAGGAGCCGAGCGAAGCAGAAAACTTATGCTATTTCTTGTGCTTCTTCTCTTTCGCAAACATCTGCCCAGACAGCAGCCACGCCATCAAAGCGCCAGCAAAGTTTCCCAACGCGCACAGCAAAATAATCGCCACCAGCACAAAACTCAGACGCATACTCACACCCAGCGTAATAACATTCGCAATCGAGTGTTGCATTCCCGAAAAGATAAACAGCGGCACGCCAAAGAAAATCCCCATTTTCGTACCTTTTTTATGCAGCTTCACCGCCAAATACATAATCGCGCCACAAAGCACCGACTTCGCAAAGAAGCTCCATGAAAAGTCCCAACTCTCCACTTTCGCAATCGCCGCGTTAATAATGCCCGCATCCGCCGAAGCAAACAGCATACCAAACAGATAACCAGCCACCAAATTCACTAGCAAAATCAAGCCAAGCTCGCTCAATTTCACCTTGTCCTCAAACAAAAATCCGCAACGTCCCGTAAAAAGCTTCAGTCCTAAAACGCAAACTCCCAACAAGCCAAACGCAAACAAAAAAGGTCCGATTGGATTACCGACCTTCAATAACACATAATCCCCCAGACCAATCAGCAATGCTGCCCCTGCACTCTTTACCGCCACCTCTGTCCATTCTTGCTTTTTCATAACGCTCCTCTCTCGTCAAAATATTCAAGCAATAACCTCGCCGACCTGCTATAATCATACTCCATATCAAAGCCAACTCTATCAAAAACCAGCATCCCAATGTCGCCCTCATCAGCAAACGGCGCCAACTGATCAACATATTCGTCCGCACTCATCGCCGCATAATCTTCTAAATCATCCGCATTTAAATAAATGTCCGCACAGGCCGCCCGATTCGTACCACACTTACCCTGTGACATGCCGTACAAATTCTTAATCTTATGCGAATCAAAACCCTGCAAGGTCAACGCAATCGCCGACATTCTCAGCCCCTCCGCATAGCCAACATACTGCGAGAAATAATCATCCGCATTCACGCCCGTCGCAATCGCGCAAAAAGTCGCCTCATCCTCCCGAATCAGGCCTTTTGAATGACACAACTCATGCGTAATCGTATTCAACAGCTCCCCCGCCGGATAATTTTCATCCACCGTCACCCGATACGGAAAAGTCATCCCGGTATAATCATAAGTTCCCAGCTCAATATCGCTCACAATCGCCCCGCGCAAAAATTCAAACTCGCGCGACTGCCGCGAAAGATTCGTCACGGCTTTATTCACTAATTGCTCCGCGCTATACTTGCGCCCCACCTCTAAGGCCTTTGGCGCTAGCTCCTTCATCTTCCCCTGAAAATACAGCGCCAAATTATACAAATCATCGACGCTATAGCTCTTCTGCACATTCTCGGAAAAGTACATCCGATCAATCTTATCAATTCCCGCTTGCTCACAATAACCCAACAGTGGCAAAACGCCGCACATCAGAACAAACGACGCCAACGAAATTGCAAAACCACGCCCAACTTTCGGAATCAAAACACAAAGCCCAGCCATCGCCGCAACGATTATTAACACGACAAAATACTTCACTGGAATATGCTGAAAGAACAAATACATCGCATTATCGACCGGTTTCGTCACGCTTTGCCACCAAAAATCCGCAAAATCTCGCGAAAAACCACAAATAATCAACGCAATCACCGCTAAAATCATAATCGCGAGGCACGAAATCGAAAAAATCTTCGCCGCCAAACCAATCTGATTTTTCTTCTCTTCCATCCTAAGCGCCCAAATACTTTTCCTTATAAATCCCGAAATGATCCATGTCGTAAACTGCCGCCCTACTCGTACGCACATACAGAGCGATTGTCGCCAAAGCTTCCTTATACCACCTGTCGCGCCCTGTAAAGTATCGATAAACTGTATCCTCGCTCACTTCATCAAAAATCTTCGGATTCGAGAAAACCGCAAAATAAAAATCGTACAAGAAATCGCCCACCACCGGCATCGGGTCAATCACACGAATCCTCGTCCCATTCTCAAGCAAAAAGTTATGCGCGCCAAAATCACCATGCAGCAAACGCTTTTCAGGCGCATAGTCGCCAATTTCCGCTAACGCCATCATCACTTTCTTCTGCGATACGCCAGGCAAACGCTTTGAAGCATACTGAATTTCATCCAACAAAAACTCTCGCCAAGTTCTCTTTTCGTCACCCAAAAAACCGTAACCATTATGCTCATATAACTCATAGCCCGCCACAATTCTCGCCAACTGCGCAATCGTCTCTTCTGGCGGCAAATCGCCTATCTTGTAACGCACACCATCGACAAATTCCACACATTCATAGTGCAAATTATCGTCACTACAAAGCATCTTATGGAAAGCCGTACTCTTATTGTGCGTCAAAAACTCCCGCTGCACTTGCACGGTCTTTTTATCTGTAATCTTAATCAGATACTTCTTTCTTGCACTAAACACCGTTGAATTCGTCGCGCCATCAGTGTAAAACTCCAGCGGATCATCAAACAAATCAACCTGAATCTTCTCTCGCACATCCTCAAGCACCAACAAACGCTCAATCAGGGCCGCCACCGAATCAACTTGACGCTCTTTACGAAAATTAACGCGTAGCATTTCAAAAGCCGTCGACATAATATAGCCGTGATAAGTTCTCAACATATCCTGATCATTCGCGCCATCACCAACCGCCACCGGCCTCTCGCCAGGATTCTCTTCCAAAATGCGACGAATCGCATTTTCTTTCCCCGCTTCTGGTGCCATCAAATCTATCGCGCCACGATGATTCTCACGAATCCCCAGCTCCTTAACCATTTTCTCGCTCGGTCGCATATTATGGCCAGGAAAAATCGCCATCTTATCTCTACCAAAACGCTCACGCAATCTATTGCTAGTCTCAATCGCTAAATCCGCATTATCTGTCCAGAGTCGAATCTTCGTCAAACCATCGCGTAACTCGCCAAATTCGTCACCGTCGCAGAAATAGGTATACTGAAACAGTTCATGATTCGGCAATACCCTTGCACAACCCAACACCTCGTCGACCAACACACGCGGGATCGTCAATTCGAACATCTTCTTGTCACCTGCGAAACAAACCGAACCATTATCGCAAATCAAATAGTCCGCATATTTCATACAATCCGGAAAGACCTCTTTAATGCTCGCCAAACCGCGCCCAGTCGAAAGTACAAACTTATTCCCTAGTAACCGAAATTTCCGAATCGCTTCCAAATTCCGTTCAAAATCTCCGTCAACATCCCGTCGAAACAACGTACCGTCAAAGTCGCAAAATAAAATCATCTTATTTCCATAATACCACGAGCACTATTTTTATCTCTTGTTTTATAATATCCTCATGGATAACCGAAATTCCACCATCATCAAGACTAGCATTCGTGGCATTATCGCCAATGTTTTTCTTGTCGCCGTCAAAGCTATCGTCGGACTCTTCGCAAATTCTATCGCCATCATTCTCGAAGCCATCAACAACCTTACTGATGTTATCTCCTCGGTTGTCACTATTATTGGTGCCAAACTCGCCGGCCGCGCTCCAGATCGCGAACATCCTTATGGTCATGGACGCATCGAGTATATCTCGACTCTAGCCGTCGGCATCATCATTACCGTCACTGGCGCCAGCGCCCTCGCCGGCTCGATTCCAAAAATCATCGCCCCGCCAGACGTCAATCACTCTCTCATCTCTATCGCCATCATGCTTCTCTCTATTGCGATCAAAATTTCCATCGGCCTGCATTACCGAAAAGTCGCCCGCAAAATCGACGCCGACACCCTCGCCGCTTCCGGCACCGACGCCCTCTTCGATGCCGCCATTTCGACCGGCACCCTCATTAGTATCATTATTAACCTCCTTACTGGCGCCAACCTCGAAGGTTACCTCGCCTGCATTATCTCCATTCTCATTATTAAAGCCGGTTTCGGCGTCCTCTTGGAAGCTTGGCGCGACCTCATTGGCCGCCGCGTCGATAGCGAACTTTCCCTCGCTATCAAAAAACGCATCGCCAAATTCCCAAACGTCAGTGGCGTCTATGACCTCATGCTCCATAACTACGGCCCGCTCCAAGTTATTGGCTGCGTCAGTATTCAAGTTCCGGACACTATGACCGCCAAAGAGCTTCACAAGCTCACTCGCGAAATTAGTACTCGCATCTTTTCGGAATTCCGTGTTGTCCTCACTATCGGCATCTACGCCGAAAACACCGACACGCCAAAGCATCGCCAAATCCGCAACACCATCGAATCCGCCATTGCCAAGCGCCCGGAAATCTCCCAAATGCACGGCTTTTACGTTGACGACTCCCAGAAAACCATTGCCTTCGATATTATTTTCGATTTCTCTTGCCCGCACAAAACCCGCATCAAAAACCATCTCCAACGCGAACTCCACTCTCAATTACCAAACTACCAATTCTTTATCACCATCGACGTCGACGCCGCAGACTAGCGCATTTCTCTAAAATCATATATAATTAGCCACAGCAATGGGGTGTTAGCTCAGTTGGTAGAGCGATTGGTTCGCAATCAATAGGTCAGGAGTTCGAATCTCCTACACTCCACCATTTCAAAGATGACCTTCGGGTCATATTTTTACTGACCAACAGTAGGAGATGAGAACTCCGTCTAGAGTTCGGTTGTCGTAGGAGCCGAGCGAAGCAGAAATGCTTGCATTCCTATTTCCGAGGCGACGCCCGACAATGTTCCGAGCGCAGCGAGGAATACATCTCCTACACTCCACCATTTCAAAGAACTTCAGAAAGATGACTATCTGGTCATCTTTTTTGTAGGAGATGAGAACTCCGCAAGCTATTTTTTATCGCCAATTCACTTTCGCCACCAGCACGTTTCTATAATTTCGCCTCGTCTTATCACAGGTCGACAAAATTAAAATCTGATCGTTTTCGTCCATTTCCGCCACGCTAGCCATACCGCTCTCCCTTCCTATTCTTGTAATAACTTCCCTATTTCTCCCATTCCTATAATCGCCAACCGCATAAATTTCACGCGCCGCCGTATTGACCTCCGCATATTCAACAAAATACAGTTCCGCGACTCCATTCCGCGTCTTCAACTCGCCGCTTCGATGCTCTTCTAAAAACTGCTTATCCGCAAACTTCGCGATCTCGCCAAACATCATATCGCCACTCATTCGATGCCCATAAATAACCGTGCAATCATCTTCAAACGGTTCATTCCGATAATCCACAAACAAACTCCCAGCCGGCGAATAATCACCATTATAATCCCTTGCTAAATACCAACTATTATTTTTCGCTCTCATCACAGGATAGTTAATATTCGTCCCCGCAATCCTTAGCCATGCCACTACATTCTCATTTTCTTCGAACAAATCCTCAATTGAATCATCGTCCACTATCTCCGCGATTGCTACCATCCTAGCGCCACTCCTGGCCACCTCGCCAGCTTCATACAGAGCCACTAAGCTAATCGCTAGTAACGGCGCCACAAACAACGCCAACGCAAAATCTACGCAACGATCTGCCACATCTAGCGCCCGAAGGCGCCCACCCTTTTTGCGTCTTTTATTCATCACGCTTTCGTGACAGCTTCGAGTAGCCAAAGATACACAAGCCACCAATTGCCACCACGATTACAAACGGTGTTACTCCACTTACAATGCCAGTCAAAACGCCACCAGCCGATTCGGCATTCTTTTCGTTCCGACCAAGAGTCGTATTTGCCGCGGCAAACTTATCTCGCGTCGACTGCTTTGCATTTGGGCCAGGCACAGCCAACGTAGTCTTCGCCGCAGTCGTCAGTTCTGCGCTGCCATCTAGCAAGCTCGTATACCCTTCCGCCGACGTTAAGCTCACGGTATATTCCAGACCAATCGGAATTTGATTAAGGTCATTATCGCCGCCAATCGTTACCGTCTGCCCATGCTTCAAATAGATATAGTTCTCGCTCGAGCCGCCAATCAACTCAGTAGCCGTACTTAGCGCCTCGCCTTCATAAACCACCTCAGCATCCTGCCCACTAACCACGTAGCGTTCCAGCGCAGAGGCATTACTTAAATCAATCTGATATTTAAAATACTTTCCGAAATCTGCCAAATCGCCCACGTTTTCGTTCGAGACTTCAATATAAGTATTAACCGCCGCGCTCTCAAACACTGCCGAGGCCATCTTGTCGCCTTCGTCATTTTGTAAGACTTGTCCAGCCAAAGTTGCCACCAAATTACCCGTCGGAGAACCCGCCTCGTTTAGTTCATTCCTAACATATGCATAGATATAATACACATCCCTATCCAGCGGATATCTCGACGTCGCCGTCGACGAACTTTCTTTAACTGTAAACTTATAGTCACCTACCTTCGAGAACGATACGCCCGACAAATCTAGCATATATGTCGCGGTCGCCACATGTTCCTCATTCGGCACAACCGCCTCGAAATTCAAGTCCGCCGTTCTTGGCAAATTCACCACACTCGCCGGATTCGATTCATCGGCCGCGATGGTGTAATGATAATTAATCGAAACCGGATTCGTTACATCTGTAATATTTCGCGTCAACGTAATAAACTGCGCACTTCCCACATTATCTCCAATAGTTGTCGGCGTCGCCTCAAGGGCGCTCGTCGTTGCTCCCAACAACGCTGCCACGCCAATCGTCGCTCCCGCCACCTTTACAATCTTTTTCATAATTCCTCCCATTTAACTATTACACTCCCATAAAAAACTATTTATCACGTCTTAAATGCCATACAAAACCTCCCAAACCTATTAACGCGAAGCTAACAAAAACACCAAAATTTCCATCCCCCACGCCCGTTGGCACTGCCTCCTCTCCGAAATCACCGCAATCCAAATCCTTGCGGCTAGTCACGTCGCCGACTTTGTTTATGTAGCTCGCCCTCTTGCAAACCAAATTCCCCACCGTCTCACGCGACATAATTCTCTCATCCCGCGGCGATGCCAGCCTCACTCTAAATCTCAGCTCCAACACGTCCTCCGGCCTCACGTGATCATTCGGATCCACCATAAAAACCTCCCTATATTCCACGCCGCCAATCTCAGTATTTTCGCGATATTGCAAAGTTATTAAGCCTGCATTATTCGGCATAACGAAACGACGATTAAAGCCATCCTCAGTCTTTGTCACCTTCCTCCTCGTCAACGCCACTCCGTTCAGATACATCATCATATCCGAAATATCCTGATTGGCATACTCAAAAGCATAATCACTCCCGTCCGCCAATGTACCATTACCGATTTCAAATATCGCCAAACTCTCCGCGCTCTTCTCCTCACGCGTCTTCTTCCAAATAAAACTCACCTTTTCGTCCGTAGTCATGCTATCCGGACCCTGAACTGGCATTGAAGAAGCACCAAAAACCAAAATTCCGCTAGGCCCCAAATAAGCCACCGTATATCGCCCCTCAATACCCGCCAAATACTCATCCGAAAAACTCTCCGTCTCACCCCAGTCAACGGCAGTAATCTCTCCATCAAAGAACGCCACCGCATCATCATCAAAATTCTTCAATGCAAAATTCCCGCCACTATAATCCAACACTGCAAAACGCCAATCAGAAAGACCAAAAGCCATAGCCCTCTCATGAAAGCCCCGAATTACGTCCGCATAGCGTTCGTAACCATCAACGACAAACACGACATTCAACAACGACAACTCGCCGCCGCCGCGCAAACTCAAAACCGCCTCTGTCTCAAAATTCTCATCCAAAGCGCCCGCATATAGACTAAAAATCCCATAATCAAAATTAGTACTTAGCGCCAAAGCACCCTCAACTTCCCATTGAAAAATCGCGAGCAACAAAAATAATCCCAACAATATCCTTTTCATCTCTCCCTTTCCGCTCAGCATTCCGCCTCGCTATGTCGCTATTTTAGACAACACAAAAAATGCCGCAAGCATGAGCATTATCTTTTACTCTGTTACTCGCGACAACGACCGTTGTAAAAACTACAACAAAGCTACTTCTTCACCACTTTTTCCGTGACGTCAAATTTCTCCATATAATTACCCGTCGCCAACCTCGTCTGCGCATAGAACGCACAGAACGACGAATATGTAATCGAAGTAATTGGCGAAATAATCCACTGCAAAACCATCATTATATTCTTTGACTTCTTATACTTTGCCGGACGCGGCGGCAGCATCTTCAAAGACACCATAATCGACACACAGAGGCCACAAGCCGCAATCAGCTGAATCTTACTCACAATCGACGGTAAATTATACGAAAGCAAATCCCTAGATTCAATATTAAACAGCAGCGGCACCCAACCACCAAACGCAATAATTGGCGCCATCGCCGCCAAGGTCACGTGGCCATCCAACAAGCGCACAAACTTCGGCAAAAGATTCCCCAAGCTAATTTTTCGCTTCTTCGAAAGCATATAAGTCGCCACATAAGCTACGTCGCTCGCACCATAATCCCAGCGCCGCAACTGTACCCACTGCGCCTTCAAAGTCTTCAACATCGTATCGCTAAGCACGGCATCCTGATAGATTGCTGCACGAATCGGAATCACCTCATAGTCGCCATCAAAATACAGCAAACTACGCCAATACTGATGCCCATCCTCCACAATCGTGCGCACGCTCCAGTAATTCATACCGATCAAAGCCTTCAGTGGCTGCGAATGCGACGCGAAATTGCGCAAAGTGTGCGGACGCATCGTACAAATCAAATTCCAGAACGAGTTCAAGCTACCAACCACCCTCGATACCGCCGGCGCATCCCAAATATTATTCGTAAACAACGAAATCGGCTGAAAACTCAGATGTTGCCTATTGTCATGCACGCAGAATTCATACGCAACCTGACTAAAATAGCACTTCGACGGCTTATTATCACAGTCCAACGAAGTCACGATCACATATTCCGGATCAATCCCCTGTTCATCAACAAATTCCGTCAATTTACGACCAGCATAAGTCAAGTTGGCGCCCTTACCAATCACCTCACCCTCAACACCATCTGGATGCTTCGAAAGCAAAAAAGCGCCAAACCTCTTTCCAAACTCCTTTTCGAGCGCCTTCGCGACCTTTTCCGCCTCTTCGCCGCCGCGTTCCTCATACGCAATCACGACAATCATCTTCTTCAAATCAAAATCAACGTCCGCCACGCTCTCCAAAGTTGGGCGCAAAACATCAATCGACTCGTTATACATCGTCACAATCACTGCATTCCAGACCGAATCCACGTCAAAACGCTTCTCTTTCGGAATCTCTATCGTCCTGCGCAAATTATGCAAATGCTGTATCGCATCATACTCATCCATCGATTCGCCAGACAGACTTTCGTAGCTCTGCTCCGGATTTCTCAAATCATTCAAACGCTCCCGCCACTTCACGTTCATGCCGGCTTTCATTGTTTTATAGCCCTGCACGGTACGCACAATAATACCAACCGCCTTCACGAGGTTCATAATCACAATCAAAAGCAGATAAATCGCGCCCAAAGTCGAAGAAATCGCCGACAACACAAACAGAAGCACAATCATCGAAACGCTCAAGAAAAGCGGCAATATCTCAAAGAAGCGATATAGCGGCTTACGTTTGCCTCTCGGCAATTCAATGACCTTCGACATCTATCCTTCCCCAATAATACTCATCAAGAAATGTATAGCTATAATCGCGATAGCCATACTGACCCCCAAAAACAAGCGTGCAATATCCTTTCCACGCTTCGTATATAATCTTGCGCTAATCAAAATATGACCAATACCTAAGGTAACCGCCAAAATCGAAAACGAAATAAAGTAATACCAATCACCAGCCGCATAGCCATTGCTAATATCAGAATAGCGCGCCCAAACTTTTGGCTTCGACGGATCCAAATTCAAAAGTGGCAACAAAAACAACCAGCCACTCAAGGCAAATTGGACAAACATCCATACAAACAGACCGCGATCTTTCTTGAAAATCGTCTTAAAATCAGTCGCTAAATCTTTCATAGCTTTTTGTTATTTTACCATAAAACCAAGGATTATTAAAATCCTAACGCTTCTCTACGCCGCGTTCTAACTTCTTAATTCTCGCCTCAAGCGCCGTAATTTGCGCCGATTCCACCCTCAAAGTCGTCCGACGAGAAACCGCAATCGCAAATACCGCAAAACCCAACATCATAATCGTCAGACCCACGCCCACCAACAATACCATTTCTCCAATCACGTCTTTCACGCTCGTCACGAAATCAGTCGGCTCGTGCAAAATATCGCGAGAATCCGTCCCCGCCACTTCCATCACGCGAATCGCGGCATACTCACACAAAGTCGCACCCGCCAAAATCACAGCCAAACTCAGCAACATAAACGCCCAGGTCCAGCGCAGCGCATTCCTTTTCTTCGCGTTTTTATTCATAACCATATTTTACAACTTTTCGCGCGCTTTCCCAAACGCACAGGCCTACCGCAGATCAAAAACAAAAAACTAACCCTTTCGGATTAGCTTTCTAAACTCTTATGGAGCCGTTGACTGGGATCGAACCAGCGACCTGCTCGTTACGAATGAGCTGCTCTGCCAGCTGAGCTACAACGGCATTTCCAATAAAATAATCATATAACACCTTGCATTATTTCGCAACATCATGTATACTAAACTTAATGCGGGCTCGTAGCTCAGTTGGTTAGAGCGCCTCCCTGTCACGGAGGAGGTCGCGCGTTCGAGTCGCGTCGGGCCCGCCATTATAAGAAAATCCCCTCAAGGGGCCTTTTTTATACTCTCGCAAAAATTGACTTTATACGCCATTTGTGGTATAATAAACAGATATGAAGCTTTCTCGCTACAAAAACTCTTCTCCCATTTCTTACGCGCTCGGCGCCACTCTTAGCTACGAACTTCTCAAGACCAAACCACAACTCATCACGCGCGCCTTTTTGCGCCCTTCCGATAAATACGGCGATGACCTACAAAAAATCCTCACCGAATTCAAACAGCGCAAAATCGAAATCGTCGAGTCCACCAAGGCTTTTAACATCCTGGACGCAAAGTCCGACTGTCTCCTCATTGCGGAATTCAAGAAAGAATCCCAAAAACTTGATCCAGAAGCACCACACATCATCCTCGTAAACCCGTCCGACGCCGGCAATCTCGGCACCATCATGCGCAGCGCCAGCGCTTTTGGCTACGATAATCTCGCCATCATCACCCCAGCCGTCGATTTTCAGGCACCAAAAAGCATCCGCGCATCAATGGGCGCAGCTTTCCATCTCAATATCGCCACCTTCGATAGCATCAAATCCTACAAACAGCAGTTCGGCGAGCGGCCGCTTTTCGCCTTCATGCTAGATCGCAACGCCCAAAGCCTAGCCGAAACCTCGCAGCCCTCGACGCGGGCGTTTTCCCTCGTTTTCGGCAACGAAGCAACGGGCCTTCCTCAAGAATTTGCAACTTTTTGCACGCCTATCTTCATTCCGCAAAGCCAGAACGTAGACAGCCTCAACCTTTCAGTTGCGGCCAGTCTCGCGCTCTACACTTTTCGCCAAATCTAAGCACCGCAATCACTCAGCGCTAGCAGGTTCGGCAGTCTCAACCGCTTCGCCCTCATCGCCTTCGGTCTCGGAGGCGAGTTTTATATACTCAGTAACCTTCCCCTCTTCGCGAATCTTCGCCATCGTTTCGTCAAAATCGACAAAACGCACCCAAATCGACTCATAGCTCAAAGAGTTTTCGTTCTTCGCCGTCAATTTCACGATGTAATAACCATCGCCATTCCTCGAAACAAATGGCGCCGAAAAATCGCCAACATTTGCCAGCTCCATCGCACGCGCCGCGCGGCCGCCGTCCAAATTCGAAACCTCAACCATACCCTCGACGCTCTCGTAGCTCGCCGAACCATCCTCAGTATAGCCCTCAACTGCCGCCTTCATATCACCGCCGCCGGCCACCAAGCGCTCGTAAATCACCTGCGACTTCTCTTTCGCTGTCTTATCAAACTCGCTCGAATACTTTTTCTTCGCAAGCGAAAGCAAAACCAAACGGCGATACTCCTTCAATGACAAGTTAAAATTATTTCGCACAATACCCTTAAAGGCCTCATCACTACGGCGCTCGCCACCAATCGAACGATGAATCTCAATCACTTCATCAATCTCTTCATCCGTAATCTCGATCCCGGCCTCGTCCAGCTTCGCCAAGGCGTACGCATAATCCTCCGCCAAACTCAAAGCCTGTCGCTTATAATGCAGCCTCTGACGCTCGGAGTCTTCCGAATCATCTAATGCGCCCTGCTGATACTCAATCGATTGCAAGCTACTGCGATACAACATCAGATAATCGCTATAGCGCACTGAATTGCCATCAACCTTCGCCACCGGCAAACCAAGCACCTTCGTAAACCGAAAAGCGACCTCGCTCGTACTCTGAACTTTATACAATTCAGCCCAGCCTACAACCGTAAAGGCCACTAGCACCACAATACTAATCAGCACCGTATTAATCACAACGCGATGCTTTGCATACTGAAAAGGATACTTAAACTTTTTCCCTTTCGCCAAAATAACCTCACGGCTCTCCTCAAGGTTCGCCTGAGTAATAGTTTCTTTTTTCTTATCTTTCTTGAACAATTTCATAATCAAATCCCACACTATTCTTCGCCACCATATTCGTAGTCATGCGCAGCGTTCTGCAATTCATTATACACTTTCTCCGGATGCGCGACCATGCTCATAACCAAATCGCCCGCACCCGTCTGCACTAAAATCGTCCCGTAATCATACATCGCCCCAAACATTCCAGGCACTCCGTAGGACACGCTTGAAATCTTCTCCAAATCCAAATCCACCACGCTTTTCTTGAACAACCCCTTCTGGCGCGTCTGTCGCAAACGCTGATTCGTAATCATATAAAAACTAAAATACCAAATAATCAGCGAGTACCCATAGCCCAAAACACCCACCAAAATCGCCCCCAGCATCGCAAAAGTCATCTTTGAATTATCTGGCCAAATCATCGGAAACATAATCCCAACCCCAATCATCAAAACCATAAACAAAAAGCCTCGACTCGAAGTCAAAATATGGCGCCTAAACACAAACAAAACCTCCTCGTCTTGCCTCTGCCCTTCAAAGTCAATCTGCATTTGCTTAAATTATACCACGCCCCCAGATACTAAAAAACTCCGACAACCAAATCATTTAGATACTGAATTCTGTTAGAGAACGACCGTGGTGCGGTGTTTTTGGTTGCATACGCGAGCTACGGTCGCGTGCCAGCAATAAAAAATGCCGCGACGCGGGCATTCTCTAACTCGAAATGGTGACCCGGGCGCGAGTCGAACGCGCAACCTTCTCCTTAGGACGGAGCCGCTCTATCCATTGAGCTACCAGGCCAGACTCTTATATTCTACCACACTCCTCACGCCTTCAGGCCAAACAGAACACGCCCTATTTTCACTTTCCCATTATCACACATTCAACAAAAAAGACTCCCCGTTTTCCGAGGAGCCTTATTATCATTATCCTTAGCGCGTAAACTTTTCGGCAAGCGTCTGATAAATCTGAATTTCTTCCGGCTTGAACCAGTAGGAAACTTCCTTCTCCGCCTCTTCGGTATTGCCAGAAGCGTGAATCAAGTTTGCCACACCCTCATTATGAGCATCAGCGTAACCAAAGCTAACATGCGCATAGTCACCGCGAATCGTACCCATATCTGCCGCCATTGGCTCGGTCGAACCAACAATCTTGCGCACAACCGGCACCGCCTCGACACCTTCGAGCACCATCGCAATCACTGGGCCAGACAACATGAAGTCGACGACCAAATCAAAAGCCTTCTGGCCACGGCGCGAAATCATCTTCGAAATGCCCTCATAGTGCTGGTAGTAGTGATCTTTATCTGGGTTCACCATTTTCGTGGCAACAATCTTCAAACCAACACGCTCAAAGCGACTCAAAATCTCGCCAACAATGCCACGCTGCACTGCATCAGGCTTAAAGATAATCAAAGTTCGCTGAATCAACCCGTTCGGATTATTGGCCTTCGTGAAGCCAATTGTTGCTGCTGTTGGTTCTGCTTTAGTTTTTTCAGCTTTTTCTGCCATCGAAAATCTCCTTTTTCTCAATATATCATAAATGCCTAAGCCATCAAGCAAAAGCGCGAAAGCTAAACGCCATTCTCATCAATCGCCGTCTCGAGCGCAAGCTCAAGCAACGTCTTCAGTTCAGCCTGCGTCTGCGCATGCGCAATATCGATCGCCACACCGTTAATATAGAACGCCGGCGTCGCCGTTACTTTATCGACATTTCTGCCGTACCCGTAATCAAACTCGACTTTCTTCTTAATATCGCTGTTCGTGATACCATCGCGGAACTTCTGCATATCACCTTCAGGCGCAATTTCCGAAAAAATCGTCTGATACATATCCAGCAATGCACCCTCGCGCAAAGAAATCCACTCTTCCCTGCGCAAATAAAGCGCATTAATCATATCCCAGTAACGCCCCTGCGCACCTGCGCTTTCGACTGCCGCTGCCGCCGACGATGCGTTCACGTGCGACGAAATCGGGAATTGCCTAAACACAAAGGCAACCTTGTCGCCATATTTTTCAAACAACTTCTCGACGTTCGAATAAGACGCCGCGCAACCAGGACATTGCATGTCGCCATACTCAACGAAAACCACGTTCGAATCAACTTTACCGCGCACATGATCACCGATATTACCGCTTTCTTCGCGCGGCTTCTGAATAATCTTCTCGTTCGCGTTCTCTAAATAAAACTGTTTCTCGCTAGCAGTCTTCTCCGGATCGTAAGTCTTCTTGCTATTCTGCGCATTATATACAACCGCAAAAACACCAATCGTTAATAGAAATATGCCGCCCACAATCAACCATGCCTTTAGGGCACGTATTTTCTCATCTTTAGTCATACCGTAATTATACTCTAGCAATCAATGAAAACTACTGATTATCGAAGCAAAGTACATTCATATCTTTATCGACACCGACCATCGCGACATCAAGCTTGTTCGCCGAATATGAAATCGAACTGTCATCGCTACCGCATTTCGCATTCGTAAATACATAGATATTGCGTTTTTGCGCATCAGCATCATAGCTATCGAGCGGCTCATCCTTCGCGTCGCTTTCCACGACCATACCAGAAATAAAGACATATTCCTGGCCATCCTCATTCTTAGGCATCGCGCCATCGACGAGAATGTAATGCTTGATAAAACTACCACTTTCGCTCCAGTCGTTAGGCAATTTATTACTGTTATTAACCTGATATTGCACCATTGCGGCCATAAATTTATTCAAATCTTGAAAACGTTGGTTGTTTTCTATGGAGCCAGCATCGTCCGTTCCGTCGTTCTCGTTCCCGCTCTTCGTATCGTTTTCATCGCCCCCATTATTAACATTTGCAGTATTCGCCGGCTTCTTCGCATTATCTTCCCACGGCTTCAAAATCGCCAAAGCAACCCCGCCACCAACAAGCAAAAGTGCCGCAATAATCGCAATCAACAAACCAGTCTTACTGCCAGATTTCTTCTCCGGCACAGTTGCCGTCGCTGCAGGATTCGCCATTGGCGTTGGTTCGGCCATCGGCATCGCTTCAGTAGCCGCAACTTCCGCCTGCACCGGCATAGCCGCAGCCGCAGCCTGCATCGGTGCGGCTTCCGCCACTGGTTCAGTTGGCGTAAAATTGCCGCTATTCTGCTCTACCGGCATTCCAGGATTTACATTTGCTTCGGCGCCCATATTTGGCGCAATAGGGTTTTCATTCTCGTTCATACCCTAATTTTAGCACAAGCGCTACCTGTCCGTTTCACTATGGAACTTTTCATGCACTTCTTTCAAGTGCGGATCGGTCACGTGCGTATAAATTTGCGTCGTCGAAATATTTGAATGCCCCAACAAAGATTGTACCGAGCGCAAATCCGCCCCATTCATTAGCAAATCCGTCGCAAAAGAATGGCGCAAAGTATGCGGCGTCACCTTCTTCGTAATTCCCGCCTCACGCACATACTTATTGATGATTCGCTCAATGCTCCGTGGCGTCAAACGACGATAATCGCCCGAGGTTCCCGCCGCCGGCTGATTCCGCGAATTGTTCAAAAACAACGCCGGCAACGAATCACGCCTTTCATCCAAATAATCTTGCACCGCATCAGCCGCCGATTGCGTCACAAACACCGGCCGATCTTTTTGTCCCTTACCGCGCACCATAAACTCGCGCTTCTGCAAATTCACACTGTCACGATTCAAGGCAATCAGCTCCGACACGCGCAAACCAGTCGAAAACAGCAATTCAAAAATCGCCCTATCACGCAATCCCGTCTCCGTATCGAGCGGAATTTCCTGCAAAATCCTCTCAATTTCATCAACATGCAAAAATGTCACCTGCGGCCGATGCGTTCTTGGCAACTCTACTAACACTGGGTCTAGCGATTTTATCTGCCTTTTCGCCAAATACTTCAAAAAACCGCGCAAAGCCACCAAATGAAAAGCCTGCGTCGTCACTGACAGCCCTTTCTTCTGTTCCGTCTGATAACGATTCAACCACAAACGAAACTGCCGTAACCACTCCGGCGTAATATCTTCCGGCTTCATCTCCTCGCCACCAAATTCCAGCAAACGATAAAGACATAGCTCGTAATTTCGCGCCGTATATTTACTTCGCCCATTCTCTACTTCGAGCGAAATCAAGAAATCATTAATCAATTCACTCAGATACATCAGAAACTCACAAATTCAAGCAGCGGGCCTTGCAGTAAAAACACCAACAAAAACGCCGTAATCAAAAACGGCCCAAACGGAATCTGCCTCTGCTTCTTTTTCTTATTATCTCGCGACATCATTGGCAGCATCACACAAACGCCAATCATATTCGCGCCAAACAGCACAAAAGCCGCCAACCAAACATTCCCCAAGCACAAAGCCAGCGGCAGACACAAAATCCAATCACCGCCACCAACCCAGCGCTCTTTACTAATCGCATACATCAAGAAATAAAATCCAGGTAACACACCGAGCGCGCCAATCAAGGTCGCCCAATCTTCCCAAATCAAGCCATCACCTTCGAGCATTTTCGACAAAAGTCCGACCGCACAAAATGCCGCGCCAACACCAACCGAAATCCACAGTACTGCCGTCGGCATCTCTTTCCATTTCAAATCATAAATAAATAGAATTACAAAACACGATAATAGCATCAAAAACAGCGCGAACTGAACACCCATAGCCGGGCCAATACCATTCACAAAATCCAACTTAACCGGCCAGCATAAATAGCTCAGCGCAAACACCACGCCAGAGATTACTTCAGCCAAAAACTCCGTCACGCCAATCTTTTCATGACACTTACGGCACTTGCCGCCCAGCATAAGCCAGCTTACCACAGGCACATTATCGTACCATTTCAGTTTATAATCGCACTTCATACAATGCGATCGTTTCGATTTGTCACCCTTCCGAATCCGCCAAACCTGACAGCAACCAAAAGAGCCCAAAATCGCCCCCGTCATGAAAAATATCAGTGTCATGCAAAAATCTAGCATAACCTTATTTTACCACAAGCTATACAAACTTCATCCTAGTGGCTGCTCGAGTTATCAACACAAGCAACCGCGCCACCTTCAAGTACGTAAGCAATCGCAATATTGCTTGGCTCATTCGTAGACTGTTTCACTACGCCTTCATCGCCGGCGCAGTAAGCTTCCGGAAAAATCACCATATAATTCGACCAATATTGCGTCATATCGTACTGAGTGCCGCCTTCTTGGCCAATCGTATTGGTTCCAGAATAAACATCAGTATAGTTAATACCAGAAAGCTCAATCGTAAAATACATCGATTCTTCATGCGCTGGACCTTTCGTACGAATATCAATGCCATAGCCCATGCCATCCGGATCCGTGAATGCAGTACAAACCGAAGAATTGTCTTTATCGACTATATGGAATTGATAATTCGTAATGGAACCGAGACTCGTAGTCCGACCGTTCGTAGCCAGCGCACAGTCGCCATTACGCGTGTCTGTTGCATTCCCTACGCCTAAATATTCTCCAATAATAAAATTGAAGTTTTTCCAAATCGTATCCTGATCAAGATCCTCAATCGGCGATTGTCCTTGCATATCAGCAACATAGTTGTCAATCGCCCGCAAAAGTTGCGACATCGCCTGCTTGCGCTGATTATTTCTAACTGCGCGTTGCGCTGCTGGAAGAATCAAGAACACCATCATGAAAATCAAGGCAGCAACCGCAAGTACCAAAACCGCCTCGACAATCGTAAAACCTTTTTTGCTCTTGTTTTTATCCAGCGTGGACATATTTTCCTTTACCTAATTTCGTTAACCAAGGAGTAAATCGGGAACAAGATACCACCGACAAGACCACCAGCAAGCAAAGCCATACAGACCATCATTACCGGCTCAATCATCGTCGAGAGCATGTTAACCTTTTCATCCAATTCGTCCTCGAAAACCTGCGCGGCCTTGCCGAGCATTTCGTCCATCTTACCGGACTGCTCACCAATTGCTGCCATCTGAGGCACCATCACAAGAACATAGTCCTTATCCTTCAAGGCAACCGATAGCGCCTTACCGGATTGAACCTCTTCCGAAGCCGCCTCAATCGATTTTTCGACGACCGGGTTGTTCATAGCCTCACCGGAAATCTTCATTGTATCGAGTACCGACACGCCCGTCGCCAAAAGAATCTGCGCCGTACGCGTAAAGCGAGCCATATAAAGCAAGCGGAACAATGAATTAAATAGCGGTACGTTCAACTTAAAGTTCGCAAAGAATCTCTTACCAGTTTCCGTCTTCCTAAATTGCAAAACCAACGCCACGATAATGCCCATGACGACCAAGACGAGCCACCAAAAGCTAAAGATAAAGTTCTTGATGCTCACCAAAATCGCCGTAAAGGCCGGCAATTCCTTCTTCAAATCGTGATAAAGGCTTTCCACCTGCGGAACAACCTCGACCATCATGTAGATGAAGACAACTGCAATAACGCCCAAGACAATAATCGGATAAGTCATAGCGCCACGAATCTTACTCATCATGCGCTCATCCTTCTCTTCCTGCGCCGCAATACGACGCAAGCTTTCGTCCAAAGTACCGGAAACCTCACCGGCGCGAATCAAAGAAAGATAAACATTCGAGAAAACATCTTCATGCTTACCAAAAGCCTCACCAAGCGAGCGACCAGCCTCAACATCAGACAAAATTTCGTCAATCACCGCTTTCATTGGCTTGCTCGAAGTCTGTTCCGAAATCGTACGCAAAGACTGCGCCAACGGCAAACCCGCGCCAACCAAAGTCGCAAACTGACGCGTAAAGGTAATGCGATCCTTCGTCGTCACCCTGTTCAGTTTGTCCATGAAACTGGTACCAACTTCGTGCAAACTATCAGGAATATAGCCGCGATCAATCAACAACTTACCAGCTGCACGTTCCGATTCGGCCTGAATAGCACCCTTAACAACTTTACCGGTGCCCTGTTCTTTTGCGCGATAGTTATACCTTTTCATCCGCGAGCCAACCTTTCAAATTCATGCAAATCAACAGCATATTCACGAGCATTATCGTAAGTAATAATGCCTTGCTGAATCATACGAACCAAGGTCCTATCCATCGTCTGCATGCCCTGATCAGCACCAGTCTGAATGATGGTATCGAGCTGATGCGTCTTACCCTCGCGAATCACCGAACGAACTGCCGGATTTGCCACCATGACCTCAGCCGCAACCACGCGACCACCGCCAATTGCCGGGACCAAGCGCTGCGCACAAATACCCATGATAATATTTGCAAGCTGCGAACGAATCTGTGGCTGCTGATGTGGCGGGAAGACGTCAATCATACGATCAATACTCTGCGCTGCAGAGTTCGTGTGCAATGTTGCAAACACCAAGTGACCGGTTTCCGCAATCGTAATTGCTGCAGAAATCGTTTCCAAATCGCGCATCTCGCCAATCAAGACCACATCCGGGTCTTCACGCAAAACGCTACGCAATGCCGCAGAAAAAGAGTAAGTATCATAGTGGACTTCGCGCTGAACAACAACGCTATTAATCGATTTGTGCGTAAACTCAATCGGATCCTCAATCGTAATGATATGAGCTTTCTTCTCGCGATTGATCTTATCAACCAAGGCCGCGAGTGTCGTCGACTTACCAGAACCCGTCGGACCAGTCACCAAGACCAAACCGCGCGGATAGTTCGCGAAAGTCGTCACGACTGGAGGCATACCCAAGTCCTGAATCGATTTAATAACGTTCGGAATCAAACGGAACGCACCCGCCATGTTACCCTTCTCATGGAAGGCGTTCACACGGAAGCGACCCAAATCGCCAAACGCAAAGGAGTAGTCGAATTCCTTATCCTTAATCAAAATCTGTTTCTGATCTTCCTCAAGCGTCGAGAAAATCAAGCGCTCAATCGTCGGCTCATCGAGATTATCATAGCCACCGATCGGACGCAAAGCGCCGTCAACCCTTAAAATTGGCGGCAAGCCAACCTGCAAGTGCAAGTCGCTCGCATTTGTTCGTACGCACTCCTCAAGTAGCGCCTCAATCCGAACCTGCGAATTCGGGATTAAGCTAGAAGTGCTTGTTACCTGCCCACTTTGTTCCATAAGTCCATTATACTTATGCTATTTATAAAAATCAAACTCCATTTTTACCAAAAACAAGCCTCAATCGCCCCAATTCAGCCATTGAACGCGCACCAATATCGTCAAAAAACGCACTCCCCATCCACCGCATGTTGTAAAATCCACAACGCACTCAACAAAAAACGTTGTATTTTCCACAACGCAAACTACCAAATCATCAACATCATTCACATTCATTGAAATAGCAAAACGCGCTCCGAAATCTTACGGAGCGCAGCGCGCGAGTACGAGATGCGCTTCGCCCGTAAAGACGGGCCGAAGCGACATCGTTTTGAGGAGCGTGTTTGGCTATTTCAAATACTCATGGAGCTTCTTCGTATCCTTGTTCTTGCGCAACTTCGCCAAGGCCTTAGCCTCAATCTGGCGAATGCGCTCACGCGTAACAGAAAATTCCGCGCCAACCTCTTCCAAAGTATGGCTCTTTCCGCCGCCGATACCAAAACGCATCTTAATAATCTTTTGTTCGCGATCAGTCAAAGTCTGCAGAATCGCCGCAATCTGCTCTTTCAAAAGCTGAGTCGTCGCCGAATCTTCAGGCGAGATACGATCCTCATCCTCAATAAAATCACCAAGCGAAGAATCGTCATCTTCACCGTCACGACCAACCGACGCATCGAGCGACGCAATATCCTGTTTAATCTTCATTACGTACTCAATCTTATCCGGTTCCATACCCATCGCCTTTGCAATTTCCTCTGTCGATGGCTCACGGTTCAAATCCTGCGTCAAGCGGCGCTGCGTGCGCAAAACTTTATTAATCGTCTCAACCATATGAACCGGAATGCGAATCGTGCGCGCCTGATCAGCAATCGCACGCGTAATAGCCTGGCGAATCCACCAAGTCGCATAAGTTGAAAACTTAAAGCCCTTATCTGGATCAAACTTCTCAACCGCGCGTAACAAGCCAGTGTTACCTTCCTGGATCAAATCCAAGAAATCCAAACCGCGACCCGAATAGCGTTTCGCAATCGACACCACCAAGCGCATGTTCGACTCTGCCATCTTGTCCTTCGCTTTTTTCTGCTCTTTTTCGGTGCCATGAATAATTTTTTGCGCCAATTCATATTCTTCTTCCTGTGAAAGAAGCGGAATTTTACCAATTTCGCGCAAATATAGTTTTACCGAATCATCCGCGACGTCGTCATAATTGACCGAATTAAAATCAATGACCAAATCCTCATCGTCGCCTTCTTCCATATCATCAAAATCAGGCTCGTCATTGAAATCGTCAATTACGCTTAAATCTTTTTCGTCGTCGTCCATAATTCTCCCGGAAACAAGAAAAACTCTTGCCCATTAAGTTAATAAATTATGTTTGTTTTAAGATTTTTGTCCAGTTATTTATTGCGCTTCCCTGGATGGGCTATACAAAAATCGCCCGCTAATCCAGCACATTACTCCAAAAATAGCACAGAAATCAAGCCCCCGCAAGTTTTTTCTACTTTTCGCGTAGCATTTTACTCAATTTTTTCATCAATTCCTGTAATTTTTCTGAATCATTCGCAGCTTCCGCGGCATGAATCTCCGCCTCAAGCGCCCTTCTCTCTGAATCACGTCGTTCTTTTCGCACTTTTTCCAACAATTCCCCCGCCTCGCGCTTCAAATCCGAATCTGCAAATTTTGCATAGCGTTCCTCAAAGATCAATTCCAACTCATCCTTATTAAAATCGAGTGGCTCAAACTCTTCCAAAACAATCTTCCCCGACGCCACAATCGCCGCCAAATTCTTTTCCGCCCTACTCACCGCCGGCGCTTTCGCCAAGGCTTCCGCATTCGGCTTCTTCAAACGTTTCGGCTCTGGCGCCGCCACTTTCTTCGCTCGAAATGCTTCCAACGAGATCCCTAAACGGTCCGACACAATCCGCTCGTACTTCTCGCGCAACACTGTATCTGCCGGATCAATTTCTTCAATCAAGCGCTTCGCCTCATTGCAATACTCCTGAAAACCGCGCTCCGTCTTCAAGTTATATTTCGTCTCGTACTTCTCTAGCAACCACTCCAAAGCCGGTCGATAATTTTCAACCGCCTCCTGCCACAACTTCGGATCCTTCTGAATTAGCTCATCCGCATCCTTACAGCCATGGTAATCGTCAATCACCGACAAATAAATCCCAAACTTCGATGCCATCGAAATCGCCCGTTCGGCCGCCCGAATTCCCGCCTCATCGCCATCATAGGCCAAACGAATGTCTTTCGTCATACGCGAAAAACTCTTCAAATGATTCTCCGTCATCGCTGTGCCCGCCGTCGCTACCGCCTGGCAAACGCCTGCCTGATGCGAAGAAATCACATCCATATTTCCTTCGACCACCACCACAAAATCCGTCCGTCGAATCGCGTCCCGCGCCTGGCTCAAACCAAAAATATGTCGACCCTTGTTGTATAAAATTGTTTCAGGTGTGTTCAAATATTTTGGCGCATTTTCATCCTTCTCGATAATGCGCGCCGTAAAGCCAATAATCTTCCCCGTCGCATCCATCAGCGGCACCGTCATGCGCCCTTTAAACAAATCTCCGCCAAAACGATTCGTCAGCCCCGCCTCTTCCATCTCTTGTGCCGTATAGCCGCGCTTCTTCAAAAAGTCCACCAACGCCCGTCCCGATTTCGGTGCATAACCAATCCGAAACTTCTCCACCGTCTGCTTATTCAGATTTCTCTGATAAAAAACATACTGCATCACTGCCTTGTTTTTCGTCAGGCAAAACTGAAAATACTTCGTCGCCAGTTCCAAAACATCGTAAAGCCGCTGCCTTCTCTGCGCCTGCGCTCGATCGTCTTTACTATAGCGACGCAACTCCACGCCTGCCTGCTGCGCCAACTTCTCGACCGCCTCGCGAAAAGTACAACCCTCCATCTCCATCACGAAACTAAAGATATCGCCACCTTTATTGCTCGAAAAATCATGCCAAATCCCCTTATCTGGCGAAACCATAAAGCTAGGCGTTCTATCCGTCCCCCAAGGCGAATGCCCCTTCAGACTCCGACCCGCGCGCTTCAACTCAATATATTGGCCAATCACATCCTCGATAGCCAACCGCGCTCGAATCTCCTCCTTCGCATCCTCCATATACTCAAATTATACACCTATCCACCCCCATTCCCCAAACCCCTCCACATAAGCACAAGCATAAAAGCGCCAAATATGCTAATATAAAAACATGGATAATAAAACCTATCTTGATCAAATCGCCGTCAAAGGACGAAATAGCTCGAGTAGCGCCCTCAAAAAGCCGCTCATTTCCCCTACGCTCCTCAAGCTCATCCTCGTCGGCCTCATCGTAATTGCCACCCTCCTCGGCATTCTAGTTTCTATCAAAAAGTCAAATCGCTCAGATTACAGCGTCTACGAGACCCTCTATCTCCGCGCAACAAACCTTAGCTCCGCTACTTCCCCAATTACCGCCAACAGCTCCAGCGTCCATTCTTCTGACGTGCG
Organism: uncultured Candidatus Saccharibacteria bacterium; assembly: GCA_946408075.1. Classification (GTDB taxonomy): domain Bacteria; phylum Patescibacteriota; class Saccharimonadia; order Saccharimonadales; family Saccharimonadaceae; genus UBA2834. The sequence continues at coordinate 80,776 of CAMJQQ010000003.1, read as the reverse complement.
CAAACAGAGCAAAAAGCTTTCCGACGCTCTCAAAAAGCTAAACACTGGCCTCGCCGGCTACCTCGCCAACGAAGGCGCAGACATTGCCTCCATCAACGAAACTGTCGCCGCCAGTGAAGCCAATATCTATGCCGCCTACACTTCCGCCATCAGCAATGCCATCCTTAGCGGCACCCTCGATCGCGTCTACGTCTCAAAAACCCATTATCAAATCACCCTGCTTCAGTCCGCCATCAAGAACGCCAAAGCAAAAACCACCCACGAAGATTTCCGCAAGCACCTCGAAGAAGTCGAAGCCGAAATCAATCCTATCGAAGAACAATTCTCCGTCTTCATGACAATCTACTAAAAAATACCCCCTGTTGCGGGGGTATTTTTCGTACACAAATTTTATTCTTCCGGCGCTGACATCTCGTAGCTATGGCGTACCAAATCTAGCACATCGCTAGCTTCAAGCTGTCCCGTACACAAAACTTCAATGCCACCACGTCCTAACACGCGGCTCTGCATTACGCTCTCATAACGCTCTTGCAAAGTCTTCGCCAACTTCGAATCACAACGTAAATCCAAGCGCACCGGTTCATATCCTTTGCTAATCACGCAAAAAATACGCTCACCTCGGCAAAAAATCCGATGTTTTTCGCCAGGCGCAACTTCGCGCTCACTTACGTCTTCGAGCCCAAGCGCAAACTTTACGATATCATCTTCCGATACCATTTCAGCTCCTCAATACTTCCTCTAATATCGTCCAAAGCGCGATGATTTTCCGGCTTTGCAAACTTCCGATGCAGCGCATTTTCGAAATACAACTTCCACGCGCTCACATCGAGCATGCGATAGTGCAATTTTTCATTCAATTCCGGCCATTCGCGCTCAATAAACTTCCTGTCCTGATGAATCGAATTCCCCGCCAAATACACTTCTTCGCCGAAATTTTGAGCAACAAAATCCAGCAGCTCTTTTTCGACCTGCTTTGCCGGCGCGCCATTCTCGTTCTGCGCAATCAGCGCATCGTAGGAAGCCTTATTTTTCTCCCAGAATTCACCTACCATCCGCTCGCGCATCAGCTTCTCACTCACTTTCACTACGGCGGTATAAGTACCAAACTCCTCAAAATCCCAGTCCGTCGCAATTGCGGCCACTTCCAGAATTCGGTCTTTCTCTGGAGACAAACCAGTCATCTCCAGATCAACCCACAACAAACTAGCAACTTTTTTCTTCGTCATTTTTTCAAATCAAGCTTCAAAACTTTCACAACAACATAAATAACGAGTGCCAAAATCAAGAAATTAATCAAATCATTGATAAATGCACCGTAGTACAAAACCGCATGTTCACCAGCCGGAGTCGTGCCCATGTCGAGCGCCAAACCCTTGATGCCGTCAGCCGAACCGAGCAAGAAGCCAAGCGGAGGCATAATTACATTATCAATCAAAGATTTAACCAAAGCACCAGCAGCCGTACCGAGCACCAAACCAATCGCCAAACCGACGACGTTCTGCTCCTTAATGAACTGCATAAAGCCAGTCATGCCGCCTTTAAGCTTTGCCGCGCCGGCCTTCGTTACAATCTTGGCTTTTTCCTTATCTATCTTAGCTGTCATAATATTTCTCCCTTTTATTACCTTAATCATAGCACACCGCGCAAATATTGACAAAAAACTAAAAGTGTTATAGAATATTATTACATACTGCGCTGTCGCAGCGCACTATTTCGCTCATTATAATTATCCACCCCTTTTCCATATAGAGAGAGGAGAATAGAAAATGTTTAACCGCCCGAACATCACAATGATTGCCGGTGGGGGAGACCGCGCAATCAAAAAGGTGTCCTACATCCCAGCAGACCTCAACCTGATCGACAAATTTTGGCAAGGCCATATGCGAATGACCGGCTCGGACGCTTTTGTTATTGCTCATATCAATAGCAAAGGCGACTTCCATGAAATTCAGCACGGCCGTCTGCCAACCAGTGACACCACGGAACAGGAGAAAGAGGCGCTCAAGGTCCACTACGAAAGCCTTTTCGTGGAAATCCAGCTCAACGCACAAGAGGCTTTGGCCAAGATCACGGATGTCTCAAAATTCAGCGAAGTTACGCTGGAGGACAAGCATATCTATTTGATCTATGCAAAAGCGTTCGACGGCGTCATCTGTTGCGCATGGTATTCGACCTCACCGAACGCCAAAAAGCGCAGATTCAATGCGTTCTTCGCCCTTGCTCTCTTCGGACAGTTTAACTGCCACGATCCGGAGCTCGCCAAGGCGACCTATGACGAGCTTCCGTTCATTGAGGAAGGCGTTAAGGCGTATACGAATCACGCGGAGCGCTACTACAGAGAATACTTAAACCCGGGGAGGAAATAACAACCACCCCCGCCATCGCTGGCGGGGGTATTTTCATGCAACAAAAAACAAGAGAAAAGCCCCTGTTTCCAGGGGCTTTCAAGCAAGGGAATGAAGAATTCGATTAGCCTGCGGCTGCAGCCAGCTCGGCAAAACGCTGACAGAAGTCAGCAAGCTTTTCTTCGCCAAGCTCATCAAGCCGTTCGAACGCATCGGCGCAAAGCCCGAATTCGCGGGAGTAGTAATTCAGCGCTCCCATCAAATCCTTAGGCTTACCGAAAGCACCGGTTCGTCTGAGATCAGCGAGCATATAGATATAGGCCTCGCTATTCAGCGTCGGGTGCTCTTCGGTCGGCAAGTCATCATTGCCACCCGTGTCCGTAAAATGGACAAGGCCATCTTCAGCATCGGTCTCACCTGTAAGGGTGGGCTCAGGCAGCGGCTTCGCATAGCCGTGCTCGACCAGACGGTCATATGAAATGCCCCAGAGAAGCATTTCCATTACCGTAGGGTCGCCGACATGCTCGAATTCGGGATTGCCGTCATCATCGACAAGAACGTTTCCGTCCGAGTCAAGCTTGACAACCTGGGTAGCGGTAGGATCGTTGACATCAACGATATGCATGCGTGATGCTGTTTCGGCGTCGAGAAGTGCGGTTGCGAGATTCGCGTTCGTCAAGTTTTTCATAATTCATACCTCCGTTATTTGCGCCATACTTTCAGGCGAATGTTTGATATGTCAGATATCACCGGAGTGCTCCGGGCTGACTTTCCCTCCCCTCTGAGAAAGTCAGCCCCGAACGAATTATGACTAATTCATTTCCTTGCTTCTAAAGAACGATTAGCTACAATTCGCGCTAATAGCGTAATTATATCACAAACACCTCAAAAAGTCAACAGCCGCCCCTCAGTCAGCATGTTATATACTATAACCATAAACCTAACCATGGAGATATTCTTATGGATTCAAACCTTAACCCGCAACCGAGCCCTGCCCCAGTTGCGCCAACGCCGGCACCTGCGCCAACTGCACCAAGCACGCCAGAGCCAACGCTAACACCAATCCAAGGCGCGCCAACAAGCCCAAGCGCCGCACCAACAGATTCCGCGCGCAAATCGTCGCCAAAACGACTCATTCTTTTCATTATTCTTGCTCTCGCAGTCATCTTGGGCATTGTCTTTATTATCAAAATCTTCGGCGGCGGCAACGAAGAAGCTAAAAAAGAAGCCGAACTCATCGATCTCACCTACGACGAAAGTATCCTTCTCGCCGTAAGAAAAGATGACAAATACGGCTACATCAATCTCAAGGGCGAAATGGTTATCGAGCCAAAATATCGCAGCGCCAGCGACTTTATTGGTGATTATGCTGTCGCCCGCCGCGATGAAGACGGTTTCGATATCGTAATCGACAAGAAAGGCGAAGAAAAACTCGTCGCCGAGAGCCGCTATGCCACCTTTGGCTACGATGCCGAAAACGGCCTCTGGTACACCACCAATCACGTCTACGACAAAAAACTCAAGCGCCTCGCCGCCGATAACATCACTCTCGAGTACAAAGACGGCTACGTCATCTGGGGTAACAGCGAAACCGGCGAGACCGGCATTATGAACGCCAAGGGCAAAATCACCTACACACACCAACCTGCCGACAGCTCAGTCTCGACCAGCTACGCCGTCTCTGACGTCGACGCCAATCTCGCCAACACCTACTGCATCGTCAAGGATTACACCGAGAAGAAGTCAACCTACGGAATCATTAACTGCGATAACGGCAAAGAAATCGTCGCAATGCAGGACCAGTATATTGGCGACGAAGACAACAACCACTTCCAGTTCTACGACGGCGACTACGAGCGAGTTCGCTCCATCTATATCCAGAACGATAAAATCGTCATCGACACACCACACGAACTCTCGATTCGCCACTACGACACCTATGCCGCAATTTACGATTACGACGCGAGTTATGACGAGCGCACTTCCTACATCGCCTACGACGCCGAAGCTCCGCAAAAAGATCGCCCAAGCGGCCTCGACGAAGACGAAGACTCCGAACTCAGCGAGTGGGAAAGCACCACTGGCCTCACTGTCTTCAGCTGCAACAAGGGCTACGGCCTCATGAGCGGCGAAAAAGTGTCCGTCCCATGCGAATACGACTCAATCACCCCTCCAGACGCCATTCTCTACAAATATCTCAAGAAAAAAGGCAAAGATTACCTCTTCGCCACCAAAGAAGACAAAATCTACATTATTACCTCTACGGGTAAGCAAGTCGCCGAGCTCAACGGCAGCCACCTAAAGACCGTCACGACCAGCACCTTTATCCAGTACACCGACAACGAATCCGAGCAAACTGTCCTCTACAACCTCCTCACCGGCAAAAGCGTTACGCTCGAGGATAAGGATGTTAGCTCCTATATCAACCTCTATCCGCTTTACGCAACCGTCCGCATCGGCGACAAGACCACTTACTTCAACAAGGATCTAGACGCCTTCTACGAGTACGAGCGCTAGAAAAACAAGACAACAAAAATTCCCGGCCACTAAGGACCGGGATTTTTGATGCGTCACATGATTACTGCGCCGTTCGCCACGACATTGCCGCCAACATCATCGCAATTGACAGAGCCACCTGCGGTAACATCACCCTCGACATCGTCACATTCAACGGATCCGCCGGCTTGCACCGAGCCATAGATATCGTCACACTGAATCGACCCTTTTGCCTCAACGTCGCCATGGATATCGCCATTTTCGACAACCAAGTCGCCATCAACCGACAGGCAGCCGATCTCGCCGTTCAGAGAAATCGAAACCTGCTTCGACGACCCTATTTCGGAATCTCCCTCATCATCGGCTCCCAGACGCTTTCCGTCAACATAAACTCTGCCATTGGCAATCCGGATAGAAGCTCCCGGCCGAAAAGTGTACCGACGCCCATTAATCTCGGCCCAACCATTGCCACAGCTGACACTCTGGTTGCGCCCCGAAATCGTCATTCGCGTATAGTTTTTTACCGTAACGCTTTCGCCAAAAAGCCATCTGAAGAATCTGCGCAGAAAAGACATACCGTTTCCTCCTTTTCAGAAACACGCATCAAGATATAAAGAGACCTTGGCCAACAAAAGCCAATCCTTATAATTATACAACAAAAAGCCCAAAAAGTCAATGAGACTAGCTAGCCACTACATCTTTTCCGGAATTTCGAGGCCGAGCAAGCCAAGCGCACGCGTCATCACGAAATCCATCTTCTCCATCAAGCTCAAGCGAGCCGAGCGAGCCACGTCATCCGCCTGCGTAATCTGCGTTTTTTCATAATAGCGATTCAATTCCTGTGCCAACTCGAAACAATACTGCGCAATACGATGCGCCTCGAGGTTTTCGCCAACCAACTTTACCAAATCTGGGAATTTCAAAAGCAACTGCAAGAGCGATTTCTCTTCCGCCCAATCATAATCAGCAAAATCCACGCGCGCAAAGTCCGCATTCTTATCCAAAATCCTGCGCACGCGCACAGTCGCATACTGGCAAAACGGCCCCGAAAAGCCCGTCAAAGCAAAAATCTTGTCCGGATCATACAAAATGCCCGTCTTGCGATCCGCCATAAAGTCACTAAACTTAATCGCACCCGTCGCAATCTTCGCAATATCCGCATCGCTCAAATCAGAATTATTGAAATTCTCACGCACGCGTTTTTCTGCATCGTCCAGCATCGCCTCAAGCAACACCACGCCCTTGCGGCTGGACATTTTCTCGCGCTTGCCATCCTCAGAAATCTGGTCAATCGTACCGAACCAAATATGCACGTTCTCAACATCATAGCCAAGCTTCTTACCCATCGCAAACAGCTGTTCGAAGTAGAACTTCTGCTCCGCGCCGACGCAATAAATATTCTTGTCTGGATGCCACTCACGCACACGATAATCCATACATGCCAAATCCGTCGTTGCATAAAGCGCCGTACCGTTGCTCTTCAATACCAAAATCGGCACATCGATTCCATACTCATCCAAGCGGCAGATTACCGAACCATCATCATTCTGCTCAAACTTCCCCTCAGCAAGATATTTCTTTACCAGCTCCTTGCCAGGTTCCGCAAAGAAACTTTCGCCAAGCTCATAATCCGTCGAAATCCCCAAGCGTTCCATCACGCCATGCGTGTGCTTCAAAGAAATCTGCTTGAAAGTTTCGGCATATTTGACCGCCTCAGCATCCTTCGCCTCGAGCTTCTTCAGCCATTCCTGGACCTCATCCGCCAGCTCGTGCTTACCTTCGGCCGCCTCGTCCTTCAAATCTTTCTTCATCTTGATGTAAATATCACCAAGATCATAAATCGTCACCTCATCGAGCGACATACCAGAACGCAAAAAGCCCAAAGTCCAAATCCCAAACGGCGTGCCAGCATCGCCCCAGTGATTATCCGTAATCACCTTCCAGCCGTTCGCCTCAAGGATTTGTTTCGTTGCCCAACCTTGCGTGCCAGGGCGCAAATGACCAACCGAATACGGCTTCGCCATGTTTGTACTTGGGAATTCCACGACCGCAACCTTCCCCTCACCAGATTTATTGCAGCCATAATCATCTGACCAAGCCGCGTTCAAGCGCTCAGCCAAACTCTTTCCCGAAACCTCAACATTAATAAAGCCAGGCCCCGCAATCGAAAAGACATACTCATCGGAATCTTGACGCAGACGCTCGACAATCTCCTCCGCAATTTGACGCGGAGCCTTGCCAGCCTGTTTCGCAATACGCATCGCCGCATTCGTCGAGTAGTCGCCAGGAATGTCCGCAGGAACATCCGCAAAATCGACTATCGCGCCGTCAATGGCGTAGAGCTCTTTGATAACTTCTGCGATTCGATTCTTTAAGTTTTCCATATCCTATATTCTACACTATTTTCTTGCATTTTTGCCGAAATAATGTATAATTCGAGCCAGTATCAACCTGGCGCTAAGTTGAACTGCGTATTGGCCTAAAAGCCACTACGTCTCCGCTTCGGGGATCTCCTCCCCATGATTTCATTCGGCGGACGCCTGCGTTCGATATGTTCCAGCTATTGGTCGCCATGCGCAATCATGCGTCACCGCAAATATCCCGACGCCTTAGTCCAAATGATTGCTTTAAGCCAAGCATGGCATCTCCAAAAACATCGCCGGTCACCATTGGCCGGCTTTTTATTTCAAAAACCTCGCACAATTAACATTTTTGCTAACTTGAGCTACTGGAGCCATCGTGGCAGGCCGCATCGATCGCAATATTCATCAGCAATGCCGGCAGCTCATCTTCATCACGCGCCGTCGTCAGCACGTAGGTATCACCCCAGCTCAACAACTTTTTCTGAATAGCAAAGACCGCCCGGCCATTCTCGAAGCACTGATAACTAAATCCAAAGAAATCGCCTTCAATAATCCGCTTTCACAAAATACTTCGGCTGCGAATTCGCATCGTAAACATCGTAGCTATCAGACCAAGAAAAGATGCGCTGCTTAATTAAAAGCTGACTCATTTCTTCGCAGCGGCCTTTAGCAAGCCCGCGAACATCGGATGCGCACGGTAAGGGCGGCTACGATATTCTGGATGGCCCTGCGTCGCCACGAAATAATCACAATTTGGCGCCTCTACAAACTCAACCAACTTGCCATCCGGGCTCGTACCGACAATTTCCAAACCACCTTCGCGGATTTCGTCAACAAATGCTTGATTCACTTCATAGCGATGGCGATGGCGCTCAACAATCTCCGTCGCACCATAAATCTTCGCCAACTTCGAGCCCTTCTTCAAAACCGCCGGATAGTTGCCAAGGCGCATCGTGCCGCCAGTACTTTCCTTGCCCTGCTGACCTTCCATGATATAGATCACATTCTTACCAGGCTGCGCGCCAAACTCCTCCGAGTTCGCACACTTCACGCCACCGCGACGAGCTGCCGCGATTACTGCAACCTGCATACCAAGGCAAAGCCCTAGATATGGCTTATTATGCTCAAGACAATAATCCGCTGCCGCAATCTTGCCTTCGACGCCGCGAATACCAAAGCCGCCAGGCACAACCACACCATCAACGCTCTCGAAATCGGCTTTCGTAGCATCTTCCGCATTAATCCATACCGTCTCAAGCCCAACGCCAGCTTCCCAAGCCGCCGCTTTCAAGGCTTCCGTTACGGACAAATAAGTATCAGTATTATCAACATATTTCGCCACCATGCCAATGCGCACGGTCTTTTTCGGCTTCGATTCAATACGCTCAGCCAACTTTTCCCACTGACCCATATCCGGATCGCCATGATCGATAAAGCGTTCCAACGGCGCCAAAACGCCACTCTTCACCGCATTCAAAGGCACTTCATAAACGCTCTTTGCGTCCGGCATCAAAACAACAGAATCTTCGCGTACGCCACAGAACGTCGCCAACTTCGTTGCCACATGCGGCGCCTTCACGAGCTTGTCGACATCCATGCGCGCTACAACCATATCCGGAATAATGCCAAACTGTCTCAAATCGCGCAAAGAATTCTGCGCTGGCTTCGTCTTAAACTCCTCGGAAGTCGACAACCACGGCACATAACAAACATGGACAAACAAACAGTTCTCGCGCCCAACCTTCGTCGGAAATTCGCGTACCGCCTCAATAAAATGCAATCCTTCGATATCGCCAACCGTGCCGCCAATCTCAACAATATGCACATCCGACTCAAAATCGCGCGCATTATCCAAGAAAGTTTGCTGCACCATATTCGTCACATGCGGCACCAGCTGCACCGTTTTGCCACCAAACTTCCCCGCTCTCTCTGCGTCAATCAAAGTCTTGTATAGTTTTCCAGACGTCCAAATGGAGTTGCCGGTCATTTCTTCGTCCAAAAATCTCTCATAATGCCCAAGATCCAAATCGGTTTCCGCGCCGTCTCTCGTCACATAGCATTCGCCATGCTCGCGCGGATTCAGCAAGCCGGCATCCACATTAAAATAAGGGTCACACTTTTGAATCGAAACTTTCAGCCCCTTCGCCTTCAAAATTGCGCCCATGCTAGCCGCCATAATACCTTTACCGACACCGGAAATCACGCCGCCGGTCACAAAAATATATTTCGTTTTTGTTTTCATTTCTTGGGCACCTCCTATTCCGCCCACCAAACTATTAAATACACTTTTAGCATAAATAATTTTCAAGCCAAGCACAAGCATTGACATTCCATATTTAGTGTCATAATACTTGCACTTTCCCCTATATTTAGTGTGACTTCTTATGTGCCACCCGTCTTTATTCCGCTCAAAATATTATCGTATAATAAAAGCAATGAAACTCTTCTATGACACTCGCTATCGCTTCTATAATGCCGCCATCAAACGCCCGCTCACCTTTTTCCTCATCAGCGACATTCATTTTGCACCAAAAGTCACTAACGAAACGCTTGATAATCTCATCAAAGTCGCCAAAACCAAACAGCCAGATTATATCCTCATCCCAGGCGACCTCGTCGATTACCTCGATACTATTGACGCTAAACCAGACCGCCAGCGCCTCCTTTCTTGGCTCGAGCGCCTCGGCAAAATCGCGCCAACCATCATCAGTCTCGGCAACCACGACGCCTACCGCATTAACCCAAATCGCAAACCACGCCTCTTTGGTCGTTACCACTGGAACGCCTCCTCGCCAGAAATCCTCCTCGAGTACGCCAACACTATTCCAAATATCCACATTCTCGACAATTCATCCTTCGAAGACGACCGCGTTTACATTTTTGGCGTCACACAAAGTGCCAATTACTTCAGTCTCGACACCGACGAAACTCGCCGCACCCGCAACAATCCCGAAGATCCAGGCATTCTCCAGCATGACCTCAGCAAAATCCCTAGCGAAAAACTTCACAATCTTCCATCCCGCAAAGCCAAAATCGCCCTCGTTCATTCGCCATTCCATCTACTTGAGCCGGACATCGCGCCATTCTTCGCCGATTTCGACCACATCATTTCCGGCCATACTCACAACGGCGCCACCCCGCCAATCATCGACGATTTTTGGCGCAGCGACCGCGGTATCATCGCCCCAGGTAACCGCACTTTCCTACCGCACCTCGCCCGCACCGGCTGCTTTGGCGACCGTCACGAACTCATCATTTGTGGTGCCGTCACTAGCATCAGCGATGCCGCCCGCAAACTCAAATTCCTCAACACTGCCTTCCCCGTCAACATCGCCACTCTCGAAATCACCAAAAACGAAATCTACGAGCGCAAGCCAAACATTCATCACAAATACGTCAATCCATCCAGCCTTGCATAATTTGTTGCACAATCCAAAGCGCTTGTGGTAAAATGACTCTAAATATTAGGGTCATTTTTTGGGAGAGAATATGTCCAAACAAAAAACAGCGATTGGGAGAATTTTGTCGCTTTTTGTTACAGTTTTTGCAACACTTTTCATGACAGCTTTTATTGGGAGCTCGTCAGCTTTTGCCGAATCCGTCGTCACTAGCGGCATGGTTACCGACTCGAACGACGTTCGCTGGGATTACGACCTCACCACCGACGATGAAGCTGGCACACAGGAAGTTCGCATTCATTTTTACGACAAACCAGCCGACATCTCAACCGTCATCGTCCCATCACTAAGCGAAGTTCTCAGTCTCGTCCCAGGCGCCCGCGCCGATCTCGACACCTATTTCCTCGAGAGTGCAAATATCTCCGTGCAGGCAGGCTATGAGACTGACTTCCCACGCCGCGACCAAAGCGTCAGCACTACCAAGCTCGACATGAGAAACACGTCCAAAATCCAAATCCTTGGCGTCTCCCCACTCATCGACCCAGAAGTTGAAACTGAACTCATTTTCGGCTCCAATATGGTCATTGGCGACAACTACGGTAAAAAAGTCCGCCTCAACCACTGCAACAATCCGTACTATTACAGCTGGAACAATCGCTACTACTGTGGCTCAAGTTCGTCCGAAATCGTCAGCATCCCAAATTACGCAAACATGACCCCTGACCAAATCAACGATTACACTCCAACCGCCGAAGATTATAACTGCCACCTCATCTCACAAGCCACTACCCTTACCTTTAACGAGAACAACTGCTACATCAACTCGCTTTCGGTCGTCTCCGCCCCACTCGGCGCTTTCTCCGGCTATAAGCTCAAACTCACCAACTTCGACGCCAGCAATTTTAACTACATCGGCTGGGAAGCCTTCGCCGAATCCGAAATCGCCGGCCAGACCGTCACCATTTCCGGCGACACTTTCCTCGGTAGCGATATCTTCAGAGCCTCCAACATCAAAAAAGCCATCATCAATACCGAAACCATCGGCTCCGGCATCTTCCGCGACTGCGCTCAGCTCGAAACAGTCGAATACGGCGACAACGTCACCCTCGTCACCGACGATGCTTTTGCCGGCTCCGGCCTCACATCCTTCGATTTTTCCACCACCAACATCAAAACCATCGGCCCACGCTCCTTCGAAAACGCACACCTCACCGAAGTTAACCTCGAAGGCATCAATAGTATTAAATACCGCGCCTTTGCCGGTAACGACATTCGCGAGCTCTATTTCCCAAAAAGCATCAATGACCTCGAAGCTCTTCTCTTTGAGAATAACAGTCATCTCGAAAAGGTAACTGTCGCTTACGACACCCTCACTAGCGGCACTACCCTCCAGTTCTTCGTCGTCCTAGATAATTACTGGGGTACAACAGATAATCAGCCAAGCAGCACTATCAAAGAGCTTACCGTCATCGCGCCATACGCCGAAGACGAACCGGTCAGTGCTACGCATATTCCATACGAGCAGTACAAATGGCATTATCATGCTGAGACGCGCCAATATATGGCGGAACCATGCGGCTACAGACGCTGGCGCGAAGGCTGCTCCTCGGCTGCATCAAACGACTACGGCTACACCCAATACAGCGCCTACAACTCCGACGGCTCCGGCCCAGCTGGCGCATCCGGCAGCCAATTCGAGACCGACTACGCCGACGTTGATTCCAAGAAAAATATCATCGCCCCATCCTATTTCGCTAACCTCCACGGCCTCAAAGTCATCACCGTTGGTGAAGGCTACGAATATATCGGCAGCTCCGCCTTCACGGACTGGACAGACGCAGGCACTGGCGAAGGCGCAGGCGAAGTCCTCTTCGAAGCAGAAGACACTGGCAACCGCCTCTACCTCCCAGACAGCCTCAAAGGCATCGGCAACCTTGCCTTCGATCACCTCTTCAACCGTGAATATACCGAATTCACCATTCCAAAGAACATCGAATTCATCGGCATCTTCGCCTTCAAGAACGTCTACTACTATGATGGCAACGTCGACTTCCCTAACCTCGTCGCGCTCGGCGACCACGCCTTCGAAAAGACCCGCACACGCAACATCTATCTCCATGACAAACTCCGCTACATGGGCGCCCAAGTCTTCTCTGATTGCTGGTTCCTCAACGACATCACCTTCGATCTCGACGTCTTCAATCCAAACATCTATATCGCCTGGGCACTTCCACATCGCCACGCCCCAGATTGGTACGACGGCCAATTCCACATCACAACCGAATTTGGCCCCCGCTATCCATATAGGCTCAATACGGCTACCGCAGAGAAATTTGGAATCCGCCAAAACTTCGACCAAGCAAATAACTTCTGGCCAATGATCTTCGGCACAATCACCTTCACAGACAAGAACGTCAGTCAACTTCCAAACGGTTATCACAACTGCTATTACTTCAATGAACGCGATACGTCCGACGCGGTTAATGGCTGCCCAGGCGGAAATTACGGTACCGGCATTTACAACACCTTCTTCGGTCACATCAATGCAGACAAGGTTGATCTTGGCGGCACCAACTGGAAGATTCTCTCGCCTCGCATGTTCGTTCAAACATCCATCGGCGAAGTTGTCCTTCCGCACGGCCTAGAAGTTATCCCAGGCGATTCATTCTCTGATTCGTTCATTCAGAAAGAGCTCATCTTACCAGACACCCTCAAAGTCATCGGCGATGCGGCCTTCAACTTCGGCATGACTCAATATAACGGCTTCCCTTGGAACTCGCAGACTCAACGTTACGAAGCAGACCCAGAGTATCTGCAAAAACACACTATTCACATCAAAAAACTCCCAGAATCGCTTGAGTATCTCGGCAATGATGTCTTCTATAACGACTGGGGCCTCGAAGCGGACCTCAATTCGCCGAACTTGCGCCACATCGGCTATAAAGCCTTCTATGGCACGCGCCTCCACGACGTCTATCTGCCACCTACAGTCCAATCCATGCATGCCGCATCATTCGCGAACATATCGACTCTTCACGATATTACAATCGACTTCGATCTCGGCGCACTTCCACCAAACTACGAAGAGCCATTTAATCCGAACGACTTCCCACAATCACTTAGAGATTTCGCAGGCGCGAACATCTACCAAGTCCTACACATGAGCTGTTCTGCAAGATATATGGCCAATAATGACAGCTATAAGGTGACCACCTTCTACAGCCTCTTCAATCAGCATAACGACTTCTATGACCAGCACGATCCGAACAACTACAATATCATTCTCGAATACGGCCAAAAGCTTTCGCAGACTCATTACGGCAAAGTCACCTTCACCGAAAACGCCCAAACCGACATCTACATGACCGGCACCGGCTACTTCTCAGGCCTCATCTTCGACGAACTCGACCTCGGCGAAACCGGCTGGAAGCACCTCGTCAAGAATGTGCCGTGGGGCCTCGAAGATACCAAGATCGGCAAGCTCACTCTTCCAAAAGGTCTCGAAACCGTCACCCAAGGCGCCCTCCAAAACGCCGAAATCGAAGAACCGTTCGAGCTACCAAGCACACTCAAGACTATCGGCGTCTCCGCCTTCCAAAACACCAAGGGTACCTACACGAACGCACTACCAGAAGGTCTCGAAACCATCCAGTACGCCGCCTTCTACGCCTCTGATCTTACCGACAACCTCGTCGTCCCGAGCACCGTCACAACCATTCAGCCATCCGCCTTCAACGCCGGCGATGCTGATGTCCATTACGATACGATTACGGTCAAACCGGAAAACATCGACTTCAACCTCGCCAATGGCCAGCTCATGCACCAAATGTTCTGGCAGAACGACGTCGACAAGATGATTATCGACTCCAAGACCCTTCCAGCCTCCGTCGTCGGCCATACCGACAACTACCAGGAGTTCTGGCACATGCCATTCGACGAGCTCGTTCTCAATAATCTCGAAAAGGTCACCTATAAAGCTTGCGACGGCTGCGTCAATCTCCAAAAAGTCGACGCCAGCCGAAACGCCAACCTCCGCCTCATCGACGAAGAAGCCTTTGCCGGTGACGAAAAGCTCCACCTCATGACCTTCTCGCCAGATCTCTCCGAAGAAACCGTCGCCATCGGCAAATATGCCTTCAAGGGCACCGCCTTCGAAACCATAGGCGACGAATCGACCGATTTCGACCTCACTGCGGCCAAGTTCGACGGCTCCGAAGGTTACGCCTTCAGTGAAATGCCAAAACTCCGCAGCGTCAGCGTCCCAGAAAACTTCAGCAACCAGACCATCCCGCGCGCCACCTTCTACAACGATCCAGAGCTCGCCAAAGCGACTGTTGCTTACCAGATTACCGACATGAAGAACGCTGCTTTCGCCAACGACGACAAGCTCGAGCAAATCTTCATCTGGGGCGACACTGCCATCGAAGATAAGAACATCGGCGGCTACACAATGCCAACCCGCGCAGCGGACGACACCATCGGCGACGGATTTGGCCCAACCATCCCAGAGGGCACCGACATCTACGCCTACTCCGCCAACGTCACCGAGAAATACGCCGGCTTCGAAGGTCGCGAAGATTTCGAAGGCGTCTTCTACCCACTCGACGAGGTTCTCTACCTCACTTCGAACAAGCCTCGCGTACTCTTCAACGAAGACGAAACCGATTTCGATAAATCCGACCTCGTGGTCTACGGCCTCCGCCGTGATGGCGTCGTTCTCCAGTCCAACAGCTGGGGCGAGTTCGATGGTACTGCCTACCCTGTCGCCAGCAGCAACCTCAACTTCGAAAAGATGGCTGCCGGCATCGAAGCTGACCCAGCAGCCGGCACCGTCTACACCACGCCGGTCCCAGTCCAGATGCTCAGTCTCGCAAACGAAAACTTCGCCAACATCGGCTTCGAATTTATCCGCGACCCAGATAGCGACGATGACAAAGTCCGCCTCATCAACATCATTTACACCGATGCTTACACCGGCGGCGAACCAGATACCGACATCGATCCGTACGCGCCAGTCCCACAGCCAGCCCCAAGTCCATACCCAATTCCATTCATTCCAGCCACCCTCGACGAAATCCTCAAGTACGTCCTCATCTTCGGCGCCCTCACCGGCACGCTCATCTTCCTCAAGAAGCGCCGCCGCTAGTCGCCAGTCGCGACAACAATAAAAAACATCCTGCCGTCAGCGGGATGTTTTTTATTCTTCCTCTTCCACCTCTTCATCCGAATACTTCAGATACTGCTCTTTGTAAAATTTATACGGATCCTCAAGCATACGTTCGTTCAAATGCTTCGACGTCTTCACTTTCGCTTTCAAAATCCCCTCATCGCGCTCCACATCCACCAAAAAGTTTCCGTGCAAAGTCTTGCGACCAATCAAAATCGGATAATTATGCGTCGAGCGATCGCTCAGGCCAAAACCCACCAGCAAATCACGCCCATTCACCGTCACCGGCAACTTCACGCGATACTTCAAGGTCGTATTCCCAAGTGAGCTCTTCGTCAACGCAACGCTATACTTGCGCGCAGTATGCTCTACGCCGGTATAATATTCCGACCCCTTATCGAAAAGCTTAAAATGCAAGACATGCTCCTTATCGACAAAAATGTCGCTCGCCCACACCGCCGAGCTATCCGCGCCCGTGTCTACCTTGGCTGGCACATTCTGCACCTCGTCACCAAAGTCCACCAACGCATTTCGACCGATAATTGCCTTCTTCGCATTCATCATAATAATGCCCTTCATTATAAAATAATCAGCTCAAAATGTCAAACGAATCTCCCCTGGAATAACCATAACCACTCTTGACTTTTTGCAGTTTCTGTGCTATAATTATAATATCTTTCAGCCATATAAACTAAAAGACGCACCTTAAGGCTGAATACACTTTTGAAAGGAATGATCTCTATGTTATTCGGATTTGGAAAGAATGCCCCGGAAGCCGCCACAGCGGACACGACCATTACCACCCCCGTTACCCTGCCCTACGACTACGAGAAAGGTCCGCGCCTCGCGGATAGCGACAACTCCAACATTGTCTACGTCGACTGGAACGCCGCAGTCGGCAACCTCTGGATCAGACCGACGAACAACTGGGGCAGCTCCGACGCTACTACATTTGACGAAGTCATTAACTTCGTTAAAGAATACACGGAGCGCCACCCCGACAATGCCTCATTAAGCATTGTGTCCCTGCTCACCAGACGCAACAGCATGAACCCGCCAAGCATCATACTCAAAGCAACCGGCAGAGAGCTCAAGATTGAAAGCTCGTCATTCTGCAACCCCCTCGATGTAAGCGGAAACCCGATTGCACATACGCAAATCCCGGCAATCATCGCCGCGCTCGGCTTCACCGACACAGACTATCGCACCGCAGCAAAGCACTTCATCAACGACAGAATCCCAAATATCAACATCACAATCAGAAAGTCATAATCAGCCACCACCAAGCCCCCTCTCCAGGGGGCTTTTCCTTTACCTAAAAATCAACAAAAAAGAGCCGGCAACCAACTCAAATTCCAAAATGGTAGGCCCGGCTGGAATCGAACCAGCATTGTATCCTTAGAGGGGATATGTCCTATCCGTTGAACGACGAGCCCGTGCCCCTATTCTACCACATCCACCCCGCCCACCACCACTCTGATTGACTTTCTCGCACAAAATGCTATAATATAAAAATCGCACCTTACCAGACAGCCAATCCGCCATTGCCGCCCCAAGCGGCCAGCCAAAGGAGAAACTTATGTTCAGTACTGCAAACAACCCGCACCGCATCTACTACGGCATCGAGTACATTACTTGCGTACTCGCAAACTGCACGCTCGAACAATTCACGAGCGATTCCCCAATTTCGCCCGAAGAATTCCTCGACAATATCTATTCCAACATGCCGGGGCTCAAGATCGAAGACAAGCGCATCTTCAATCTCTTCCGTGGCCTGGAAGATGGAAAACATCACGACTTCGTCTACATCGCTACCCTATTCAAGACTACAACTAAAGACGTTCGTAGTCGTTACGAAAAAGTCAAGAAATGGGTCACAGAAACCGCAGCCCGTTCGCCCTACCGCGAGCTCCTCGGCATGTCACCCGAAACCATCGTGTTCATTCACAAGCCCGCCGACACGACGCTGTCCAAAAAAGAACTGATTGAGCAGGTCGTCACGCAGCAAACCTTCGTCTTCCCCCTCCCGGACAACCCCTTTAAGAAACGCGACACATATACTATCCCACTCGCGGATTGGATCATCTAACAAACTACAATCCACCGGCCTAGCTGGTGGATTTTTCTCGCTCACCGCCCCGATAACCATAGCTCTCTTGACAATTTCGCAGAAATATGCTAATATATTACTTGCCTATTACGGACGGAGCCATCCGCACCGATAGAGTATTTTTTACAACAGGAGGACTTTCTCATGAAGAAGAGAGTCATCACATCCGCAATCGCAGCGATGATGATCATCAGCTGTGCCGCCCCTACTACCGCTATCGCCGACACCGGCGCTTCCGGTAACGACATACAGGCCCAGACGGCCTCGTGCATCTCTGAGGCCATCCGCAACGAAATCCTCGACTATGCCAACGAAGCGGCAGAAACCGAGGAAACGCTCCTCGACGTCTATGAGGGAGATATTCGCAAGTTCGACTTCAAAGATGTCGCCGATCTGACATACGAGCTGGACGGCGAGTGGGGCAAATATGCAGGACCCGCAAATTGCACCTTCGACGACAACTGGACACTGACCTATTATGCCGCGCAGGTCCACGGCCTGCAGCGTATGCCGGCGAGCTACGGCCTCGCATTCGGCGATGAGTTTTATGCTCTCGTCGAAATCAACGAGAAGGAGGAGTGCTACAACGTCACTACCGAATATGACGATGATGCCGTCCGTCTCTGCGTCCCATTCTCCAATTGCCAGACACCGCAGGATAAGAGTACGGATATGTATCTGACTCTGTCCAGCAACGGCTTTATCTACACCGTCTCCGATATCGCTATGGTCGGCGTGCTGCACGACTGCATTCCGCAGCTCAGCAGCCTGATCGACAACGCACACAGAGCGGAAGAGGAAGCCGAGCTCGAAAAGGAGAAGGAAATCGGCCCTCCGCTCGCATGGAGCGATGACTGTGTCGCAATTAGCGACGCAATCGCCGACATGTTGGCAAGTAACCTGGAGCTGAACGCCGAGAGAATCAGCAACGCCTACGGCCGAGCACTGCAGGAACACATCGATGTCCGCAACATCGACATTGCCACCTTGCTCAATGACGCAGGATTCCTGCCCAACGGGCTTACCGGAATTCGCGGTGACCGCGATACGACCTATATCGATGTCGACGGTTACACCATTACCTTCACTGACGGAAGTCAGGACGAATGGGGTAATTACCGCCCCGGTCGAATCACTCTTCTGAAGGGAGCCTACGAGACAACAGCCTACAGCGCAACGGTGGTACCGGACTGCACAAATAACGCCTACAGTATCAGAGTTTACCGCAATGACGGTAACTGCTGCGAAACCGGCACTGGCAAAGCTGTGTCTGCCTACAGTGATCAGAACTACTTCGTGGTCCACGGTATTACCGACAGCGGACTCATTGACAGCAATCAGCTGGCCGTCATTGCGACTCTCCTCGAGTTCACGACCGCTGAATAACTCCTGCAAAATCGCACTTTAATCCTAGCCGCCCTTCGGGGCGGCTTTTCCCTACCCTAATTATTCCGTATAATATCCTTATGGCATTAGATTTTCTTAAAAACATTTTTAGCAACAATAACAACGTCATTCAGCCGCCAATCCAGCAGACTCCAGCACAGCCAGCTCCAAGCGCCGACGAACCAGGGCTTCTCATCGTCGACGACGTCTTCTCTATCACCGGTCGCGGCGTCGTCGCAACCGGCCGCGTCGAATCTGGCACTTTCGTCGTTAACCAACCGGTCACCATCAAAACCGCCAACGGCCCCATGCAGTCCATTATCATCGGCATCGAGAGCTTCCGCAAAACCCACAATCACGCCACCGCCGGCGACAACGTCGGCCTCCTCCTCAAGGACGTCGATCGCAAATCCATCAGTCGCGGCGACCAAATCTGCGCAAACTAAACCATCAAACCGCCCGCAATGGGCGGTTTTTGACGTCCGCTCGCCTCTGTTATATAATAAAAAAGTTAATAAAATTAAGGAGTACAAATGAAATTATCCGAAGAGCTCCAGTGGCGCGGCTTTTTCGCCGAACACACCCTGGAAAACGTATCAGACCTAGACAAAGCTCCGCGCAATTTCTATTGGGGTACCGATCCGAGCGCCGATTCTCTACACATTGGCCATCTCGCCGCCCTCATGATGTGCGCTTGTTTTGTGCGTCACGGATATACTCCTTACTATCTTGTTGGTGGCGCCACCGGCCAGATTGGCGATCCGAAGGATACCGTCGAGCGCGACCTCAAAGGCCTCGACGAAATCGAACGCAACAAGGCCGCTCTTGCCAAGCAAATCGTTCGCGTCACTCATTCTCCAGCCGACACCAAAATTCTCGACAACTACGACTGGTTTAGTCAGGTCAAATTCTTGCCATTCCTTCGCGAAATCGGCAAAGCTTTCAGCATGACCCAGCTCCTCGACCGCCAATTCGTCCAAAAACGCATCGGCGAAGGTGGCTCCGGCATCTCATATGCCGAGTTTAGCTACACCCTCATCCAGGGCTACGATTTCCTTCACCTCTTCCGTGAGCACAATGTTGATTTGCAGCTCTGCGGCGCTGACCAGTACGGTAACTGCACCTCTGGTATCCACCTCATCAAGCGTCTCGAAGGCGCCAAAGCTGACGCTTACAGCTGTCCGCTCATCATCGACAAAGTCACTGGCCGCAAATTCGGCAAATCCGAAGGCAATGCCGTCTGGCTCGACGCCGAAAAGACCAGCATCTTCGATTTCTATCAATTCTGGCTCAATCAGTCCGACGACGCGCTCGAAGAATACTTCAAGTACTTCACTTTCGTCACCCCAGAAGAACTCGACGAAATTCTCGCCAAACATGCCGAAAATCCAGCCGCTCGCTATGGCCAAAAACGCCTCGGCTATCTCGTAACAGAGGTCGTCCACGGCAGCGACGCCGCTAAACAGGCCGAAAAGCTCACCGATTTCCTCTTCGGTAAAGATCAGGATCTCGGCCAGCTCGACGCCGCCGACATCGATCTTCTCGCGAAATCCTTCCCTACCACCTCCGCAAGCAAGCTTATCGACGCCCTCGTCGAAACTGGCCTTGCGAGTAGCAAGGGCGAAGCACGCAAGCTCCTCTCCGGTAATGCCATCTCTGTAAACGGCGCCAAAACCACCGAAGATTGCGATTTGGCCACCCCAAGCCTTCTCAAAAAAGGCAAAAACAAATTCGCTCTCGTCAAGTAACTCAAAACTCCAATAAATACCGCTCAACCAAAAGCGGTATTTTTGTTATATATTATTGACATTTTTGCAAATCTATGCTAAAATATAGCTATACCTATGGTTATAGGTATCTGCACCTTAAGAAAATGAAGATACCGTTCAAATCTCCTCCTATGACAGCTCCCTCGAGCAATCAAGCGCACTAATCACCACCCACTAGTACGCTTAATTGCTCGCAGGGACCTGACACCTGCGGCAATATCCAACATCCCGGCGCCTAGCGCTCGGGCCAAACCCATATTCCCAGTTCAAGGAGGAATCGCAATGAGCGAAATCAAAAAAGAAGAAGCAAAAGTATGCGAAGAACCGAAGGTGTACGAAACAACCGTCTACGCCATCAACGATGACGGCACAGTCTACGAGTGCAAACCGATTGATAAAACGGAAGAAGCATTCAAGGCTGCGCTGAAAAAGGCGCAGAAAGCGAATCCGGACAGCAAGGCGAAGCCCGTGGCAACTCTGTACATCAAACACGCGCCCACGATCACGTACGAAGGCGCAGAGTTCTACGTCACCTATGTGACCACGAAACTGAGCGCGGGCTGTACAGAAAAGGCAGTCGCTACGGCAGCCAAGAACCTGCGCAAGGCAAACGAAAGCTGCGCCGCTGAATGGCTCGGCTATGTCACGACCACAACAGAGGAGGATGCCGATCAGGGCACTTTCTCTATCGTCCTGTACGCACCGAAAAATGTCGAGGCTACCGTCAACAGCGAGTCGATCAAGCAGACTTCTGAGGAAATCGACGCCTGGGAAAAGCGCCAGAAAACCGCCATTTCCAAGCGCGTCGGCGGCGGCGTTGATCTGACCGCTGCAAAGGCGGCCGCCGAGGCTAAAAAGCCTGCACCTACACCGGCAAAGCCCGCAAAGGCAGACCCGCCCGCAACGGCAAAGGCAGACCCGCCTGCACCGGCAAAGCCCGCAAAGGCAGACCCGCCTGCACCCGCAAAGACTTCTACGACCCCGCCTGCACCTGCAAAGCCCGCAAAGGCAGACCCGCCCGCAACGGCAAAGGCAGACCCGCCCGCAACGGCAAAGACTTCTACGACCCCGCCTGCACCGGCAAAGCCCGCAAAGGCAGACCCGCCCGCACCGGCAAAGCCCGCAAAGACAGACCCGCCTGCACCCGCAAAGAAGCCTTCTACGATGCTCGATATGTTCCGTGCAAACTTGGTTAAGCAGGGCTTTAATCCCGACACGTTCTGCTGATATCATCATCCGCATAAACCGTTCTCTTTTTACCCAATATGATTTGAGCTGTTATTCATTTTACCCCTCTCTTCGGAGAGGGGATTTTTCATGCGCGCGCATTTGTGCTAAAATCAGACCATAATTTACGGAGATTAACACATGAAAAAAGTATTGTCATTCGATATCGATCAGACGCTTAACATCGCAAAGACACCAATCCCAGACGAAATCGCCGAGCTTCTCATTCGCTGTCTGAATTTTTACGAAATCGCGCCAATCTCCGGCCAAAAATTCGAGCAGTTCCTCATCCAAATCGTCGATCGCCTCATCGAAAAAGGCGTCACGACCAAACAACTCGAACATCTCCATCTCTTTGTCGCACAAGGCACTCAGTATTATCGTTATAAATCAACCGGTGACAACTACGACGCCGCCAACTGGGAACGCGTCTACAACTTCCCTCTCACCGACGAGCAAGTCGCTAAAATCACCGAAACCATCGAGGCTGCCGCTCGCGAACTCGGCTACTGGGAAGCTGACAAGCTTGCCGAAGGCGACGAAATTATTGAAAACCGCCTTTCTCAGGTCACCTTCTCTGCCCTCGGCCAAAAAGCCGGCACCGAAGCCAAGTATGCTTGGGACCCAGATTGCAAAAAGCGCGAAAAAATCGTTGCTCGCTGCAAAGAATTGGCACCAGAATTCGATTACGAAATCGGTGGCACCACTAGCATCAATGCCATCACTCCAGGCATGAACAAAGTCTTCGGCATGACTCACCTCCTCGAAGAACTCTCCGTCGAAAAAGCCGACATCCTTTACTTCGGCGACATGACTCAGCCAGGCGGCAATGATTATCCAGTCGTCCAAATGGGCATCGACACAATCACCGTCCGCTCTCACGAAGACACCGCCTACGCCCTTCGTGGCATCCTTGGCGTAACCGAGTAATCAAAGCTCAAAGAGTCGCCCAAACCGCGGCTCTTTTTGATCGCCAAATTCGCCAAGACTAAGCGCTTATGCTAAAATATCCATATGAGTAGCGCTAGAAAAACTTATATTATTGCCAACTGGAAAATGAACTTCACACCAGGTGAAGCAAGCCTCTATTTGCATCGCCTGCAAGAACGCGTCGATCATATTCCGCGCAACATTCAGCTCGTTCTAGCGCCTTCTATTATTTCCCTGCAATCTCTCAGCTTGCAGATTAATCGCCGTCAGTTCAAACTCGCCGCGCAAAACTTCAACCAGAACGACTACGGCGCATACACCGGTGAAGTATCTGTTACTCAGCTTCGCGGTTTTGTCGATTATGCCATCTGTGGCCATTCTGAACGTCGCTACAAATTCCATGAAACCGACAAAGAGATCGGCGAAAAAGTCGCCGCCGCTATTCGCAACGGCCTTACTCCGATTCTCTGCATTGGCGAAACCGCCGAAGAGCGCAAAAACCACGAAACCGCAACCGCCATTTACTCTCAGCTTGCCGGCGGCTTGCATTATGTCAGCGAAGAGGATGTCAGCAAAGTCATCATCGCTTACGAGCCAGTTTGGGCTATTTCTAGTAACAAGGGTGCACGCCCAGCCAACCCGGCCGACATCGAAGAGGCCGCTCGCCTAATCCGCAAACACATTTCACGCATCTTCGGCAAAGACACCGCCGAAGAACTCTCAATCCTCTATGGCGGCTCCGTCAACAAAGACACCGCTGGCGGCTTCCTTGAAGTCGAAGGTATCGATGGCCTGCTCATTGGCAATGCTAGTTTGGTAGCCGATTCATTTTGTGCTATTATAGACTTAGCAAAAGGCAAGACTAATGAGCGATAATATTGACTACGACGAATTAGATAAAGCAGTAAACAAAGCCATCAAGGCAGATACAAAGAAAGCCGCAGCCGCCAAAGCCGCGCCAAAAGCTTCTGCTGCCCCAAAAACTCAGCAACCTGTCGCTCGCCCACACGGTCCGCAGTACATGGACTTCGTCCGCCGTACTCCAATCGCTCGCCCGATGACCCCTTCTAAGCCAGTTCAAATTCCAAAACCGCAGCCAACCGTCGCTCCGAAGGCGGCCACCCGCAAAGCTGCTGCCCCTATTATTACGCCAAAACCGGCGCAACTCATTCCGAATGCCACCGTCAAGGCAGCCACCCCGACCGTCCGCAAAGCCGTCGCCAAGACTGCTACGCCAAACATGCCTCAGTATCGCACCGCTAGCGCCAACGCACGCGCCGCCGCCAAAGCCGCAGTTGCCGCCGCGCCAGCGCCAAAAGCCGCCGCCAAGCCAGCCGCAGCCAAAGCAGAGCCAAAACCAGCCGCCGCCAAAGCTGCAATTTCTAAAGCCGAAGAACCAAAGACAACCATTGAACGCGTTTCTCAGCCAGCTCCAAAGAAGCAAGCCGCACCAAACGCCAACAACTTCTCTATTGGCGGCAAATCCCCATTCCTCGCCAATACTCAGGTCGAGAAAACTCCACTTGGCAAAAATCCAGCTCAAAACAGCGCTGGTAGCATTGAAAGTACCAAGAATACTTATAGCCAAAAGAGCCCTAGTAAATCTAAGGTCGCCTCAAAGCATGTCGTCACCGAAGAACCGAAGGATCACTCCGGTTGGTTCCGCGCACTCATTGTTCTGCTCGTCGTCGCAGCAGGCGCCGGCCTCGGTCTTCTTGCCTGGCTAATCATCGGCCCAAATCTTGGCAAATAGCTACATCTCTGGTATAATCAACACATGTATGGTGGGTATAGCTCAGCTGGTTAGAGCGTCGGTTTGTGGCACCGAAGGTCGGAGGTTCGAACCCTCTTACCCACCCCATACAATTAAAATCGCGGGTCTCATATAACGGTTATTATGTGAGTTTTCCAAACTCAACACGAGAGTTCGACTCTCTCGACCCGCACCAAAGCATAAAAAATACTCCAAAGGAGTAATTTTTTATGCTTTGGTGGCGTTGTCGTCGAGAGAAGCGAACGTAGTTCGCTCGAAGTAGGAGCCGAGACAAGCAAAAATACTTGCATTTTTATTTGCGAGGCGACGCCCTGAGAAAAGCCTCGCGCAGCGAGGCGCTCTCTCGACGACCCGCCACGCTCACTCAACAAACCTCATTCTCTGAACAAAAAATAGGCGACCCTTGCGGGCCGCCCTTATTCACCTTACGGCAATATTTACGCCACTTTTTCGAGGCTTCTCACGCTCTTCCGCACCGGAATCGCCAAAGCCGCCAAGAATAGCAATACGCCCGCAATTCGAATCGCAATCGCGGCACCATACCCTACTCCGCCATTCGTTGAACCCAACACGTCCGCCAACACACCCGAAACCGCATAAGCCACCACGTAGCCTAGCTGCGAAATAAAACCGAGCAAACCCCACGCGCGCCCCTGCATATTATCCGCAATATTCGTTCGCACTAAATAATCCAGCGCATTATTCGCAAAAGGCAAAGTCGCAAAGAACAAGAACCCAAAAATCACAATCGGCACAATATTCATAAACAGACCCAGCGCCGCCATGAACAAGCCCGCCAACGCCAGCGAAATGCTCAAAGTCTTCACGTAACCACGCTTAATTCCGCGCACGCCGAGCACAACGCCGGAAACCAACATGCCACAAGCGCACACCGTCTCCGCAATCCCAAGCGTCTTCGAATCCGCAAACGACAACACCAAAGGCTCTACCAAAACCTGCAGCACGCCCATAAACAGCGTAATCACCGACGAAACCAGCGCCAAGGCCAGCACGCCCTTCTTTCTCCGAATCGCCTTCCAGCCGCCTTTCATGCTCTTCCAGAAGCCTTCCGCCACCTTCTCTGCCTTCTTGCGAATACTCTTTTTCACGACCGTAATTGTCGCAATCGTCAGGAAGAAGGTACAAATATCGATAATTAAAATCACCTTAATACTGCTTACTGCTAACAAAATCCCCGCAATAATCGGCGAAAATAAGTACCGCGCACTCCCCGCCAACGACACCAAGCCGCTCGCTTTCGAGAACTGCTCCTTTGTCAGCAAGTCGCTAATCGTCGCTTTATATGACGGCTCCAACAGTGCCGAAAACGACGCACTAATCGTCACTCCCACGCAAATCTGCCACAATTCCGCGCCGCCATTCAGCATACACATCAAAATAAAGAATACCCCGACTGCCGACAAGCCATCACCAATAATCATCAATAAACGACGATCGTGCCTATCCGCCAGCACACCCGCCGGTACACTCAAAAGCAAAGTCGGCAAAAATCCCAACAACGTCACCAGCGCCATCGCCGACGCGCTACCGGTTTTGTTAAAAATATAAACACCAAGCCCAAAGCTTGTCAGTCCACCGCCAATCGACGAAATGAACTCACCAAACCACAGCAGTGCAAACTTTCCGAAATTTCCTTTTTTCATTCTATTCCCCAATCAAATTTGCGATAAACTTCATCGTCCCAGGCTTCGCCCCGAGCGTTTTCTCAACAATATCAATAAAAGCCAGCACATCCTTCTCGCTATGCTTCATATCATCAAACAGCCTGCTGCTCAAAATCAAAATCGCCCGCATCCGTTCCGGCACAAGATTGCAATCAAAAATCCCCTCACGCTTCCCCTCTTCAACCACTTTCGTCAGCAGCGGCACCACCGTATCAATCAGCTCAACATTCAGGCGATTGTGCATCACGATGTTCCCTTCCTTATTAATCGCCTCACAAATCCGAAACTCGTTCCCGCTCATCCGAAAAGCCGTCACAATCCCAACAATTTTCTCCGGAATCGACACCTCGGAATTCAGAATCGCGCTCGCCCGTATTTCGCATTCGCGCAAAATTTCGCCCACGACCGCCTCGAGCAGCTCATCCTTACTATCGAAATAATAATAAAAAGTCCCTTTCGCAATCCCCGCCATTGCGATTATCTCGTCTACGCTCGTCGAATCATAACCTTTGCGCACAAACATTCCATGCGCAATTTTCACGATTCTTCTTTTTCTCTCTTCGCCCTTCTTTAGCATAATTCCTCAAAAATCGACCATTAGTCGGTTTTTATTATAATAGAATCCCTCCTCTATATCAAGCATAAGAGAGAGCCGAACGCATCACCCTTCAATACCGTGCCGCCACCGAGGAAAGACTATCTCTTCTTTACTACAGCCCAAAATGCTGCGCTTGCGCCTAGCAGCGCACCGACAAAGCCAACAATCGCACGCCCCGCCGCATCAAAGGTCTCAGGCAACGGCACCTGCGCCGCATCTCCTGCCGACTCCCAAGTAGAGCGCAGCGTCAATGTTGCGATATTCCAATACTCTCTATTTCCACCCGTTCTCGCGATAATATCATTTTTCATTTCTTCATCCATATCGTTCCAAGCATCCCCAAACAGCTTTTCCCAACTTATCCGATATGATAAAATCGCTCTTTTTGTGTTATCCAAAACACGCAGAATATCTCCGTCGCTACCAACTTCCAATTCCGCATTCTCCAAATAAAGCAAATCATCAGGTGTCAAACTAGGATCGAAGTATTGCGCAATCATGCTCGCCGGAATATCTCTCTGCCAGTTATAATAGAACCCATAACACCATTCAGTCTCCGAATCGCATTCTCCGTCATCCTCTGGCGGCTGATAATCAAATATCGACTCGGTCAAACTTCGCGCCATCATCATCGAATCGGGCACCTTATATCTGTTGCCGTCGGTGACATCTTCCAGATTTTGGTTCGTCAACCAGTCGAAAGCCAGATTCAATTCCCCCTCATAGCTTCCATCCGCACACTGCTCCGGCACAAGCACGTCATCTCTATTCTGGAAGAAATATTTTACTCGATTATTGCAAATACCGCGCATTAGGCTGGTATTCAAAATATTATTCCCGGCCAGCTCAACCGTACTATGAAAATTCATAAAATTCAGCAGCGGCGATATGTCCTCAATATGATTATTGCGCAAACTCAAGTTTTCCAAATTCTGGAATACCACCAAATCACTAACATCATTCAGATTACTACTGTCAAGGTTCAAACTTAAAACTTTATCCCTTCCTGTCAAACGTATTATCTGATTCGCGTCGTCAAAAGTCGCATCACTTTTCAGCTCCGGACACTTCTCTAAATCACAATCGCGCAATGCTGCATATACGGCCTTATCCTTAACGCTTACATGCTCACAATACTCATCTTCTAGTGTATATGGACTAGTCGTAGTGCCTTCACCACAATACACTAACGCCTCATTATTTACGGTAATAACAGGCCTTACTGAAGAAGGATTTCCTGAATAGTGGCCATTATGAAAATCTCCACCGTGGCCATTTGCTTCAGCAAGATAGACAGTCCCCCATTTCCCGCTCATATGAATCATATATGGCGACATAGTCCATGAATCGCTGTTGCTAGAACTATAGTAACCATTACTCATCGATAAAAAGCCGAAATAGTTTTCACCATAATCAGTAAGCCGTACCTCATCCATCGTCAACAAGCCCACAGGATAAGTCAACTGCCCGTTACCGTTATCACTACTAACCGTAAAAGAGTCTCGAATATTCGAACAATCGACGGAGTAGATATCATTCTTAAGCCTCCATGCCGAAATGAACGCCCCGTATTCTATTGGCTGGCCTGAAAGGTCATACAAAAGCGAACCATCCTTGGAAGCAAATGCACTCCCAACAATAGTCCTATCATTACAGTAAACCGCATCCTCTAGCTGCGAAGTATAGTCGACCATGTTCTCCGCATACCAGCCATCTATCATCGTCTTAATAACCGAATCATGATCATATCCACCAAACATTGATTCGGTTATGTCTTCTAGTTTTTGACCACCAGACAATAACCTCGCCGAGCCAGCAAAATTATAAATATAGTACACTTCTTCACAAGTAATGCTACTAGTCCCGCAAGTATAATGATGCGTATTAAAAGGGCTCCGCCTAATCTCGTAGGCGTCCGAATAATTTACATAACCAGGAGTATACGTACCAATCAACGTATACTTAGAACCATCCCATTCCACGTCGTTCCCAAAAACCTCCCCTTTCCTACTCCGCATCATGAATTCCCAGGCGCTCACCTTCGGAATATCATCGTCGTCACCATACATGTAGCCGCCCTTTTCGAGGCCGCCATCAATATTGAAATCACTGAGACCTATCCTGCTATGCTCTTTATCTAAACCGTTAGGGCATACCCCATCATCTAAAGGTGTCCCATTATAAACAAGTTTCACACCTCCACTAGTCGTCGTCCTAACTGCCAACCAGCAAAATCCCGCAAACTTCACAGCATTGCGTATATATCGCCCTTTGCCTCTATAGAAATACACTGGATATTGCTCGTCCGTATAGCCATCTAGCGTAAACACTCCCGACTTTTCAGCTTCACTCGCGCTAGAGTTATATTCAGACGGAAACTGTGACTTCGAAAGTCTCGCAATAACATTATATAGCTTAGGCGCACCGTTAATGCTAGTATGGTCGTCCGCCGAAGCATCCGTCCGACTCCAAGCTGCGCAAAAAAGTAAAAAAAGTAACGCAATCGGCAAAAACAGGCCAATAATCTTGCTACGAATAGTTTTTCTCTTTATTTTTAACATATGCCATCTCCCTCGACGTATTAGCTTATTGCCTTTTTCTCGCTATGACCAGGCAAATCCCAAATGAACCAAGCAACGCAGCAATTAATCCAAAGACATTATTTTTTAAACTATCCACCGTCTGCGGCAATGACGTCTCGCTATCATTATGTTCTGGCACTGGCTCATATTCGGGGCGTAAAGTCAAAGTAGCTATGTTCCAATAATTACTATTTCCACCGCTTCGCGAAATAATATCCGCTTTCATCGTATCGCTTATTTCATTCCATGCATCTCCAAACAGATCCTCCCAGCTAATGCGATATGATAATGTTGCCTTCTTTGTCATATCTAATATATGCAGGACATCCCCATTATCCCCGGTCTCTATTGTGGCATTTTCAATATACAACAAATCATCAGGCATTATATCTTCATTAAAGCCCAGCGCAATATCAATCGCCGGAATATCTCTTCGTCGATTATAGGTAGGCGTATAACACCAATCGGTTTCAGGATCGCAAACCTCATAGCCTTCTGGTGGGCGATAATCAAAAAACATCTCAGATAAATATCGCGCAAGCCACATCGTATCCGGCACTTCATATTCATCCCCATTATATATATCAACTAAGTTTTGGTTCGGAATCCAATCGAAAGCCAAATTTAGCATGCCTTCATAACTGCCATCGGCGCACGGTTCAGGCGGATACGCATCTCCGAATTCGCCATGCTGTATAATAATGTCCGTACGCGCATTACATATATCAACCATCGATCTAGCATTCAATACATTATTATCCGCAAGCTCTACTGTACTAGTCAAACTTGAAAACCTAGTTAGTGGAGATATATCTTCTATATGATTGTGCTTTAAACTTAAATTCTGCAGACCGCCAAAGACAGGCAAGTCACTGATATCCTTCAAATTCCGATTATCAAGAATCAAATTATAGATGCGATCTCTCGACGTCAAGCGAATAATCTGCCCATCATTATCAAAAGAAGGATTGTTGCCCTTTAGCTCAGGACAATTGACTAAATCGCAATCGCGTAACGCCTCATAAACACCCTTATCCTCAATACGGACATGGTCACAGTATTCGTCAGACAATGCATATGGTTCATAATGAGTACCATTTCCGCAATAAACCAATGCATCACTGTTGACGGTAATAACCGGCCTTACCGAAGCATAGGAGCTTACAGACCCCTGAGCCCCATCACCACCCTGTTCGACCTTAGCCGCCCTATACATATATGCAGTAAGCCATCTATGCTCCAAAAAGTATGGGGACATAGTCCACATTTCGGAACCATCATGGGAATCACCATCAGTCATCGCTATATATCCACGCGCCGAGTTGTCTTTCGGAGAAGCCATGCGCACTTCATCCATCGTCAACAACCCTACCGGATAAGTTAATTGTCCATTACCATTCAAATCGCTGACCGTAAAGGAATCGCGCTTACTAGAGCAATCAACCGAATATAAGCCATGATGTCGCCTCCATTTTGAAACAAACAACCCCGAATCATCATCGCCAAAATAGCCGTACCACATACTTTCGTCATTAGATTTAAAAGGAGTGCCTATAATCTCCCTATCGTTGCAATACACAGCATCTTCAAGCTGAGACGTATAGCCAAGCATATTATCGGCATACCAATTATCAACCAGCGTCTTAACGTTAGAATCATATTCATAATTGTTGAATACAGTCTCCGCAATATCTGTATATTTCATACCATTAGATAAGACCTTCGCTTCGCCTTCAGTGCTGTATACATAATAGACTTCCTCGCAAGACGTGCTTGTTGACGCGCAGGTATAGTGATGGGTAGCATAAAGCGTATCGTGATGATCGAACGAATCTACATATCCAGGCACAATAGTATCCACTAAAGTATACTTAGTACCATCCCACTCAACATCGTGGCCAAATACTTCACCATTCCGAGATCTTACCATATGGTCATAAATCCTCACAGTAGGAATGGGATCATCGCCATACATATAGCCAGTTTTCTCCCAGACCCCAGGAGCTTCATTATAAGAAACGCTGCCAATCCGATGCCATCTAGACCCTGCTTGCTCGCTTTTACATATCGAGCTTCCCTCATCATCATTAGCGATAATGCCATTATAAAGCAATTTCACACCCCCATCCGTAGTAGTTCTTATGGCCTGCCAACAAAAACCAGCAAAACGCACGTTATTATTCACATATTTTCTGCCTCTATAGAAATATACTGGGCGGTCATCGTCGGCATGTTCATCAAGTACAAATACGCCCTGACCGTCTTCACTATAGTCATTGCCGTCATACTCGGACGGGAATCTACCCTTCGAAAGCCCCGCAATAATATCATAGAACTTCGGCTCGCGACCTACTTCATAGTAATTATGCTCTTCAGCAGAAGCATCCGACCTATTTCTAAACCAACAAAAACAGCAAGATGCCAAGAAAATCGCAAGAAAAACATAGCAAATGCTTTTTAGTTTAGTTTTCCTAAACACACCTCTCATACGACCTCTCCCATCGACGTATTGATATTAATATAATTGTAATGCTTAAATACAACAAAAACAACCAAATAGCCGCAAACAACTACGCCAAATCGCTCGCCACGCGGTTCACTTCTTCCATCGTCGTAATTCCCGACAACGCCTTCAGCGTACCGTCCTGACGCATCGTAATCGTACCTTTCAGCTTCGCGACATGCATAATATCGCCAGACGTTGCACGCGCCACAATCAACTTCTGAATATCATCGTCAATCGAAATCGTCTCATAAAGACCAGCACGACCAACATAGCCACCAGGCGCCTCTTCCGATTCGATGCCCTTCACCATCGTAAAGCTCTGCGAATCGGCTGTCGGCAAATTTGGATAGCCAAGTTTCTCACTGATTGCCGCCACATCCGCAGCAGTCTTCGGCAAAATATCACCGACAATACCCTTAATCATGCCAGTTTCAACTTCATTCGTCTGATAGCTCTCGCGACGTTCTGCCACGCGACGCACAAGACGCTGACCAATAACTGTATTCAGAGTCGAAGCAATCAAGAATGGCTCAATACCCATATCCAAGAGACGAGGCAAAATACCTGCCGCCGAGTTCGTGTGCAATGTCGAGAACACCAAGTGACCCGTCAAGGCCGCCTGAACCGCAAGATTAGCCGTTTCCGCATCGCGAATCTCACCAACCATCACTACGTCAGGGTCCTGACGCAAAATCGAACGCAAGCCGGACGCAAAGGTCAAACCAGCATCGGTATTAATCTGGATTTGATTCACACCGTCCATCTTGTACTCGACCGGATCCTCAAGCGTCACGATATTAATCGATTCGTCCTTAATCCTCTTAATCAAAGCATACAAAGTCGTAGACTTACCAGAACCAGTCGGACCAGAAGTCAAAATCATGCCGTTCGGGCGCGCAATACCCGCCGTAACGTCACGCAAAGCCTGACCAGTCATACCCATCTTCTCGACATCCATCGAGGTACCGGATTTATCCAAAAGACGAATCACCACCTGCTCGCCCCAAACTACCGGCGAAGTTGAAATACGAAGGTCAATCTCGTTTCCATTCACGACAACAGCGAACTGACCATCCTGCGGAATACGGTGCTCATCAATCTTCAAACGAGACATAATCTTAATACGAGAAACCAAAGCCGGCTCAATCGATTTCGGCAGCTCCATCGTCTTGCGCAAAACACCATCAATACGGCAACGAATCACCAGCGATTTCTCCAAAGGCTCAATATGAATATCGGACGCCTTCGACTTTGCCGCATAATCCAAAATAGAGCTCAAAGCCTTTGAAATCGGCGAATCCTGCGTAATCGTCTGCGCGCTATCAGTCGCGGCTTTACGAGCCTCCTCCTGTTTCGCAACCTTATCGACATCCTTCAAGTCCGCCACATACTGGCTAAGCGCATTCTTAATACCCTCTTCCGAAGTCATGTAGGTCTTCAATGGCATCTTCGCCAAAGTCGACACATAGTCCAACTTCTGAATATTCGAAGTATCAAGCAAAGCAACATGTAAAGCGCCGTCTTCTTCCTTCAACGGAATCACTTTCGAGCGCTGCGCAACTTCCTGCGGAATACGCAACAAAACTCGCTTATCAAAGCGAATATTGCGCAAATCAACATACGGCACATTCAAAACCAGCGCCGTCGCATGCGAAATACAGTCTTCGGTTGCAATATTTTTGCTCTTCAGAGCGGCCAAAATTGGTTGACCGCTCTTTCCGACCTCAGCATATGCTTTCTTTACTTGGTTTACATCAACCAAGCCATCCGCAACCATCAAGTCGACTACTTTGTCTTGTTGCTCTTTATTTAAAAGCATTTTTATTTCCTAGTTTAGATTACTCTTCAGCCTTTTCTTCTTTCTTTTCGACACAGATCATCTTAGCTTCATCCCACTCCTCGTTGATGCTACAAGAACCGATATAAACATCAACTGCAGGATTCTTGGCATAAGCGTTGAAATATTCCGCGTCCGGCATAGCCAAGTCACCGCCAATCTGACGCATGAACGACAATTCGACATATTCGTCATCAGGATTCTTAAAAACTAAGTTGCCAATGAACCAAGAGGCGCCAAACGAAACTACCGCTACGAGAATAATCAAAGCGATTTCAGATTTTTTCATTACTCTTCACCTCCATCCATCTCGCCGTTATCGACTGTACCGCCGTCGCTATCAGACGAACTTGAGCTAGCCGCGGTTTGACCATACTGGTCGCCGGTTTGATCGCCACCAGCCGCCTTACACTTCTCGCTCTTCTTATTTGCGCATACTAAGTGAGAACCTTTTTGAATTTCAACGTCTTCTGAGTAGTAGACAGCGAAGTCACCAGTGAATTTGCCGGTCCACTCGGTCTTCTCATCGAAATCGAAGTGAGCCTGAGCTAAATCAAAGTTACGAATCGAGCGATTAAAGACTTTCAATACATTCTGAATACCGATTGTACTGCCTTCGAGCGACATATTAATGCCAAATGCATGCAATGCAGAGCCATCAACACTTACCGTTGGAGCGCCACCGCTACTACTACCAGTAGGCTCATTCTCGGTCGTAACGCCACCAAGGCGACCAAGAACCAATGCTTCAGTCATCGTCGCATTGTAGTTCTTCGTCGACGGCAGAGCGTCAGGCACGACACGAAGCGCCGAGCAAGAACGGATGATCTCAATTTCGTTGATGCTAAATTCATTATTGTCGGATTCTTTACCTGGTTTACCAATTAAGCTATCGCAAACCGAGTCTCTTTCACGAGCAACCGATTCAAGGTTTTCATCTGTAGTCAATTGCGAAATACTATTCTTTAGCGATTGTAAATCATTCTGAATCTGAGCGTAGCCCTTCGCAACCTTTTCCTTCTCAACAATCACCTTCGAATTAAACTGAATATACTTTACCAGGCGAATTGCGCCGACAATTGTCAAACTTAGCGCAATCGACGTGATACAGACCGCAATGAACACATTGCGCTGCATCTTATCGATTTTGAGACGCTTGCCTTCCGCAAAACCCTTCCCCTTTTTGTTTCCGGAGATATCTTTTCTTTTAGCGCACATTATTCGCTCTCCTTGGAGCTAGACTCCTTTAAGTTATACATATCGCGAATCTGTACGTAGCTATCCGTAACGTTCCTTCTACTTGGACCGTAGAACACTACATGCTTCGTGCTGCTCCTGAAAATATCCATATTCACACTTAAATCGAGTGAAATATCTGCAGACGCGCGGCCAGTAGCCTGATCTGTCGTCTGAGTAACATCACCAATGGCCTCTTCTGGGTCAAAATCGCTAGAAACTAATGGACATTTTCCTAGAGCGCCATCTTCATCAATCTTACCTTCAGTATCAAAACCAATACACTGGCTTTCGAAATAGTAGCCAACCGCATCGCGCTTCAGGAGGTTCTTGTTAATCTTTTCAAAACCTAAAGCTTCGAGCATCGCGTCAATCTCAGTGATCGAGAATTCTTCAGTCGCCATAATATCTTCTTTATTCTTGTACCTATCCTTATCATCGCGATCGATATAAGTACGGCGAATCAAGAAACACTCGATATTATAGGTGCCGCAGTCAAGATAGCTAAATTCGCCATGTTTGCTATAAATATCGTCAGGCTCTTCGCCTTCTTGACCAGCAATCGTCTCATTGGATTTAGGACGCGTCATCGGAGCTTCGCAACCAGGAATACCCTTCATGTAGATACCATAGCGAATACCGCGATCATCGTCGACTTCAGCTAAAATACAGTACGTTGGAATTTCAACTGGATTGCCATCTTTGTCAACGCGCATGTAGCGACCATAGTCGTAGTAAATTTTCGGAACATTTTTCGAAAAACGCTCGGCCGTCTTGTAGGCAATATTACCGCGAATTGCATCCGTATCATTGTCGTAGCCAACGAAATCTACAGTCAATTCCGCAGTCGTGTTACCGTACTCAATATTAAAGCTCTTGTATTCGACTGAAGGAATAGTCGGATCCGAATCAGCATCGCGCATTGCCAAAACCGGCAAGAGGTCAAACACGCGCGTAATGTCAGTCTTGTTCGAGTTTAGCTTACCAAGACCATCCATTTCACTCTTAATCGTAAGAATCGAGTTTAGGTCACTCGTCTGAGCAATCGGCGTGCCATAGCTATGCTTACCAGTATTACACTCTTTACCAGTCCCCTCATTGCGACAGGCAATTTCGTTGTCAATGCCACTAAGCTGCAAGGACTGCACGCCCAACACGCTTACTAGCGAAAGTATCACTGCAGCACAAGCGCCGGATAGCAAGACGCATCCCGCAATCACCCAAACTTGCAACTTGCGCTTCTTGAGCACCTCGCCCTTAATATCCGGAACAAGGTTAATCTCAAAGCTAATTGGTTTGTTTGCTTTTTTACTTTCCATCATTCGTCCTTTCCGCCAAGCCAATCACCACGGAGAACTCAGTCGCGACCTGTGACAAAGCCTGCTGTTGCTGTGGCGTCACAATCACCATCTGCCATGGATTACCTTGTAGCGTTTGAACTTTTGTTTTTGCCTCAATATATTCGGCCATGAACGGAATCGTACCAGCAAAACCAGAAAGAATAATTCCGCCGACCTTCACATTCGGATACTTCGTCTGGAAGAAGTTTACAGATTTGGCCAATTCCTGCGCAAAGTTATCCAAAGTCATATCAAGCGCGCGGAACACCTGACCATCCAATTTATCCTGAGCCAAGCCGTACTTCAAGATGAACTGACGAGCCTGACTTTCCTTAACATTCAAAGAGCTCGCGACCGTACGAACCAAGTTCGTCAAACCGCCCGGGAGCATACGTACTAGGCGTGGGGCGCCCTTGTAAACAATCGACAAATCAGTCGAATCTTCGCCGTAATCGATGATTAAGCGCGCATCTTCAACCCCAGGAGGCGTCAAAGCGCGAGACATCGCAATCGGATCTGGTTCCTGTGCAACCAAATTCAAACCGGCCGCTTCGACCAATTCCATGCGTTCCTCAGCATAAGTAATTGCTGTCGAAGACAACAAAACTTCCGTCAATTCCGGATCGTTTGGACTCGGCCCCAAAATCGCATAATCGACTTTTGCATCATCAATTGGCATCGGAATGTATTGATCCATATGATACTTGATGATTTTTTCCATCGATTTCTTATCCTGTGTCGGAATTTCGACTACAGAAGTAAAGGTTTTGTTTGATGGTAAACCTAACGCAATATTTTTTGTCTTGATTCCAGCTTGGTTCGCTGCGTTCACGATTGTTTCACCAAGCTTGCGCCTCCCTGCATCACTGCTATCTTGCAAAACAGCACGGCTCACTGGCACATACGCGAAGTGCTTGAGAGCCCAACCATTTTTTGCGCCAGAAAGCTCCACCATACGCAATGCGTCGGTGCCTATGTCTAATGCAAAGAAGTTTCCCACACCATTAAGCTTCATACTAACATTTTAGCATAAGCGTCAAGCCACCCGCAATACAAATTATTTATACATTGAACTTGAATTCGACCACGTCGCCATCGCGCATTACGTAATCTTTACCCTCAGTGCGCATCAGGCCAGCCTCTTTCACGGCTTTTTCCGAACCAAGTCGCACCAAATCATCATAAGAACAAATTGTCGCCGCAATAAAACCGCGCTGAAAATCCGTATGAATCACGCCGGCCGCCTCTGGCGCTGTCGCACCTTTTGGAATCGTCCAAGCGCGCGTTTCCTTCTTTCCAGCCGTCAAATAACTCTGCAAACCAAGCGTATCGTAAGCCACGCGTACTAGCTGACTCAAACCATCTTCCTTGATGCCATAACTATCCAAAAATTCGCGCTTATCCGCCATATCCATATCAGCCATCTCAGCCTCAATCTTCGCGCTCACAAACACGCACTTCTGTGGCGCCACCAAAGCCGCCAGCTCCGCACGTTTTGCCTCATCGGAAACTTCCGTCTCAGCCATATTAAACATATAGAAAACAGGTTTACCAGACAATAAATCCAAACCGTCAACCGGCTCAATATGCATCTTACCAGCCTTCAAATCCTCAAGCGCTTTCGTCGCCTGCTCTGCCCGCTTCGCCGCTTCTTTATCACCACCGCGTGCTTCCTTCTGAATCTTCGGAATCGTTTTCTCCAGCGTCTCAATATCCGCCAAAGCCAACTCAGTTTCAACCGTCTCAATGTCGCGCTTCGGATCCGGCGCACCCGCCACATGCGTAATATTTGCATCCTCAAATGCGCGCACTACATGACAAATCACCGCACACTCACGAATATTCGCCAAGAACTTATTGCCAAGGCCCTCGCCCTTCGATGCGCCCGCAATCAAGCCCGCTATATCCACGAACTCAACCGTCGCCGGCACTTTTTTGTCCGACTCAAACATCTTTGCCAACACATCAAGTCGCTCATCCGGCACCCCAACGATGCCCGTATTCGGCTCAATCGTCGCGAACGGATAATTCGCCGCCAAAGCACCCGCATTCGTCAGCGCATTAAAAAGTGTACTCTTACCAACGTTAGCCAAGCCAACAATTCCAATTTTTAGACTCAAAATAACTCTTTCGTTAAATTCTTATCTGTTATTATAACATATTTTGCGCGAGACGCCCGAAACAAAAGCGCCCCTCATCAATTATCAAACAGCATCTTAAACTTACAAGAAATTTCATGCCACAATGTAATCCGCCCACACCCCATCAAGCGACAATCATACTCCTGGCAATCGCAAGCCGTCACCCCGCACTCATTCACAACAATTACGTTCGCCGCCAAATAAAACAACAGTGGCGCAGCCACAGCTATCCCGATAATGACAAGACGTTTAGATTTCTTTTTTGTATTCGCTTCGCCCTTCTTACTCATATCCCAAATATAACACGCAAAACGCTATTGCTTACTCGTGCTACAATGACCTTATGGAACAAGATAGCGCAAGCAAACAAAAAACAAAAAACGGACTAGCAATTATCCTCTGCATACTAATAATCTTGGCATGCTACATAGCAATTTTATTCATCAAATATCCAATCCCGAACTTTTGCGACAGTGGCTGCGATTACGAAGGAATGGGCCACGCCTCAATCATGGATGTGATTACATCCGAACATAAAGCCGCCACATCCGCCTCTCCTCTCAGCGCAATTATTACGATCTTCTCATTTATGGCCATCCTAACCTTCGTGACCAACCCATCGCTCGCCTTAGCCTACTTCGGGCTCACCATATTACTAGCAGTCGTCATTCCAATAGCCGCAATCATTAGAACGGTCGCATACTGTTCTAAATCCAAGAAAAAATCTACCAGCCAAACCCCTGCGCCAGAAAACGCCAACAATCTAAGTCCTGCCCCAATCACTACAGCACCAGATCCATCCACCAACCCGACCGCC
The DNA here is from genome assembly GCA_946408075.1 of uncultured Candidatus Saccharibacteria bacterium. Lineage (GTDB taxonomy): Bacteria > Patescibacteriota > Saccharimonadia > Saccharimonadales > Saccharimonadaceae > UBA2834. Next base: position 41,069 of record CAMJQQ010000003.1, on the reverse strand, counting down.
TCTTCAGAATCAAATCTAAATTCCGCCACGGAATCAGGAAATCCAGTCAGCCCGGTAGCCTAATTTTCTTATCACTACCTCTTATTCTTCGCTATAATAATTGCATGAAGGTATTTTTAGCTGCATCAAGTAGTTTCTGGGACAAGCTACCACCAATCAAAGCAAAACTCGAAGAACTAGGACACGAAGTTATGCTCCCGTCTACCGTCGACGATCCCGAACTAGAAGAAAGAACTTGGCAGCAAAGCGACGAAGCGCACGTAAAACTCATTCGCAAACTCTTCGAAGACAGCGAAGAGCGCGTTGGTCAATGGTGCGACGCTTTCTATCTACTAAACTACGACAAGCACAATACCCGCGGCTACGTCGGTGGCGCCGCCCTTATCGAGTTATACATCGCCCATCGCGAGCGCAAGAAAATTTTCATCGAAAACGACGTCTTCCCAGGCCCAATGTACGACGAAATCATGGGCTTCGGCCCGACTTTCGTGCACGGCGACCTTTCTAAAATCCAATAATCGCCGCCGCAGCGCTATTTTCTCCTCTGCCCGTTCTCAAAAACAACTTGTTGAAACTTCCCAGTCTCAACATATTTTTTGTACGCATCCCAAATCGCCTCAGCATATGCCGACTTCTTCAAACTATCAATCTCAGAAAAATCGAACCACCGTTTCTCGGCAATTTCCTCGACGTCTTCGAAATCCCGCTCCGTAAACTTCTCACAAATAAAAGCAATCGAAAACACCCAAACCGGATCACGCTCCGCATAAACAATCTTATAACCAGATAGGCTCGCAATCGGCGTCAAATCTTCATCTTCCGCCGTAATGCCCGCCTCTTCAAACAATTCCTTACGCGCCGCGCTTTGCCAGTACATGCCAAGTTCCGCATGCCCACCAGGAAAACACCAAGCCCGACAATCCTTATTAAAAACCATGCAAACTTTTCCGTCACGAATCGCCATCACATCCGTCGATGCCGACATCATTTCATCATGCCCAATTTTCTGGCGCATTTTCCAAATATAACTACCTACGTATCCCATACAACTATTCTACTCTATCCCAATTCGCTTGCTATAATCGATATATGGACATTCAGGAATTAATTAATCTCATTACTAACGCCGAGCCCTTCCAGCTCACCATCAAGGGCATCGACCGCCAACCAGCCTTCGCCGCCAGCTATACTACCGAGCACTATCCGGACGACGAATATATCAAACTTTTCTTCACCGACGGCACGCTCCTCGAAATCATGCCGAGCGCCGACGAATTATTCTTCTGCGACGACGAACGCCGCGAAGTCGACCGCAGCCTCATCTCCGACTTCGACGAATACCTCAACATCGACGGCACCGAATTTCTCGCCAACGACCTCAACGACCGCCAATTCGTCAAAACCATCTATTTTGGCGACCCAAAAGACGGCGAAACCGATTGCATTTTCAGCGACTACGGCTACGCCGACGAAGTTTGGAGCCTTGCCATCCTTCCAAACGGCACCATCTCCGACATCCACACCAAAAGAATCGCCCCATCCGACATCAAAATCAAAAGATAGCCACTTTACGTTATACTAAAAACCATGGAAGAACTACGTAATTTCTTAATCGAAGCCAAGAAAAACACTTACGCCAACGCGAACGTCGAAAAACTCCCCTCTTCTCGCCGCGGCTCCAATGATTACGAGTACAGCAATGCTCAATTCACCTACCACGACACCTACTTTGGCGGCACCCGTTTTGCCGGCGAAGAAGTCGTCTACGAATCCGGCTCTGCCCAGCCATTCTGGGGCATGAACTACTACGGCGTCACCCTCGATCCAAACCTTTCCGAAGAAGCCATGGACAAGGCACTCCGCCCTGCCCTCATGATGGTTGGCGAAGACGTCGATGTCATTCCCGTTCGCGGCCCAAAATCTTTCTCTAATGACGGCTACGATTATACCTTCAACGTCGAAGGCGACCTCGAAAACTTCAATGGCGTCGAAACCATCTCCAAAGACGGCCACAAAATCTACGAACTCCGCTGCACCGGCGGCCGCATTATTTAAAAATCACTAGGAAGCAAAAGATGACCCAAGGGTCATCTTTTTAGGCTAAGCCACATTCAGCTCGCCGCGCTTCAATCTCAACACAACGTCCGCATGCTCTGCCACACGCTTACTGTGCATCACGATAATCACAATCTTATTTTCTTCGTGCGCACATTCGCGGAACAAATCAATCACCGTTTTCTCCGTATCTTCATCCAAATTTCCCGTCGGCTCATCCGCCACAATAATCGACGAATTCGACGCCAGCGCCCGCGCAATCGCCACGCGTTGCTGCTGACCACCAGACAACTTTCCGATCAAGCGACCGCCCTCCTCTTCACTCAAACCAACCATCTTTAAGTACTTGTTCGCGTCCGCTTTCCTGCCGTCGAAGTCAATCGCAATCTCCACATTTTCGCGCGCCGTCATATACTTAATCAAGTTATATTGCTGAAACACCACGTTAACGTACTTCAAACGAAATTCCGTCGCGCCAATCTTACGCAAAGATTTCTCATTGTATCGAATGTCGCCACCTTGCAACTCATCCAGCGCCGCAATCAAAGACAGCAAAGTCGTCTTGCCCGATCCGCTACGGCCAACAATCGCATACATTTTCCCAGCCTCAAACTTCGCGCTCACCCCCTTCAAGATTTCCTGCTCGCCCGACTCATTCTCGTAGCTATAAGTCAAATCCTCAAGCATCAGCACATTCTCGCGTTTCGCCTCAACTTTTTGCTTTTTCATCCTACTCCTTTCCCGCCAAAATCTGCTTCGGCTGATAACGCAATATGTTTACCGATGGCAAAATCAACGCCAAGATAATCACCAAGTATCCCGCCACAAACAACAGTAGATAATCCGTCACGCCTGCATTAATGTCCAATTCCACCGTTTCTTCTTTTTGCGCAAACATCTTCTGCTTCATGCTTGCTCCATCCGGCATCTCTGGCATATTTGGCATATTCGGCATGCCTCCATTGCGGCCACCAACTTGCGCGCCAGGACGACCAAAACTCTTCTCTTCCTGAACCCGCGCCGACTGCATCTGCGATTCCAAAATCGAATTGCCAAGCGCCTTTGCAAAGAACGAGCCAGTCAAACTTGCAAGCACAAAGCCAAAGCTTCCAACAATCACCAGCTCCAGCGCAATCTGCCAAATAATGTTCTTTTTCGTTGCACCAAGCGACAGTAACACGCCCATCTCATAATTACGATCTTTCACGTTAATCGTCACAATCAATGTCACGATAATCACCGCCGCAATCATCACAATCCACAGAATCATCGTCGCGAACGAACCAACACTCTCAATCGAGCCGGCCATCGCGTCGTACTCACTTGTATCGACCGCAACCTTCAACTTATTCTCAGCTAACTCCGGATACTTTTCATTAATCTTCGTCACAAATTCCTCGGCCGTCTCCGAATTTACCATGTAAAAGTTCACATTACTCACATTGTAGTCGCCGTCGTTATAATCATCGCCGCTCAAGAACTTCGCCGCCGTCTCCGTATTTGCATAAATTATATTCGCGTTCGCCATCTGTTCCGAGCTATCATAAATGCCCAAAACCTTCAGCTCGACCGCCTCTTCGGTATAAACGTTTTTCAGCGTAATCGTGCCGCCCACCTCAAGATCATTCAATTCCGCAAAGTCTAGCGAAATAATTACTCCATTCTCAGAATCTTCATCAAAGTATTCGCCGCTCTTAATCTCAATCGATTCGTTCTGCACGCCCGAAATGTACGCATAGGCATTAATACCAGAAATCGTCACATCGCCATCAAGCGCAGTCTCTTCCGACGACGAACTACCACCAAACGGATTAAAACCACCAGCACCACCCATTCCGCCAGGCATTCTTGAATTCGATTCGACCGTTTCCAATTCGTTCGAATTCGCCGACACACTCAGCTCATACGAGTAATCCCGCACATAACTCGCATCGCTCGCAATCTCATTCGCCGTCGAAACGCTAATTTGCGGTCTCACCATTTTGCCAAACATTTCGCGCTTGTCTTCGCCAGCCTCGATTTTCGCCCGCTGCTCCTCGCGCACCGAATCCATGTTTGCCTGAATCGTCACCGTCCCACCCAACGTTGATTTCGCGTAATCCATCTGCGCCGCAACCGCTGACTTTACGACAATCGCCGCCAGCACTAGATTCGCCATCATGAAAAATATTAACGATAGTATTATTGTTCTGCTCAACTTCCTTCGTATCGAAAGCCAAGCCCTCTTACAGCTATTCTTAAACATTCTTTCCTTTCTTCCCCCCTATTAAAGCGCCTCAGATTGAACCGAAACTGAAAACACTAAAAACTCAAAGTAAAACGCGTTTTGTCGCCGCTCTTAGCCGTCAAACGCCAGCCATTTCTATCGGCCACCGATTTCGCAATCGCCAAGCCCAAACCCGATCCATTCGCCGTCTTATTAACCTGATAAAAACGCTCGAACACATGCGGTAGCTTATCAGCCGGAATCTTTTTTCCGTCATTCTCCACCGACACGCTACGCTCACAGACCACTACGCGGATTTCCCTATCGGAATATTTAATCGCATTATCCAGCAAACAGTCCAAAATCTGCACCGCGTCCGCCTCAACGATTCGCATTTTTACACTTTCTGGCGCCGAAACTTTCATCGTTTTCTCGCCCAGCCGCGATTTTACCGTACGCACGCGCCGCTTCGCCATTGCGACCAAATCGACTTCTTTCTTCTCGCTCACTGCCGCCCCCGCATCAGCTTTCGCTAAAGCTAGCAAATTCAGCACCAAATCATTCGCATGATCCAGTTCGGCCTCAATATTTTCCGTCCACGGCTGCTCCGTTGGTTCCAAAGCCTCAAAATTCGCTCGAATCGCTGCAATCGGCGTTTTCAATTCGTGCGACGCATTCGCAATAAATTCCCGCTGGCTTTCATAAGCTTCCTTCACCGGCTTAATCGATTGCTCTGCAATATACCAGCTCGCAAACAACACCACCGCCTCCGTCATCAAGCCAATCATTATCAGCGACGCAATCAAGGTCGCCCGCTCCTCATTCTGCCGCGCCTCAATTTCCGTGCTAATCACTTGCGCCATTTCCGAAAAACGCAACTCCGGCGGCAACTCGCGACGATTCGCTCGGTTCGCTTCCGTCGCAATAAAAATGCCTGAAAACGCCAGCACCAAAATCGCCGTCGTAATCGCCAAATTTGTCAGAATAAACTTATTACGTAGTTTCCTAAACATCATTTCTCACAATCTTGTATCCCATTCCGCGCACCGAGACAATGCTGACACTACACTTCAGCTTGCGCATCGTCTTCCTCAATCGCGAAACATACACTTCGATATAGTTATCCTCGAAAGCTTCATCACTCCAGACTTTATTAAGCAAAAACTCTTTCGGCAACAATTTTTCCGGCGTCCGCATCAATTCCGCCATAATTCCCGCCTCTTTCTGTGTTAGCGAAACCCCATTCAAAGTTTTCTCGTCCAAATCATAGGTCAAATCACCAAATTTCAAGCAACGCTCCTGAATCTTCGCCGGCCTGCGCATCAAAGCCCGCAAGCGCGCCGCCAACTCCGCAGTCTTAAACGGTTTCGCCAAATAATCATCCGCACCAACCTCCAAACCGCGAATCTTATCTTCAACTTCGGACAACGCCGACAGCATGATCACCGGCGTCTGCACCTTGCGCTTCCTCATATCAGCCAAAATTTCCAAACCCGAATACTTTGGCAGCATCACATCCAAAATCACGGCATCATAAATTGCACTGACTGCCTTCTCCATCCCTTCCTCGCCGTCATAGGCCAAGTCCACGTCGAAACCTTCCTTCCCTAAGTTGTGCTTCACGGCGTCGGCTAAGAATTTTTCGTCTTCAACATACAACACTTTCATGCTTGCTCCTCTCTTTATGATACTAATTTATCCCCTCAAACTAAAGCCAAGCTTAAAAAGCTGAAAAGCCACCAGCCCCCACCCGCAACATCCTATGAAAAAGCAAAGTAATACTTTACTTTTTCATAGCTTCTCGCACCTCCCCACATCCACTCTTCGCACCCCGTTTGCGCTCCCCTTTGCCTCGTGCTAAAATAAGTTCATTGCGGGTGTCGTATAACGGCTATTATGTATCCTTCCCAAGGATAAGACGAGGTTTCGACTACCTCCACCCGCACCAATTACAAATACGCTCCGCCAAACGAGCGCATTTTTTATCGGAAAAGATCTACGTAGTCGAAGCCAGGTTTCGATCGTAGTAGGAGCCGAGTGAAGCAGAAATGCTTGCATTTCTATTTCCGAGGCGACGCCCTACGAATATGTTTCGAACTCGTTCGAAACATACTACCTCCACCCGCACCAATTACAAACACGCTCCGCCAAACGAGCGCATTTTTTATCGGAAAAGGTCTACGTAGTCGAAGCCCCTTGCCAACTAATCCCGTTTATGCTATTCTAAAACTACTAAAGGTCAAAAATAAAAATCAAAAAACACTCGCAGGAGAACCGCATGACAAAAAAGTCATTAAATTTTGCCACAAAAGCAATCATTATTTTCGTCGTCTCCGCAATCGCATTCTTTGCCATCCCTACCGTTAGCGCCGCCTCAAACTCCAGCACAGCAACTGCGCAATCATCCGAACCCGCCGCCATCGACAGTCTCAGCGCCATCCTCATCACCTCAATTTTCTCCGCCGTCGGTCTTGGCTTTGGCATCGCCACCAAAACCCGCCGCAACTCCTAGCGCCTCTATTGACATAATCACCTCAAAGTGCTAAAATATCGAAATCGCACCTATTCAGCAGTGCGATTTTCGCACTTTAAGAATAGGAATAATCTCTAGGAGGTATTACCTATGCACGATCAGAAAAACGACAAAATTACCTGTTACGACGAGGGCTTCCCTTACACTTTTTCTCAAAGCGCTTGCAACTTCGGAAAAGCCATCGACAACGCCCCTATTCAGGGCTCACTCGAGACTCGCGATAAGAGCTACCAGCTCGCGCAGTCGCTTCTTGACCACGGCAGCGAACATCAGCAGCATATTGAATACAAATTCCGCGAGCTCCTCGGGAGATTCGTCGGAAAATATGTTCCGTTCAATGGAGAGAAGCTGGTCGAAGCCGTCAGCTTCACTAACAGCGGCGTAATCTTCCGCAAAATGTCGAAAGGCTCGCGTTGGGCCTCTGAACACAAGCTCCCCTACACAGAAGCCGGCTATAGCGAATGCAGTCGTCTCCTGATCGGAGCAATCTGAACTCGCTATTATCCTATGTCAAGTTGCATACACCACTGATTTTATTTCTATTTATCACACCCCGCCCCGCGCGGGGCATTTTCTTTGCCGCAAATTATGGTATAATATAAAAATGCTAGTCTCCGACTTTTCTTATAATCTACCAGACGAGTGCATCGCCAGCGAGCCGCCAAAAATCCGCGGCACTACTCGCCTGCTCGCCCTCAATCGCCAAACCGGCGAAATCACCGATAGTAAATATGCCAACCTCGCCGATTTCCTCGAACCAGGCGACCTCATTATCCTCAACGACACCCGCGTCATGCGCAGCCGCGTCTTTACTGAACTTCCCGATGGCCGCCCGCGCGAGCTAGTCGTTCTCGAGCGTCACGATTCCGAGCTCGATCATGTCATGTACCGCGGCAAACTTCATGACGGCGACATTCTTACTGTCATCAATCATGAAACCGGCGAAAAGACCAACACACAAATCACCATCAAGCAAATTCTTGGCAACGGCATTGCTCTCGCCGATTGCGCTACCCCACTCGACCAAGTCGCCGAGCAATTCGGCAACGTGCCACTTCCGCCATACATGCATCGCGACGCCACCAAGGCCGACATTGAGCGCTACCAGACCGTCTGGGCCAAAGAAAATGGCTCCGCCGCCGCTCCAACCGCCAGCCTAAACATGACCGAAGATCTCATCAAAAAACTCCAAACCAAAGGAGTCCAAGTCCAGTACCTCACCCTTCACGTCGGCCTCGGCACTTTTCTCCCAATCCGCAGTGACAAAGTCGAAGAACATCACATGCATTCCGAATGGTTCCACATTCCACAAGAAACCATCGCCGCCATCGAGCAAACCAAAGCCGCCGGCCACCGTGTCGTCGCTGTCGGCACTACCGTCACCCGCACTCTCGAATTCTGGGGCAAAACCGGCAAAACCGAAGGCGAAGATGACATTTTCATCTACCCAGGCTTCGAATTCAAAGTCATCGACGCTCTCGTCACAAACTTCCATGCGCCAAAATCCACCGTCCTCATGCTCACCGCCGCTTTCGCCGGCTGGGACCACCTCAAACCCGCCTACGATCACGCCACCAGCTCCGGCTACAAACTCCTCAGCTACGGCGATTCGATGTTTATCTACTCAAAATAAAACCAAGAAAAAGACCCGTCCAACAGGACGGGCTTTTGAAACTTAGCTATTAACTACCACAGTTATTCTTGTTATAGCACCCATCGCAGGTGCCATTCTGACTTGGACAAGGAACAGAGTTGGGCTTTGGCCATTCGAAATGGTCAATGGACTTCTTGCCCTTGTTGTTTTCCTGTTGTTTTTTAGCTTCTTCGTGTTTCATAATGTACTTACTCCTTTTTCGCGGTGTATAGCGTATTTACTTATCCCACCCAAAGGCGTTCAAAGCATAGGTATATTATAGCATAAAAACTATAAAAAGTCAATGACAAAAAATACCCGCCCCAAAATCGGAGCGGGTCTATTATTTAGCAACACATCGCACAGTGACTGCGGTTGCAATTGATGCACGGTGTCGGTTTTCCGTACTTATCGTACATCTCCTTCGCCTCGTTAGCAGCCAGATAGCAGCGGTAGATCAATCCGTCCGGATAATTCGCGAGCCGCTCCAAATAGCTACACAGCTCAGCCGCAGACGCGTTCACATCCTTCGGCAACTGCGACAGAAATGGCGCAACCATATCCACATCACACGCATCGCCCTGCAGAATCTGCAGATAGTCGTACGCCGGCGGAATTGCCCGCTGCTGATCCTTTGTGAGCTCAGCGACTCCATGCTCTTTCGCAAACATCTCACACGACTCCAGCACGAACGGACGGAAAAAGGCTTCAATGTTGTTGAGAATCGTACCGTAATGCTCTAACAGCATTGAACTATTGTCGCTTCCCACCCAGTAGAAGCCCGTCAACGGCCCGGATACAGTCTCTGCGACCATCTCGGCTTTCGCCTCATCGTTCAGTTCCGAATCGGCCATAATCGTACGAAGTCTTTCGCGCAGCATTTCAATGTATTCCACGTTTTTATTCCTCCCCTCATGGAATGGATAAAGTTCAAATCTGAGCTACCGCCTGTCGGCAACCCAGTTTATGCCAATAATTATATCACAAATCTAACGAAAGTCAAAAAATACCCGCCCTTTTCCAGAGCGGGTTCGCTGGCCTCAGCTACGATAGCAAAACCTCATTGTCGAATAATCAACATGCATCATCGGTTCCCTGCCATAAAGCTGTCTATATGCACAGCCATAAACGTACAAAAGCGGCAATACGAGCTTCATAAACGGAAAATCGGCGACACTCATTTCGTCAACATCCGACTCAGCAAGAAATACCTCAATTGAATGAATAATAGAACCGGCGTGTCCTTTAAGCGCGTCCGGCGCACAGTCCACATTGCAGCCCTCTGTCAACCTACTGAGAATTTCTTCAACGGCATTGCCATCTTCGGTATTCACCGAAATTTTCGCCTTTTTGCGGAGCTCCATAATCTCCGAATTCGATAGCATAAAGAACAACCTCCTATCTCACTTGCGTTCGATGAACTCAAAAAGAGTTCGCGTATACCTATATCTGTATCATCGAACATCCATTCCGTCAATAATTTCGCCCTTGATTTTCACTTTCGTAGTAGCTTTTCTGGCCATGGTTCTCGCATTCCATGCGCCAAACGTATCGTCGCTCCAAATTCTCGAATGGACGCGCGAACAGCCAGGCAATCAGCCATAGGTATGATATAATATACCCACTATGTCAAACCTCAAATTCGACATCCACAAGCAGGTCGGCCTCATGCGCGTCGGCACTATCCACACTCCTCACGGCGACATCCAAACGCCAGCTTTCGTCGGCGCCGCCACTCGCGCCAGCGTCAAAGCTCTCACGAACACCGAAATGCGCACTCTCGGCAGCCAGGCCATCCTTGCTAATACTTATCACCTCATCCTTGCCCCAGGCCCAGACCTCATCGAAAAAGCCGGCGGCCTCGCCAAGTTCACCGATTGGAACGCTCCAACCTTCACCGATTCCGGCGGCTTCCAAATGCTTTCCCTTCCTGACGCCAAAGTCGATCACGAAGGTGTCACCTTCAAGTCGCACATCAACGGCAACAAAATCCGCATGACTCCAGAATCCAGCATGCAGGCCCAATGGAAAATCGGCGCTGACATTCACATGGCCTTCGACCAAGCCGCCGACTCCCGCGACCACGACGTCATGCTCAAAGCCATGCGTCGCACCCACAACTGGCTCCCACAAAACATCGCCGAGCACAATCGCCTCCTTGCCGAAGCTCGCAAAAATGGTCGGCCAGACCAATATCTCTTTGCCGTTGTCCAGGGAGGCCTCTTTGCTGATCTCCGCGAAGAATCCGCTAAATTCATGGCCCAACAAGACGTCGACGGCTACGGTATCGGCAGCTTTTACACCATGAAAGAAAATGCCGAAGAAATCCTCGAACTCTGCAATCGCAATCTCCCAGAAAACAAACCGCGCCACTTCCTCGGCATGGGCAGCGAGCCCCGCGACCTCTTCCTTGGCATCAAATACGGCTGCGACACCTTTGACTGCGTCGGACCTACCCGCATGGCCCGCAACGGCGCCCTCTACACCCCGAACGGCCGCATCAATATTCGCAACTCCAAATACCGCGAAATGTTCGAACCGCTCGATCCAAGCTGCGATTGCGAACTCTGCCAGCGCCACACCGCCGCCTACCTTCATCATCTCTTCAAAGTCGACGAAATTACCGGCAAAGTCCTCGCCAGCATCCACAACGAACGTTTCGTCGTTCGCACTGTCGACCAAATCCGCCAGAGCATCCTCGACGACAATTTCGACCAATTCATGGACGATTTCCTCTCAAAATATTACGCTTGACACGCGTAAAAATCATTGCCAATTTGCCCACTTTTTCGACATTTTCACAAATTCATTGCGAAACCATTGACATTATGTCACGCTTATGCTATGTTTGAATTAGGTGAGGACAAAGACGATCCCCACCGCACCTTATACAACAGTTCCAAAGGAGGAACATACCATGAAGCGTTTTCGTTTTGCTACAATCGTCAGCACGGCCCTCATGACCGTATCCGCCCTGGCAAATGCAATTACTGCAAGTGCCCTGTCTACCACCAATCACGGCAGCTATCTCACCATCTACGAAACCGTCAACAAGCGATTCGAGTATTCGGACTATCTGTTCGAATGCTGTGAAACGGCCGCTCAGATCATCGAGGACAACAACTACCAGCTCGGCAACTGGGAAGAATACATCCCGGAAGCCATCGCAATGTCCAGCGGCTATCCTCAGAATGTGCTCATCGACGGCACGAACGAGTCCTTGACATACATCATGATCAACGACAGCAATCCGCGCCTCGCAACGGCAGCATTGACCTATACTCCCTACAAGGAAATCAAGGACAATGCTGGCAACTGGACAACCAGCAAAGCACATTTTACTGTCGATATTCTCGACGACTACGGCTATATTGTTGATTTCTATCGCGACGAGACCCGCATCAAAGTCACAGTCGAAGATGCCACCGGCCAATCCGAACTCGGCAGCTTCGATCTCGACGGCAGCGAATTCTGGGACGTCAACATTGAATCCCTCATCGCGCCCTGCCTCACCTGCAACGAAAGCAATCTGTACATCGAATATTCGGTGTTCGATCTCGCAATCGCCGGCCAGCTGGAAAACTTCGCGCTCGACCTCATGAACGCACTGTCTCCGGCTACCGAAACCTCTGCAGCTACGACCACTGCGACAACCGCAACGGCTACGACCACCACGACTACCATGACTGAAGACAAAACTGCAATGTCGGCAACTTTCGCCATTAACGGCGAAAACATCACCTATCTGTTCAATCAGACTGGCGCAGACATTTATTACAACGATACAAAGAACTGCTTCATCGTCATCTTCAATGATGAAACAGTCATCGCTCATTCCATGAGTGAACTGATCAGCGCATTCCGCGCACATGAGTAATCCCCCTGAAGAGCTGTACAAAGCCCCCTCCCCCGAGGGGGCTTTCCCCTTTTCTAATTACATTTTTTAGACAATCGCGCAAACCCATTTTATACCTATTGACTTTTCATTACGCTTATGCTATATATAAATCAGACGAGAACACAGATGATTCTCGTAGCACAATACAGCGTTCCAAAGGAGGAACTACCATGAAGCGTTTTCTCACCATCATCCTGTCCGCGATGATCGCATCCACAACGGTCATCTCCACCACCAACGTCTCGGCAGCAACCCCGGAAAACAACCAGGAAGCACTCGACAACTGCATCGCCATCGCATCGCAGCTCAAGGACGAACTTCAGATTGCACAGGACGACATCGATGCCGCCCGAGCAGTCGAAATCTACCACAACTATCCGTGCGCTGCTTTCGAATGCGACGAGAATCACCAGCATTACGCTTTCGACGCCGACGGCCAGTACATCGTACACGACATCATCAACGGCTACACTCTGGTGCAGACAAACATCAGAGACCTGCTCTATGCGGAAGACGAGTTCCGCGCCATCCGTTTCGACGGACGGCAGTTCGTTGCACACAACTACACCGAAAACACCGACATCGCCTACGTACCGAGCAACGGTAGCGAAGCACCGGCCTGGACCATCAGCACCTGCGGCTACTTCGCAGAAATTACCCACGAAGACGGCTATTTCAACATTCGCGTCAGCAACTCTGACAACGAATGCGGCGCCGTCGATCGCATTTCCGAAGAAGAGCTCGACATGAGCGCTGACTGGTTCGTGACTGAACCAAAACCGGAAATGTTCGTCAACTCCAGCGATTTCATCTTCGCCGAAGACGCCGACAACTACAACATCTTCTATACGAGCCTTGGCGATTTCGCCATCACTGCACGCCTCAGAAGCATGCAGAAGCTCATCGAAGATAAGTGTAAGGCCCACGAACTGCAGCCTGGCGACTTTGACCCCACAGGCAACTATGTCTGGACTGGAGACAACTGGCTCGATGCCTTCCCCATCACTACCGCCCGTGCGACTACTACGACAACCACAACGACTACGACGACCACTACAACGGACGCCGCAATCGCATTGACGTCTAGGGCAACAGCTACGACAGCAGTGACCGGATACAGGTACGCCCAGTTTGGCGATAATATCCTGATTCATCAGGACTTTGAACTCGCCAGCACCGAGAACGGACTCGATCTCTTCATCCCGACGCGGAATCTTTCGGCTCATGCCGATAATATGAGCGGGGTTATCCGCATCATTAAAAATTCATGAATTCAATTCCATCCCCAAGGACGCACAAAGAGCCCCCTCCCCCGAGGGGGCTTTCCTCTACCCAAAATCTCGCCGCTAAACCTAGCGACTTCAAGCCCCTCGCCAGAGGGGCTTTTTGTTGCCCACCCCCAAGCCGCCGCGACAGATTATGCTATACTATTATCATGAGCACTAACCATTACAAAATCGAAGTAGAAACTAAAACTTTTATCCGTTTCTGGTTAGTAATTCTTGGCTTCGCCGCCGCCGGCTTCATCCTCTATAAAGCCATGACCGGCCTCTTCATTCTCGGCGCCGCCCTCTTCCTCGCTATCGCAATTTCCCCACTCGTCAACAAACTCGCCAATATTATCCCGGGCGAAGGTCGCAAACTCCCTATTGCCCTTTCCTACCTCCTCGTTGTCGGCTTCCTCGTCGCTTTCGTTAGTATAGTTTCACCAGTCGTCATCGACCAATCTATTAAATTTGCCAAAAACCTCCCATCCATCATCGAGAGCACCCCTATCACTAGTAACAGCATCAACGAATTCGGCAACACTATCGGCATCGATAATCTTCGCGGCCAGCTCATCCACGCCATCCAAAACTTCTCCTCAGATTTCGTCGCCAACATCGGCAATCACCTCATGACTTCCATTAGCGCTCTCGGCGACTTCATCTCGAAACTCATCCTCGTCCTCATGCTCGCACTTTTCATTCTCATCGAAGGCCCAGACATTCTTCATCAATTCTGGTCCAACTTCCGCACCAACAACCGCATCATGCGCGCCAAACGCATCTTCGAACGCATGAGCAAAGTCATCACCAAGTACGTTTCTAACGCCATCACGGTCGCCTTCATTAACGCCACCGCCACTGCCCTCACCGTTTTCATTCTGTCGCAAATCTTCAAATTCTCCGCTGACCTCGCCTTGCCATTCGGCCTCATCACCGGCGCCTTCAGCCTCATCCCAATGTTCGGCTCCATCATTGGCGGCTCCATCGTCGCTATCCTTCTCGCTTTCAACGCCCTTCCTGCCGGCATCGTCTTCTTCATCTACACAGTCATATATCTCCAAGTCGAGGCGAACTTCATCTCGCCAAAAATCCAAGGCAAAGGCCTTCAACTTCCAGCCCTCGTCGTCCTCGCCTCTGTCACCCTCGGCGTCTACACTTTCGGTCTCGTTGGCGCTATTATTTCCATCCCGATCGCCGGCTGCATTAAGGTTCTCCTCGAAGAATATGGCGACGGCTTCCTTCCGACCGAGCGCCGCAAACGCAAACATCGCGCCTACCAGCTCATCGCCCCGCTCCGCCGCCGCACTTCCACTGAAGCCATCGTCCAAAAAAGCACCGACGAACTCAACGAAGTCGTCGACTACATGACCGAAAAGAAAGCCAAACCAGATTCGACCAAAAAATAAAACCGCACCAACCAAAAAACTCGGCCCATCGCCGAGTTTTTTAATCGCCTTCGAGCTTCAATATCTTCCGATCCGCATCGCAAATCATCTTCAAATCCATTCCATCGCGCAAATACGGAATCGCCTTTACGCTCTCAAAAATCTTCTTTTCCCGTTGAATCGTCATCAAATCGGCCCACATCGAATCATTCCCCTCAAATCCCTGCGGCTCACCCTCATATTCGTCCACGACATACACACAGAAATCAAACACTCGCTCTGGAAATTCCACCACATGCTTCCCGACAAAATGCTGCCGCACAATCCGCATTCCGGTTTCTTCCGTAAATTCTCTCACCGAAGCCTCTTCTGGACTCTCGCCGTCCTCGATTTTCCCGCCAGGGATATCAAAATACCCCTCAAATTTCCCGCGATATCGAATTACGACAACCTTCCCATCTCTAATCAAGTATGTCCGAACCGCTTTTCGCACCTGCTTCGTCATACCGAAAACCAAGCCTATTTATACTGCCAAATCGGGCCGCGCGCCGTATCGAGCACTTCATAGCCCTCGCGCGCAATCTCGTCGCGCAACTTATCCGCCTCAGTATAATCGCGCATCTCTTTCAAACGCGCACGCTCCGTAATCATCTCGCGCAATTCATCCGAAATATCCGGCGTCGATTCCGCAATCTGCAAACCAAACGCCTCATCCAAGAATTTCAAAAACTCATCGCTCGGCGCCAAACCAGTTTTCGTCGCCGCATCCAATTCCGCCAACGCGCCCGCCGAATTCAAATTCGCATTCAGCTGCGCCATCATTTTCTCGCGCACCTCCGCAAAATCCGACAGTTCCGCACCCTGCCAACGCAAAGCCGCAAAATTGCGATAATTCAACAGACGCTGATGCGCCGCGCCCAAATCCGCAAAACTAAAGTTGCGATTCGCCTGATAATGCCCCTGAAAAATCCACATTTTGTAATCATTCATCGAGAATCCGCGCTTCGCCAAATCATCGAAATAATACACGTTCCCAAGCGACTTCGAAATCTTCTCGCCCTCAGCCGTAATATGATTACAATGCACCCAATAATTCGCCATCTTCACGCCAAACGCCGCCTCGCTCTGTGCGATTTCGTTCGTGTGATGCACTGGAATATGATCAACACCACCCGCATGAATATCAATCGGCTCGCCTAATTCCTCATGAATAATCGTCGAACATTCAAGATGCCAGCCAGGATAACCCATTCGACCGCGGTATTCCCACTTCATCGCATGGTCTTCGCCTTCGCGAATCCACTTCCAAACCGCAAAATCCGACACATTGCGCTTCTCTGCGCTAAATTCAATGCGCGCCCCAGCCCGCAAATTCTCCAAATCCAAACGCGCAAAATCTGCATAAGTCGCGAACTTCGACGTGTCAAAATATAAACCATCTTCCGTATCGTACAGATAGCCCTTTTCGTCCAGAATATCCACCATCTTGGTCTGCGCCTCGATGTAATCCGTCGCTCGGCACAGCTCATCCGGCTCAATCAAGCCAAGCGCGCGAAAAGTCTTCATAAAGTCATCCGTGTAGAACTGCGCAACTTCCCAAACCGTCTTCCCCTCACGGCGCGCGCCTTTCTCCATCTTGTCCTCACCCTCATCGGCGTCAGATGTCAAATGCCCCACATCCGTGATATTCATCACGCGCTTCACGCCATAACCATTCTGCTTCAAGATACGCAGCAGCAAATCCCAGTAAATATAGGCTGTATAATTGCCGATATGCGCAAAACTATACACTGTCGGTCCACAAGTATAAATCTTCACCTGTTCGGGATTGATTGGCTTGAATTCCTCAACCTTGTGAGATAGTGCATTATATAGTTTCATGATGGTTTTATTATACCATCTCTGTTGTACTACTCGCTCACTTCATAGAGCGCGCGCACCTTCGCCGCATCTTCCTCCAAAACAAAAGTATAGAAAGTCAAACTTCTTTTCACGAGATAATACTTACAACCATTACTCAGCTCGCCTTCATAAAGCGTATCCATGCCCATACGACTGCGATTAAACGAAATCTTTGCCACCGCCTTCATCTCGCTAACATCCTTCGATTCTTCCTCTTCGCCGAGCCTCATAAAAACCAACTTTTTGCCATTAAACTCAAACCCACCATACGGCGAATCATCTAGCTTAATTTCCGGCAGACTCCGCGTCACATACTCCTCCACCAACCGTTCGAGTGCCTCTTTTTCCGTAATCTCATCCGTTCGCAAATCTGTCACCAAAAGCCCAATCGCCATCGGCGCCTGCATAATCAAACCAATCACTACCAAAGCAATCGCCGCGTTTTTACTTCCTTTTTTCTTACTCTTCCGCGCCGCACGCACAATCAGCGCAATCGCCCCAGACAGCACCAATATGCCGCCCACACCAAAGGCTACCAACTCCGCCATCATCGCCAACGGAGCAATCAGCAAATACACCGGCAACTGCACCAACAGGCCCAAGCCCAGCAAAATTATCCCCACAACCAAGCTCGATTTTTTCTTGCTCTCCTTCGCCAGGCGTCGCACCAACACCGTCAAACCAGCCGCCACCAAAGTTACGCCAATCAAAATCGCAGCCGCGATCAACAACAATACAACCGCCGGTAGCAGCGCAATTACCGGCAACAGCAAATGGAACATATCTACTTATCCTGATATTTCTGGCCGACAGGCGTCTCATCCGGCTTCGAGTCAATCATCCTATCAATCCCAAAATAGTTCGCCATCTTTTCGCCCATCAGCTCCTTGCCGTTCTTCGCCAGCGAGCCCTTCACGGCCTTGTCGTTTTCGCCCGCAATCCGCGAATTACGCAAACGCTTGCGTCGCTCACGCAACTCATCAACGCACTTCAAATTCGACATTTCTGCGCGCGTCTCCTTCTCGTGACCATGACGCGCCGAAGCATTACGATAGCGGTTATACTTTAGCCAATAGAAGATAAAGCCAGGCGCCAAACCAAACAAACCAAGCCAAGCCGCATCGTCCTTAACATGCGTCAACCACTGATAGCCGATAAACACGCTAATAATTTCAATAATCGCCGAAACCGTAAACAAGCGCCCCTTATTAATCGGCACGCTACCCATCGTCTCGCCCGTTCGCGCATTCACCGCCACATAGTGCAAAAGTTTCTGACTCCCCTTCACCTCGAGATAGCTATAAAGCCACACTGGCAAATACGCCGACTTCCACTTAATACCGTTGCTCTTAAACTCTTCAGATTCCCACTTCGCGCCGCGATTATAATCTTTAATCGTCTCAATCGCATGGAAACGACAGACATCGCCCGCCTGCGCCGACACCAATCGCTCCAAATCCTTCACATTTACGTCGCGCTTCTCGCTCGAATAGCCACGCAAATACCGCGGATCCCAAGCCACTGCCTTCTCCGTGTCGAACGGCATAATCGCATTAATCACATTCTTCGTATCCGTGCGTAAATCTTGCTTCAATTTATCTACCGAAGCCTCGACCGTCAAATCATCAATCGCCAAATCAAACTCGCGCTTCACTGTATATGCATCAGCGTCATAATAGCGCACCGTGGTTTTACCATGCCTTTCCGTCCAAGTACGAACCAGTTTCTCCGCCTCGCCCGAAAACTTCGCATGCGCATTAATATCAACAATCATGTACGGGAAATACACACCCAAAATATTCTCGGTCGTAAATTCCTTCTTGAACTGCGGATGCGCAAAGAACTGACGCGCCTGCACGAAATCGCGAATATTCGATTCCGCCTTTGCTTTTTCAATTCCGAACGGCAACACCAAATCCGGCACCGCGCCATTCGGCAATTTCTGATTAATCGACAAAATATTGCGGCACCAGTGACACTTCGCCGTCTGCGCCTCGTCGGCATTAATCACAACTTCCGCGCCGCACGCGCCGCATTTCAAAGTCAAAACTACTTTTTCATCTGGAATAATATCCGCCGCGCCTTCGCTAACGTTTTTTCCAGACAATTCCTTTACGCCGCCAGCCGCATTCGCCGCCTCGGCCGTAAACACCGAGCGACAAAAAGCACATTTCAAATTCCCCGATGCTCCATCCGGCGCAATATCAGAAGCGCCGCAATGCGGACATCGCATAATTCCATTTTTTGTTTTATCCGCCATTACGAAACCTCCTTATTAATAATCATAACTATAATCAAAACCGCTATCCCAACTCGAATCACTATCCCAACTCGACCCGCTATCCCAGCTTGATCCAGAATCCCAGCTTGAGTCCCAATCCGAATCATAGCTCCAACTCGAATCCGAATCATAACTCGACGAGCCGCTATAGCTGCTGCCGCCGCCACTCGCCAAACCAAGCGCCACCAGCAGCATGAAGATAAAGATCACAATCAACGTCGCAAACAAGTTGCCAATTCCCTTGCTCAACGCATTGGCAGCCGTCGGCCTATAGTTAGTCATCGGCCTCGAATAGCTATATCTGTTCGGGCTATAAGCGCTTGCCGCATGTGAATAATTACTGCCATTCGCAAAGCGCATCCGCTCACTATTATTCATTACATCGCGACCATTCGACAACGAACCAATCGCGCGCGTATCGTTCCTGCCGCGAATTTCCTTACCCCATTCGCCACTCCGCGAAACCACAAACTTATCTTTTTTGGCAATATCACCAATTTCGCAACGCGTTTCATCTTCGTGAAAATGCCTCTCCGTTCCCCCACTCGTTCGCACTACCGTATTCGCTCGCGATAGTGAATTTCCTCGCGAAGTTGCCGCCACCAACAAGGCAATCATCCACGGCATAAATGCCCCAACTGCATAAACGACCACCAAAGCCGTAATCCAGTAAGCACCTGAAATCAAGCCAAACACGAACAAGCCCAAGGCCACCAAACCAGACACCCAGAACGCTTTCCAAACCTTCTGCCACGGCGTCCGCGTGTCATTCTTTGCCGCCTCACCGAGCGGAATATCTCCAACAATCTCGCCCGTTCGCGCATTCAGTGCAATATAATAAATCCGCTTATCGCCCGTCTCTTCTGGCCGCTTATAGCTATAAATCCAAACCGGCAAATACGCCGAGCGCCATTTCGTGCCCTTAATGCCCAAATGGTCGCGATTCCAGTGCACACCACGGTCATATTCCGCCGTCGCCTCATGCGCCTTACGACGACCAATGTCGCCACACTGCAACGCCACAATCTCTTTCACGCTCCGCAAATTCACATCGCGCTTCTCGCTCGCATAGCCACGCAAGAAATTCGCATCCCACGCCACCGCATTTTCAGTATCAAACGGCAAAATCGCATTAATCACGTTATTCGAATTCACGAAAGTATCTTGATTTAATCGATTTGACGAAGACTCTACCGTTAAGTCGTCAACAAATAGATCAAATTCACGAAACACCTCATAGGTATCGACCTTGAATGGCGGCGCCGTCCGACTACCTACCGTTTTCTCGCCATCGCCCGTCGCGGTATAGACCGCACGAACATCAACAATCAGATACGGGAAATACACACCCGCCACTTTCTCCGGCTTAAACGCATTCTTAAACTCCGCATTCACGTCCGCAAACTTGCCAACATATTCTGCGACTTTCTTTTGCGCTTCCGCCTTCGTAATCTTGAACGGCAACACCAAGTCCGGTACCGCGCCGTTCATAATCTTGTTCTTCAGCGTCAAAACATGGCGGCACCAGTGGCAGTCCACCTGCAAGTTTTCGCTCGCATTGACCACCACCTCGGCACCACAAGAAGGACACTTCAGTGTCACGATAATATCATCGCTCGGAATAATATCTTCCGCGCCTTCATCGACCTTCTCGCCATTCAGAGATTGCACGCCGCCAAGCGCGTTATTCTTTTTCGGCTCGAATACGTGTCGACAAAAATTACACTTCAGTTTTCCCTGCGCCGCATCCAAAGACACATCGCTTGCCCCACATTTAGGGCAGCGATGTATCTTAACGTCTACTTGCGCATTTTTCTTTGGCCCATCCGCCATCTTTTGCGCTATTCCTTTTTACCTATTGAGCATTTGGATCGATGCCACTTGCGCGCATTGCAGCAAGGTCATCTTCCGACAAGTTGCTAGTGTCAGCTGCTGGAGCGGCTGGAGCTGCTGGAGCTGCTGCCTCGGCTGCTGGAGCCTCTGGCGCAACTGGCGCTTCTGGAGCGGCAGGAGCTGGCGCTGGTGCTGCTGGTGCGGCCGGAGCTGCTGGAGCGGCTGGAGCTGCGCCACCGCCAATTGGCGAGACCAAGCTACCAGTACCACCCATCTGATTGATGGCCATACCAATACCAAACATACCCTGAGCACCGCCATTTTCGCCAGCAGCCTTGAAGCCCTGAGCAATCGTAGCCTGAGAGTAAGCAGCGCCAACGCGACCACCATCGGCAGCCATCGCTTCGCCAATCGCACCCATCGAAGCAGCCTGAGCCTGACCTTCGAGTGCAGTTTCGTTGAACTTGTCGATCTTCTCGATAGAAGCTTCGTCCCAGTCGAGACCGCGTGGCTCAATCGAAATAATCGTCAAACCATAGAGCGAACCCCACTGGTAAGCATTCTCGATCGCAACGTTCATATCCTTAACGAACTCAGTGATGCCGCCCTGGATATCGTCGACAGACTTACCACCCTTCGTGTAAGCAGAAAGTGCGGCGCCAAGCGAACCAACAAAGCCGGAGAACAAAGACTCTTCGACAGGCTTGCCAGCCGTGCCCATATCACTCAAGGTGTAAACCTTCTTCGAAGTCTGACCAGTGAAGAAGCTTGGATCGACCAAATTCTTGACCGCCAAGATCGGGTCGACAATCTTCAAGGTGTAAGTACCATTACAGGTAACCGCAAGCATGATGTCGCGATAATGTGCATCCTTGTAGCGGATTGGATTCTGTGTACCGAAAGTCAAACCGGCAATTGGGCGCAAGTTGACATAGAAAGCCATTTGCTTGTTGCTTGGCTGACCGCCAAACTTAAACTGCTGCCAGCTCTGACCAAAGGTCGAAGCAAAGAAACCATCACCAGCGAACAAGCTCTTTGCTTCTGGGATGTTCTGAGTTGTATAGGTATAGCGACCAGCTTCTGCGATCACGGCCGTAACGCCACCGTTCTCAATTAAAACGAGCGCGGTATTTTCTGGAACCTCAAAGTTACTACCATCAGAAATGATGTAGGCATCTTCCTGTCCGTCATTATTTGCGCTACCGTCCTTCTTCATCGGAACAGCACGTGCGACAATGGTCTGGCCATTCATTTCTGCCGGAACAGTCATGTATTCTAGCCACTGGTTCGCAAAACCAGACTTGACGCTATCGATTGCAGCTTTAATAAAACCCATCGAATTCTCCTTTTTAAATGATTTGTTTTAAGTATATATTTTTTCCGCCCCACCGTCAAAACACAAGCACGAAACCGCCATCAAAAAACGCCCTATTCAAAGGACGTTTTTGTAATCATTTTTACTGATTGTCTGCACAAGTCACCGAGTTGCCTTCTAGTGTGTAAATCAACGCAAAGTCATGCTTACCAGACGTACGAACAATCGTATTCTCTGCCGCACCACATTTAGCATAAATCGTCACTACGATTCTATGCGCATTGTTTTCGTCCGCAGCACCAGGAGCCGTATCGCCAACCGCATAGGTACTGCCATACCAGTTCTTACTACGAATAGTAAAACGATAATACTCGCCATCCGGATCGGCAAACTGACTGCCGTAATCTCCGCCAGCCACAATATAACGATCAATGAAAGACTTCAAAATTTTCTGCTTATCATTCAAATTATTGATGTTATCGTTCGGATCCGCATCATAATAATATCCAGTCGTTTGCTCAAATGGCGTGATCCCATTATTGTTCGATTGATATGACGTAGCTGCCGTCGCAATGCGACTCAAATCGTTCTTTCGCTGCGTGTTGCGCTGACTACGCTGAAGCGCCGGCAATGCAATGAAGACCATTAAGAAGATAAGGCCCGCAATCGCAAGGACCAAGACGACCTCAATAATCGTAAAGCCTTTCTGATTTCTTTTCATTAAAGTTCCTTTGTTAATACTTATGCTTTTATTCTAGCACGGCCTTGTTATATCAAAAAGCCGCCCCATCGGAGCGGCCTTCAATAACTCAAATCTTATTTATGAGCCCAGCGCTGAATCGAAGCTTCGATAACTTCCTTAGCCTCGTCAACACCAAAGAAGCCCTTAACCTTGGTTGTGCCAGGCTTCTTCAAATCCTTGTAGTGATTGAAGTGGAACTCAATCTGCTCAAGCGTACGCTTTGGCAAATCTTCCAAAGTCTTGATAGCATCACCGTTATTACGATCGTCATCGACGACGCAGATAATCTTGTCATCAACTTCGCCGTCATCGACAAACTTCATGACACCCAAAATGCGAGCCGTCAAGTAAATGCCGGTCGTAAGTGGCTGTTCGGTAATAATCAAAGCGTCAAGCTCGTCGCCATCTTCGTCCAAAGTCTGAGGAATAAAACCGTAGTTGCATGGCTTCGCAAAAGCGATTGGCTCAATGCGATCAAGCATAAAGCAAGCCTTGTTGCGATCCCATTCAATCTTGTGATTGCTACCAGTTGGAATCTCAACTACAACGTTCAACTTGCCCTCTTTGTAATCGCCAGGACCCAAAATCATGTTAAAATCTGCCATTCACACTCCTTTCTTCTTGTAATTAGCAGTTTTCATATACTATACCACATTTTTGTGTTATAATAAGCACAAACAATATCTAACACAAACATAGGAGATTACAACAAATGGTTAGAATTGCAATCAATGGCTTCGGTCGCATCGGCCGCAACGCCTTCAAAATTGCATTCGATCGTAACGATGTCGAAATCGTCGCCATTAACGACCTTACCGACAACAAAACGCTCGCTCACCTCTTGAAGTACGATTCCAACTACGGCATCTACTCTCATGACGTCAGCTACGACGACGACGCAATTATTGTCGACGGTAAAGAAATCAAGGCTTTTGCCGAAAAAGATCCAGCCGCCCTCCCATGGCGCGAGCTCGGCATCGACGCCGTTATCGAATCGACCGGCTTCTTCACCAACCCAGCCGACGCCCGCAAGCACATCGAAGCCGGCGCCCGCAAGGTTGTCATTTCTGCCCCAGCTAAGGGCGAAGGTGCCAAGACCATCGTTCTCGGCGTCAACGAAGACCAGGTTACCCTCGAAGACGAAATCATCTCAAACGCTTCCTGCACCACCAACTGTATTGCCCCAGTCATGAAGGTTCTCGAAGACAACATTGGTATCGACAAGGCCATGATGACCACCGTCCACAGCTACACCGCCAGCCAGAAGCTCCAAGACGCTCCAGCAAAGGATCTCCGCGAAGCTCGCAACGCTGCCGAAAACATCGTCCCGACCACGACCGGCGCTAGCAAGGCTGCCGCTAAGTGTATCCCAAGCCTCACTGGTAAGTTCAACGGTCTTTCCGTCCGCGTCCCTACCCCAGTCGTAAGCCTTTCGGATATCACTGCCATCACCAAGCGCCCAACCAGCAAGGAAGAAATCAACGAGCTCTTCAAGAAGGCCGCCGCTGATCCTTACTATCAGGGCATCCTCGACGCTACCGAAGAAGAATTGGTCTCCATCGACCTCCGCGGCAACTCGCACTCTTCTATCGTCGACCTCAAGCTCACCGACGTTATCGAAGGTACCCTCATCAAGGTCGTCGCTTGGTACGACAACGAATGGGGCTACAGCAACCGCCTCGTCGAATTAACTGCCGACTTCGGCAAGATGGGCCAACAATAGTATGAAAATTATCCTCGGCGCCGACCATCGCGGCTACGAACTCAAAAATCAGATCATCGCCTGGCTTCAGCAAGAACGCCTCGATTATTCTGATGCTGGCGCCACACACTACGACGCCGAGGATGACTACAACGATTATGCCAAAACCGTCGCCATCAGCGTCCGCAACGCCGCGTTCGAAACCCCTCGCATCGGCATCCTTATTTGCGGTTCCGCCCAAGGCGTCGCCATGCAGGCAAATCGTTATCGCGGCGTGCGCGCAGCTATCTGCGACGCGGCCGACCAGGCGGCAGAAACCCGCAGCCACAACGATGCGAACATTCTCTGCCTCCCTGCCGATCGCGTCAACATTGAACGCGCCATTCCAATCATTCAAAGCTTCCTCGAAACTCGGCCACTCGAGGGAGAAAAATATCAACGCCGCAACAAAAAACTAGACGAAGAATAAAACTATGGCAATCACAACAATCGCTCCAACAATTCTCACCAGCAACCCAACCGAATACAAAGAGTTGGTTCAAAAATATTATCCATTCGCCCGCCGCGTCCATATCGATATTTCCGACGGCACCCTCTCCTCAAACACTACCGTTGGTGAATCCGCCGTCTGGTGGCCAAAAGGCTGGGAAGTCGACATTCACATGATGTCACTCAATCCATCACAGCATATCGACGGTCTCATCAAGATTCATCCAAACCTCGTCATCTTCCATGCCGAAGCTAACGACGATCTCCTTCCTCTCTTCGATCGCCTCAAGCAAAACGGCATTAAATCCGGCGTCGCTATCATCAAGAACGTCTATCCGGGCAACATCAAACCACTTCTCAATGCCGCCGATTATGCCCTCATCTTCTCTGGCACTCTCGGCCAATACGGCGGCGAAGCCGACCTACTCCTCCTCGAGAAGGTCGCCATCATTCGCGAAATTCACAAGAACATTGAAATCGGTTGGGACGGCGGCGCCAACCTCGATAACACGCACATCATCACCCATGCCGGCGTCAATGTCATCAACGTTGGCAGCGCCATCTCTCGCGCGCAAGACCCAGCCATGGCCTTCACTAACCTCAATAACGCCACCGAAAAGGAGTCTGCACTCTAATGGCTCGCATCGTCACAATCGGCGCCGCTCTTCAAGATGTCTATCTCATCGACCACGACGATTTTGGCACAAACAAACGCGGCTATTTCAATCAAATCGAGCTCGGCACTAAAATCGACATCGACCGTGTTCATTTCAGCACCGGCGGCGGCGCCACCAATGCCGCAACCACCTTCGCCCGCAGCGGCCACGAAACCATTTTCATGGGCTGCATCGCCAACGACCCAGCCGGCGAAGCTGTCATTGCCGCCCTTGATCGCGAAGGCATCGACAGCAGCTATATTAGCTACATCAAAAACATCCATACCGGCTACTCTGTCGTCCTCCTCACCCCTTCCGGCGAGCGCACCATTCTCACCTGCCGCGGCGCCAGCGCCAAATTTGATTTCCTCGATCCAAACGATCTCGAAAACATCTATCCAGATTGGCTCTACGTCAGCACCCTTCGCGGCAACATGACCATGCTCGACCAGCTCTTCACTCGCGCCAAATCTCTCAACGCCAAAATCATGTTCAACCCAGGTAATCTCGAGCTCCAGCACCAAAAACAGCTCCTCGGCCTACTCCCTGACGTCGATGTTCTTCTCGTCAACAAGCAAGAAGCCAAGCAAATCGTCCAAGGCACCAGCCTCCCAGAGCTCGCCCATCGTCTCCATACTTACTGCCCTCATGTCATTGTCACCGACGGCAATCAAGGCGCTTTCGCAGTCGCCCCAGACGTTGCTTACCGCATCGGTCTCTATGAAGATGTCGGCATCGTAGATGCCACTGGCGCCGGCGACGCCTTCGGTTCAGGTTTCCTCGCCGCTTTCGCAGCAGGCAAATCCTTCAAAGATTCCCTCATTTTCGCATCTGCCAACTCAACATCCGTCGTCCAATTCATCGGCGGCAAATCCGGCATCATCACCAATAAAGTCAAACTTCATAACATGCCCATACAGGAGGTAAAATAATGGACAACGCAGTCACAAACTGGCTCGAGCAAATCGCCGACCAAAAACTCAACGCCGAGGACGTCGAACGTTCCTTGCGTTATGCAAAGGATCTCGAACAAGGCCTCGCCAAAGTCCGTACCTACGCTCAAGGCGTCTCCGTTTTCGGTTCCGCCCGCCTTGCTCCAAATAGTAAATACTGCAAACTAGCCACCAAACTCGGCTTCCTTCTCGCTCAAAACGGCCACTCAGTCATCACTGGCGGCGGCCCAGGCATCATGGAAGCTGCCAACAAGGGCTGTTACGAAGCCGGCGGCCGCAGCATCGGCCTCAACATCCAGCTCGCCCACGAGCAACACATCAACCCATATGTCACTGACGAGATGGAATTCCACTACTTCTTCGCCCGCAAAGTCATGCTCACCATGTCCAGCAAGGTCTACGTCTTCTTCCCTGGCGGCTTTGGTACCATGGACGAATTCTCCGAAATCCTCATCCTCATGCAGGAAAACAAGATGCCGAAAATGCCAATGTTCCTTATCGGCAAATCCTTCTGGAAGCCACTCGACAAGTACTTCTACGAAAAGTTCGAGCGCCAGATGAAAACCATCGCCAAGGGCGACCGCAGCATCTACCGCATCACCGACAACATCGAGGAAGTCGTCGAAGCCGCCAACAAAATCGGCCACCCAAGCATCTACGACAACCTCTACAACAATACAAACAAGAAATTCAAGAACATCTAACTCACCCGCCAAGCCCCCCGCAAGGGGGCTTCTTTTTTGCCTAAACCATCTACCCGCACCTTCAACGCGCGGTTCTTTCTTGCTAAAATTTAATCATGAACAAAGCGCGCAACGACATTTCTTTCCTCCTTCAATCCCCTATCGCTCACCGCGGCCTCCACAATGCCACCAAAAACATTCCCGAAAATTCCTTTGCCGCCTTCCAATACGCCCTTATCAAGAAAGTCCCCGTCGAGTTTGATATCCGCCTCCTCAAAGACGGCCAAATTGTCGTTTATCATGACGCCACCCTTCCCGACGGTCGCCCAATCGCCGATTGCACCCGCGCCGACCTGCCAAAACTCGCCGATCACTCCCAAATCCCTCTCCTCACCGAAATCCTCAAGCGCGTTTCCGGCAAAATCCCTCTCCTCATCGAGTTCAAGCCCGACCGCCGCACACTCGCCCTCGAGCGCGCCGCCCTTCCCCTTCTCCAAGCCTACGATGGCAAGCTCGCCATCCAATCCTTCGATCCGCGCACACTAAAATTCTTCAAAAAATTCGCACCGACCATTCCGCGCGGCCAGCTCATCGCCCCCAAACAACTCAAGCAGTCCGCCAATCTCCGCGAATACCTCGCCCATCACCGCCCAGACCGCAAAAATACGGCCCCGGATTTCATTTCCGCGCCGCAATCCGCCATCCCAGAGACTAATCTCCCCGTCCTCGTTTGGACTGTTCGCGATAACATCACGGCCACCCAACTCAAAAACCGCTGCGCCAACATCATCTGCGAAAATCTCTTTTAACCTCTATCGCGCACTCACCCCTATAAAGCCTCTCGGCTCCCACGCGCGCCACTACCTATTTCGCCACCACGCCATCGTCGCCAAAAATCTCTTTCAGCGCGCTCAGCAACTTCTCGTCGCATTCACAGCGAAACGGCATACGCATCGCCTTCTTATTCGGCCCAATCACCAAAATCACCTCAGACATCCCAGGAAATCTGCCACAAGTCGTCTTCAAATCCACCAAAGCCTGCTTATTCGACGGATCCATCACGCGCACGAACATCTTTTTCTGCGCCACCGGCTTCCCGCCAGCACCAGATGCTGAAGTCGCAAAATGCGTCGCTGGCTTCGAACCGCCGCGGCCGTGCCCACCAGAACCAGAGCCACCGCCAGAACCACCCGCACCGCCGCCAGACCGATAACTCTTACCGCCCGCCGCATCCGACGCCGAGCTCTTCCCGCGCGGCTTCTGCGCCACACCTTTCGTCGGCACCTTCAAACGCGCGCCCGTCGACTCATAAGTCTCAAGCTCCTCGTCCGTTACGACGTCAATTTCTTCGGCATTAATCTTCGCCTCATCCGTCATATTTCCATCGCGATCCGTCGCGTTCACCTTACCAGACACCTTCACAACCGTATCGGCCACCAACTTCGCGCCAACCGTCTCAAAAGTCCGCGGAAATACCACAACCTCAAGCTCGCGCGTCTTATCCTCAATCTTCACGAAGGCCATCTTCGACCCACTCTTCGTAATCAAGGTTCGCACGTCCGTAATAATACCACCAACAATCACCGAAGCCCCATTCAATGCCGGCTTAATCTCCGCGATCGGCATCGTCTGCTCTTCAAAATACTTGTCATACTTATCTAGCGGATGCGCCGAAATATACAGACCCATCAACTCGCGCTCCCAAAGCAGCTGTTCCTTATCGGTATACTGCGCCGGAGCCGTCTTCATCTCTGGCTCCGGAATTTCCGCCGCCGCACCCATCATACCAAACAAATCCGTCTGCCCGCTTGCCGCATCCTTCTGACATTTGTTCGCATAAGCCTGAATCGCTTCCAAGTTATACAACAAATCCGAGCGAGAATAGCCAAACGAGTCAAACACGCCACACTTAATCGACGATTCCCAACTCTTCTTGTTAAACTTCGTTGCCGGCACGCGCTTCGCGAAATCAAACAATGATTTAAACTTGCCACCCTTGTCACGCTCATCAATCACATCTTCAGCCAGTGCCTTGCCCATACCCTTAATCGCCGCCAAGCCAAAGCGAATCGTCTTCGTCTGCCCCACGATACCAAAATCCGCGTAAGATTCATTAATATCCGGACCAAGTACTTTCATGCCCATGCGCTTACACTCGGTCATCTCAATCGTGAGACGCTCTGTCCAGCGCATATCCGAGGTCATCAAGGCCGCCATGTATGCATCAGGATAATGCGTTTTTAGCCAAGCCGTCCAATAAGCCACCAAAGCATAGCAAGCCGCGTGCGATTTGTTGAAACAGTAGTTCGCAAACTCAAGCAGCTGATCCCAGAAAGTATTCGCAATCTCTTCTGTCGCACCACCAATCTTCACCGCGCCCTCAATAAACTGCGGCTTCACCTTGTTCATGAGGTCGATTTTCTTCTTACCGACCGCCTTACGCAGCGTATCTGCCTGACCGCCCGTAAAGCCGCACCATTCCTTAGACGCCTGCATGAACTGCTCCTGATAAATCAAAATACCATAGGTACTCTTCAAGGAATTCTCCAGTCCAGGGTGCAGATAAGTTACCGGCTCCTCACCGTGGCGACGCTTAATAAAACTCGGGATAAACTGCATTGGACCAGGGCGATAAAGCGCGTTCATTGCAATCAGATCCGCAAACTCCGTCGGCTTGAGCTCGCGCAAATACTTCTTCATGCCGCCAGATTCAAACTGGAACACGCCCGTCGTGTCACCACGCTGGAACAACTTATAAACTTCCGGATCATCAATCGGCAAGTCATTCATCACAATCGTCTTGCCGTACACCTTCTTAATAATGCGCAGCGCCTGCTGAATCACCGAAAGGTTCGACAAGCCCAAAAAGTCCATCTTGAGCAAGCCCAATTCCTCGACTGTCGGACCAGGATACTGTGTCGTCAACGGCCCCTTCGCCGAAACCTCCATCGGCAAGAACTTCACCAAATCATCCGGCGCAATCACCACGCCACACGCATGCACACCATGCCCACGAATCGTCCCCTCCAGACGCATCGCAAAATCAATCACCTCTTTCGAAGTCGGATTTGTCTCGTATTCTTTCTTCAGCTCCGGATCATTTACAATCGCGTCCTTCAGCTTCACATGGTGACCCATCACCGGATCCGGCACCAACTTCGCCAAACGATCCGCGTCCGCATATGGCACCTCCAACACACGCGCCACGTCACGCACGGCGTTCTTCGCCATCATCTTACCAAAGGTCACAATGTTGCCCACGCGCCCCTTACCATACTTGCGTGTACAATACTCGATAACCTCATCGCGACGGTTATCCTGAATATCCGTATCAATATCCGGCATCGAGATACGGTCTGGGTTCAAGAAACGCTCAAAGAGCAAATCATAATCCAGCGGGTTCACATCTGTAATATGAATCGCATAAGCCAACAATGCGCCAGCCGCCGAACCACGCCCAGGCCCATAAATAATACCCTGCTTCTTACCCCAGTTAATGAAGTCCTGCACGATCAAGAAATAGCCGTTATAACCCATGTTTTCCACGACCGACAGCTCATAATCGATGCGCTCAATCACCTCTTTTGGCAACTTCTCGCGAATCTCCTCATTCGTCATCTTCTCGATTTCTTCTTCCGAAGCAATCTTGTAGCGCCCCGCCAAACCGTGGAACACCATGTGATCCAGATATTCCTTCTCCGTCTCACCATTCGGCGTCGGATATTTCGGAATCAAAATGCGCCCGAGCTGAATCGTCACGTTACAACGATCCGCAATCCGCTTTGTATTCAAAATCGCTTCCGGACAAGTCTTCTGCCAACGCGGCAACAATTCCTCCGGCGGAATCACGTTCAGCTGGAAATCCTTCAACGACATGCGGTTTTCGTCCGAAATCTTACTACCCGTACCAATACAGAGCAAAACCTCGTGCGCCGCTTCGTCCTCGACCTTCAAATAGTGCGCATCGCAAGTCACTACCAACGGCAGCCCCGATTTCTTCGAGTACTCCATCAGCCAGTTATTAATCTTGGTCTGCACCTCCCAATGCGTCGGCGAGTCCGGATGTCCGTGATCCTGCATCTCTAGATAAAAACGATCGCCATACACGCTGTGGTACCATTCAATCAGCTCCTCTGCTCGCTTATCATCACCATTACGAATCGCGTCCGAAATCTCCGAACCCGCACAGCCCGACAAGCAGATAACTCCCTCGGAATACTCTTCCATAATGCGATGATCAATGCGCGGCTTATAATACTTACCATTAATCTCCGCCTCCGTCTGCAAGCGGCACAGGTTTTCAAAACCCTTATCATTCATCGCCAATAAAGTAATGTGGTAGCGCACCTTATCGTAGGCCGGGTCACGATCCTCCATCCTACGCGCCGCCACATAAGCCTCAAGCCCAAGAATCGGCTTCACGCCCGCACTATCACAAGTTTTATAGAGTTCAATCAAGCCAGACATCGTACCGTGGTCAGTCACCGCCACGGCTTCCATACCCTTCTCCTTCACAAAATCCACCAGCTCGTCAATCTTCGTCAGACCGTCAAGCAACGAATAATGCGTATGGTTGTGCAAATGCACAAAATCACTCGGTTTTAATTGAACCTCCTCAGCCATATATCTATTCTACCACTATTCGTCATTTCCCGCACCGCGATTCCTTTATCTTAAAAACCGAACAAAACCCACAAAACCGAACACTTTTTCCGCCTTTTCCTCCCAGACTTTTCCACAGGGGTGCAAAAGTCAAAACACATTCCACCAAATCCGCAAGCCTGCCTACCCACTTGACAAAACACAAGCTTTTTGCTATAGTACAAGTATAGTTACTCGCAAACACAAAAAGTAACAAAAATATCAACAAAAACAAAAACATACTAAAATAAAAAACAACTGAGGAGATCCCAACCATGACAAATCACGAAGCAGGCGGCCTTAACAACAACCCAGAAGCCGAAGGCTCAAAAGAAGGACGCAACGAAACTACGCTACGAACCTTCGGCCAAGAGGCATTAAAAAGCCTCGCTCTCCGGTCGAGCGAACCTAATGTCGACTGGGCAGCTGAGCCCGGCGCCAACGAAAGCCCCACCACGCCAGATGCGGACACCTCTACCTCAACTACCGAATACGTACCTACTACCACTACTACCCCGCTAGAAAGTACCGCCACAACCCCTACACCGGAAAACGGCGACGGAATCACTGAAACCATCACTACTACCACTCGAGCATATGAAGATTCCGATGATCTCCCACACACCGTCGAAAGCACCCCCGAAGATTCCTCGTCCGGCAGCAGGACGGTTACAACCTCCGAAGACCTATCCAAGCCGCCAGTATTCGAGCAAAGCGACGACGACAATATAGACGCCGGCACCATCTTCGGACACTAAAAGCCCAAGTACTGGCAATTAGCTAAGCCCCGACCCAGTCGGGGCTTTTGCCGCACAAAAAACCTCGGCCGCAGCCGAGACTTTTCTACCAAACCGATCGCCTATATGCTCTCCACGAATCGTCACCCGCAGATATCATGCAATCTGCCACCAAAATAGCTTGACGCCGGTTTTAGCTTTTACTGATATTTTTGTCTCCCAAAACAAGTATATCTACAATCATTTTAGCAAAATGCTCATGTAAAAACAAACCAAAATCCTATCTGTCACCCCTGTAAAAATCGCCAAAAATTATTTTGCCAACTTCAGCCAATAAAAGCGCTCGACGTTCCCAAAACGCCCCGCCAACTCATTGTCGCGCTTCGCCACCACCAAAAAGCGATTCATTTTCAACCACTGCTCAAACCGCGCAATGATCTCGCGGCGCATCTTATTATTCTTCACTACCCCGTTCTTCAACTGCCACGGCGCCGCCTCAAATTGCGGCTTCAACATCACGAAAAACTCCGTATCTTGCCGCGCCAGCACATCCTGCGCATATAGCAAAACTTTCGCCAAGCTCACGAAACTCACATCCGCCACAATAATATCCGGCTTCTCGCTCGGCCAAAAATCAAAAATATCCGTCTTTTCATGCAGCTCCACCCGGCGATCAAAACAAAGCGGCGCCTTCATCTGACGTGACCCCTTCTCTACCGCAATCACCTTCTCTGCACCCAATCGCAACGCACATTCCGTAAAGCCACCCGTCGACGATCCAATATCCAGCACCGTCTTCCCACGAAAAAGCCCCGTCGCGCCAAACGCTTGCAACGCCCCATCCAACTTATATTCCGCTCGCCCGACTACCGGCGCCTTCTCATCTTTCATTGCCTATATTATAACATCATTTCCCATCCTCTCAACCCTCTTGACAAAACACAAGCTTTTTGCTATAATAAAAGCATAATTTAAACGAAAAACCAACACCATGAAAAAACAAACCAAAACCCCAAGCTACTATCAATTCATCGAGCGCGCCGGCCTCGTCGATAAATTTCACGGCGACAATCGCCGCCACTTCATCATCGGTTATCGCACGGTCGAAATCGCTACCAAACTCATCAGCAAGTAGCCCCGCCAAAGCCCTCCTCTATTGACTTTTTAGCAAAAATCTGCTATAATTATTCCTATTCATTCCTCGCAGGGAGGAATAGATCATTACAATCAGAGGAGGACTTTTTATGAAAAAGTTATTCACACGCATCACTGCCTTATTCGCCGCATGCGCATTACTCGGCAGCAATTCCGCATCCATCAGCCAGACCGTCTTCGCCGACTCCGGCGTCGACACCGCCAAGCACTACATCTTACCAATTGAAGACGGCGTCGACATCAACGAATGGGTCACCACCCGTCTCGAGGACAAGGAACTCGAGGTTCGCAACCTCGAAAATCTTATTCTCGACGACTACAACGGCGACATCAGACAGATGACCGTCCCGGTCGTTCTCCAGCACTGCGGCATCGACGCAGATTGTATTCAGCGAAGCGAATATCCTGACAGCATTACCTACACTGTCGACATCAACGAAGACTGGAATCTGGAATGGAGCCTCGCTCCCGAATTCGGCAACAGTGCCACCGACGGCGCAAGATATGTGCTCCAGCACTTCAACAACGCCGAGCAGCGTACCGGTTTCATCCAAATTACAACTGGCGCCAAAATCGTCTTCAGCACCTGCGACTACGCAGAAACTACGGTTTTCGATCATCGCCCCTTCCAGGACGGCGAGCTGCCGAAGGTTATCATCGCTGAAGGAGACTACTCGGCAAATTCATTCGAAATCGCCATGACCCTTCTGCTCTGCGATGCAATTTATCACGAAGCAGAAACCACCGCCATGCTCCAACAGTCTCAGAACGAAAACGAAGCTCTGGCCGCCATGTACGACCAGGCCTTTGAGCATCTCGATTTAGCTGTTTGCTCGAACGTTATCGACAACATGCTCGACAACGGCACGGACATCCGGCATATTACTGCCGGCGACGCGCTTATCCCTACTGTTCAAGGCAAAACCATCGACGTAAATCAATACGGCGACGGCGACATTCGCTTCACAGTAAGAGACGGTCTCTGCTATGTTGATGTCACGTTCGAAGACCACGGCGCCTATGAACGTCCGCTCGCTAAAATCGAACTCCGCGGCCGCTACAACGGCTGCAGCTACGGCGCAACCGTCGAGTCTTTCATGGATATCACCACGAAAAAACTTCGCGTTACTATCCAGACCGATGTACAGATCGTAAAGGAATACACTATTCCGGAGTACCGCTGCAACAACTATATGCTCGACGTTCCGAATAACTACCACATCTCCGCCGAAACACTCTCCATTGTGAGCGCCCTGCTGAACATGGAACAATAAAACGGTAAGTCCACCCAAAAGCCCCCGATTCGTTCGGGGGCTTCTTTTATTTCCTCATAATCGCCAGCAGTGGCTTCTTGGATTTTCGTATCTCTATCGTCGTCACGTCAGCAATCCGCTCGTATTCCCCTTCCGCCTGCACCATCACCTCGGTCGGCTCAGCAAACACCAGCTTATCATAATCGCTATCCACGCCAGGCACCTTACGCAATACACTTCGCGACATAAAACCAAACAAACCGCCAAAACGCGTCAATCGCCCAGTCTTACTCAAAAACACATCCGGCTTCATAAACCAACGACCGCCCTTCATCAGTTTCGCCACCGTCAAGCCGTTCACCGCCAAATAATCCGACGCCCCCTTCACTTCGACCGCCTCATCCGACGAATTCACCAGCTCAAACTTCTCCGGCAAAAACTTCTGCATCTTTCGACATTTCAGCCACCAACGCGCCAGCACCCCGATGCTAAAAGTCACGCGCTTATTTCCCTTGCGCAAAGCATGTCGCGTTTTCGGATGATCGAATACACCACAGGCCACCGCAAACATACCGACCGTCACGTAGCACATCCCATAGCGCCACAATTTACCATTAATCCTACATTCCAACGGCCACACTTCCGTCGGCTCACGTCGCAAAATCTCTTCCAACTTCGGCTCGCCAAAACTCCGCGCCGTATCATTAAAATTTCCAAAGCCCAACACGCCAAAACGCACATCTTTCGCCTTAGTCATCATCACACCATTCAGCGTCGCCGCCGCCGTACCATCGCCGCCCGCCGCAATCACCAAATCGCCGTCCTGAATTATCTTCGCCAACTCGACCGCATTCTCGTCGACGTCCATCTGCCCAATCTCGTACTTCGCGAGCGTCCAATCTTTCCGCTCCTTCAGCACATCAATCACGCCCTTCCGAATTCGCCCGTAGTGCGAACTCCTCGGGTTATAAACCACCAACAATCTTTTCACAATCTCTCCTGAGCCCAGTCCAAAATCTCTTTAGCTCCGTAAAATGCCTCCGACACTCCGTTCGTACCGACTTCCGTCAAAAACTTGAACTGTTCTTTATCTTCTTTGTACTTTTCCGACAATTTTACGCCCATATCCTGCACGACGCCATACTCTTCTTGCATTTTCGTCAAATCGGTCGCATTTTTTGTATCGCCATATTTCTCGATAAACTCCGCAACCTTCTGTTTATACTCAGCAAAATCTTCCGCAAATTGCTTCAAAAACGCATTGTCCGATTCCTTCAGCGCCTCAAAATCCGCCAGCGCCAATTCCTTTCCCTCTTTCAATTTCTCTGCCAATGCCGAAAACTTTTCCGTCACCGTCGCCGCATTCATCATTTTGCTCAAAGCGTCACGCAAACTTGTACACTTATCGCTCATGTCCGGACCGCGTTCCGACCAGTCATCATAAATCGACAAATCGCAAATCCCCTCCGCCTGCATCGTCTCGTTCGCATTGCGCACCGCCTCAACAAACTTTTTCGCCTCATCCGTATCAAAATCATCGAGACTATCAATCTTCTTCTCGTAATAATCTTTAATCGTTGGCGCCATATCCAAAACCGCCCCCATCTTCTCAGCCAACAATTCATATTCAGATTTCACGCGCTTGTGGTCTGACCACAACATTCCGGCACAAACACCCGCCGCAACTACTACGACAGCACAAATACTTCCAATAATTATTTTCTTTTTACTCATAAACCACTCACCCACAATTCACTCGGCAACGGCCACGAATTTGGCTGGCAACCGCGCAAGCCCGTCGATTGCTGCAGCATCACCGGCGCCTGCCCCGCCTCCGTCTCGCACGATTCAATATGGCGATGTCCCAAGAAGTGCCCTACCTCATGGTTCAGCACCATCTCCTGATATCGCTCGATACTCACGCCTAACTCATTATAGCTATCCGAGCCGCCACGCCATCTATCATCATTAATTAAAACCAAATTCCCCACCGAGCAGCTCAACTTCGGCGAGCAAACCGTCGGCGACGCCGCTTCGACCTGCGCGCCCTCTGCCAAAATCACGTGCATTCGCCCGCCGCTCTCAACCTTCCGAAATGCCACACCAGCCCGTTTCCAACCGCGCTCATCCAACAAAATCGATTCCACTTTCCGCGCAAAATCATCCTTATCGCTCAAAATCGTCCCCCGATACGAAATATCATAAGTCACTGTATACTTCACAGCCGTCTCGCGCGCTTTCGCCGCCGTATACTCTTGCACGGCAACATAATACGCATCCGCTGTCGTCTGGACTTCCATCTGCGCTTTCGATATTTCCGCCGCCGCCACTAGGCCAATTAGACTTTCAAACATTACCCTTATTTTACCATGACCACCACCGTAAAATGCTACAATAATATTAATGAAGAAAGCCCCCACTCGACGCAAAGCGCTCGCCATCATTCTTCCAATCTTAGCCGTCCTTACCATTGGCGGCATCCTCCTCGCGCGCCGAATCACGCCAGCGCCCGCCAATCAAAACCCACAACGCTTCCAGCTCTCCAGTAACCTCTACGCTGAAGAAGGCGCTCTCATCAACATTACCGCCGCCGATTTCGCGCAACTCATCGCCGATCAAAAATCCTTCGTCGTCATGGCGCACATGTTCATCTGCCCTGCCGAAGCACCACTCACGACCACCGTTGAAGAATTCATCCACGACAACCCCATCATTATCTACGCTCTCTCCGAAACTGAGTTCAAAAACACTGAGCTCCGCAACACTATCAAGTACCTCCCAACCGCCGCCATCTACCACAACGGCAAGCTCGTTGCTTGGCTCGACGCAGAGTCTGACGACGACCTCCCAACCTATAAAAGCGCCAACGCCTTCAAGTCTTGGCTCTCCAATCACATCACCCTAAACCCTTGACAAATTCCGCAAAACGTGCTATTATAACATTGTATGCTCCGCATTTGCGGCAAGTTCATTATTCATCTAGAGAGGACGTGATATTGATGCTGTTCACAAGAAAAGCATTGAAAAAATCCAACACGCAGGGAGTCAGAGTAAACAGAAAACCCGATGAGGTAAAAATTTACTTCAGACCCTACGAACATCACCCTAACAAAGACAAGATTGACCGCGCGCTACAGAAAATCGCCTTCGAAAACAAATGCATGAGTTCCGACACAAGCATGATTACGCAAGGCTCTATTACTGTACGATTCAATCCCGTTGTTCATGATCGCAAAACCCGCGACAACACAACGAGCAGAATCGTTAAAATGATCGAGCGCACATGACTACAGCCGGCCTTCGGGCCGGCTTTTCCCTATCTTGACAATCTATTGCATTTATGCTAATGTTTAATCAATCAAACAGGCACAAAAACAAACATGGAAAGAAAACCCTTAAGTCAAGAGCGACTCGTCAATATTGAGCAAAAATACGATACTATTATCCAAAAATACGCAGAAGCTAGACCTAACATTCGTTCCTTTTTTGGCCCAATGTATGATCGGGATCTCGATCGCGACACCGATAGACTTTCCTATAAACAAATCGCTATCGCAGCCCGATACGATCGTCGACCAGAACAAGAAGACGAAGAAAAAGACGATAAAGCCCTCGAAGGCGTCATTTATTACATGGGCCAACATGGACAGCTTTTCAACACTCCACATTACGCCGAAGCAAGCTGCGACTTTGACGATCTCTTCAATGGCGCCGACGTTTGCCTCGGACTCCCAAATCCGTCCCACCACGACATCGTACTCAGTATCGACGCTTGCTCTGCTACCGATCGACGTGCCGTTGCCGAGAAATTCGCAAAAAGCGACAGCTATACTACTGTCCCGGGCTGTAGCTACCTCAAATATTACAGACACGATCGCCGCCAAGCCAGAATCCCCTTCACACCACACTATATTCTTGGCGCCAACCCCGCCGAAATTCAACGCGCTGTTGCCGGCTTTGACATCTCGAATCCATCTAGCATCTCCAACGAAGTCGACGAGGATCTCCGCCGCAAACTCCTCATCGAACTAGCCTATCAAAGTAGCTGCTATCGTATGACCTGTGAAAACGCAATCGCCGAGGGTCAAACCCAGCTTCCAAATAGAAACGACGGACCAGTGCGCTTCCAAGAAGCCATGGCTGCCCACGAAAAAGTACTACACGAATCACTCGCCGCACTTCGACAGTCATTTGGTGTCGAAAGAGACGACTTAACGAAGGCAATAGGCAAGTTCTTCGACAGGTCAGACGACCCAACCTTCCGAGAAATCGTCACACAAAGCCGTGCTCGCCTTGTCCCACAAGGTCAAAAACGCAGAGCACGCCGAGCTCAACGCAGCGCCGCAATCTCGCGCGGCACCCAACCTACCCCGCCAATCACATACAAAGAAAACACCGCTCAAACCGACACCGAACAACAAACTCCCGCCGCCCAGACCGACTCCCATCCAGCCGCCTAACGCATCTCTCAACAAAAAGACAAAGTCGCACTTTGTCTTTTTTGATTCTCTCCGCCCTGCCCCAAGGCATTAAAAATACAACCTCACGGTTGTCTTTTTAATTCTGGCGGAGAGAACAGGATTCGAACCTGCGAGAGCCTTGCGACCCTACACGCTTTCCAAGCGTGCTCCTTCAACCACTCGGACACCTCTCCAGCTGACCATATTTTACCACATCCTCCCTCTAACGCCAACCGCAAACATTTTCCTCTCCCAAACCGCCACCAACATTGACACAAACCACAAATCATGTCAAAATACAGCCAAACGGCCCCCTTCGCCGTATTGTTCTTTTCCGCCCAGCGCACACGCGCTACAACTATCGAAAGGATGGCTCATACCATGCGCAATCGAAAATCCGATCTTCAAAACTGCCGATTCCATATCTACATCATCGGCGACGCAACCTATTACAAGTACGGCTCAAGCAAGCACGTCGGGTCGATTCTCCTCGACAGAAAAGATGTCCAGGACAAACTCGGCGAAGAAAATCGCCAAATCGTCATTGACGACCGCCCTTCTCTCGCCGTCGGTCAAATGCTCAGCAAGACAACCCGTCATCGCAAATTCGAGAACATTCTCATTGCCATCGTCGAAATGTCTCAGGATGATGACGACACCTACCAGTGCAACATCAAGTATATTCTCTCACCAAAAGCCATCGAGAATTACCTCGAAGCCTTGAAGTACTACGACCGCATGCATACTCGCCACATCTACTACGACAACACTCGCAGCCCCATTGACAGCCTCAAAATTTTTGAAAAACTCGAAAGAGAAGGAGCCTTCGGATAACCGCAAACCTTTCAAAAACATAGCCCGCTTCACATGCGGGCTTTCTTTTTCTCAAAAACTATCCCCAAAAATCTCTTAAATATCGCTATAATATAAAATAAGTTTTAATAATTATTAACTGCGAAGAATTGCGAGAAAATGCCAAGTCAAGACAACGAAACCATCATCAAGCTCAAATCCCTCTGCAAAAGCTACGGATTTGGCGATGCTGAAACCGTTGCCCTTCATGATTTTGACCTCACCGTCAAACGCGGCGAGTTCATCATGATCATGGGCCCATCCGGTTGCGGCAAAACTACTCTACTAAACATCATCGGCCTCCTCGACAAGCCGACCTCAGGCAAATACGAACTCGCCGGCAAATCCGTCGACCGTATTTCCGCCCGCAAAAAGGCTCACATCCGCGCCAAAGAAATCGGCCTCATTTTCCAGAGTTTCAACCTTATTCCAAATCT
>CAMJQQ010000002.1 GCA_946408075.1 uncultured Candidatus Saccharibacteria bacterium | reverse complement strand
TGGCATGGAAGAGGTGAGGAGTTCGAATCTCCTGTGCTCCACCATTTTTTATGTTTCATTTTCGCCGGTTGGCGATTTTTTGTAGCGTTAAAAATAGCCGCGTTTGGCGGCTAGTCGCGATCGCAGAAATCGTCAGTGATGAAGTTATAGGTGTCGGATGGATAGTTTATTGAATAGAGCCATTGTTTAGTGCTTTCGACGGCGGCATCCTTGATAGATTGTTCGCCGCAGCTATTAATAATGACGTTGAGATTTTTGCTATCGGTGCTCTGGACGGCGAATGGTTTGCCGTCTTTGGTTTTTATCGTGACTGGTAATTGTTTTGTGGCGAGGAGGAGTGGATTGTGTTGAATGTAGCGGTGCTCGGCGCTTTTGTAACTTAGTAAAAGCGATTTTTCGCTGTAAATTTCTAGTTCGTAATCTTTCTGTTCGATTTGTTTGAGCTTGACGGTCATTTCGTCGCCGTCTGCATCAATTTTGAAGCGTTGTTCGTCTCCGGATGCTTTGAGGCTGTTCTTTTTGTAGCTGATTTTTTCGATTTTTGGTTTGACGGACTGAATGAATTCGGCAATTTTGTCGAAGATTTCTTGCTGTTGTTCTGGAAAATAGTTGGTTAGAAGTCCATTGAAGCCGACAAAATAGTAGCTTTTTCCGGTTTCGTAGGTGGCGTAGATGCTGTATTTTTCGCCCGAAATATCATCGTCGATGATGCGGTAGCTTTTGTTGGTCGCGCGGTAAACTAAGGCAACGGTCGTGATGGTCGCAATGCCGATTAGTATGGCGAGTATCTCGCTGACTCTGATAGTTAATTTCTTTGATTTTTTGGCCATGTTGAACCTATCGTAGCATGAAATTCTTCAGGTATGAGCCGTAGCGGACGAGGGATGGCTTGCTGAAGGCCGTTGTTTGTCCTGAGACAATGATGCCGGAATAGCTCTTGAAATTGGCTTTGGCGATTTGCGTTTGCGGTTCAAAGTAGCTTGGCGTGTCGTATTCGAGACTGATTTTTGCTGCGGTTTCGTCGGTAA
This sequence comes from uncultured Candidatus Saccharibacteria bacterium, assembly GCA_946408075.1. Taxonomy (GTDB): domain Bacteria; phylum Patescibacteriota; class Saccharimonadia; order Saccharimonadales; family Saccharimonadaceae; genus UBA2834. The sequence goes on along the minus strand of CAMJQQ010000002.1, from coordinate 185,957 downwards.
GGCTTGAGAGCGCAGTGGTTGCTACTTTGTTCGTGAGTAATTCGTCCTCGCTTGTATTGATAAGGGCTATTTCGACGCCAGCATAGCTGTCCAAGCCATCGATTGCGCCGCCCGTATAGCGAAGGTCGCGATATTGATAGATTGTGCCGGTTTTCCCGTCGACGGCAAAGTGCGGAATTTTATTGCTCTTCTCTTCTTCGTCGAGGAAAATGGTGATTTTGTTAGCGATTGTGTTGGTGTAAGTATTCGACGTCTCGTATTCTGCATTGAAGTATGATTCGGCGTTGCGCGGGGCGATTTCTGAAGCTGCAACGCGAACGACATTGTTGGCGCCGCCTGCGATCCAGCCATCGATTACGTATAGTTCGTTTTTGTCTTTTGCAATGCCGCGTCCGTCGGTTAGGTAATAATAATCTTCGCGTTCTGTTACGAAATTGCTTTGGTTTTGATAGGACTGATAATAGGAGTAGCTGAGGTTGGCGATACGGTTTCCGTAGCTCGTGTCTTTATTGCAGCTTTCACTAAAGTAGCCGCACCAGATTTTGTAGCGGTCAGCCAAGATGAAGCGTTCCTCTCGATCTTCGGTGGCGATTGCCTTGGAACTCTCGATATAGGCTAGATTTTTGGATTTGTAGGCATTTATACCCGCTTCGCGGCCGTAATAATGCGCGATCTGTAAATCGATGGCTTTTTCGGTTTCAGTGGAGCTATGCTTGGTTGTAAAGACATTTTCGCCAAAGATTTCTTTCATTTTGTCGACGAGTTCATCGTCTCGATATGCGAACATGCCCGCAGTGCGATTGACGGGGTTGTAGTAGAATGGGTCGATATTGGTGGCTTCTTTTGCTGTAGCGAGTGTGAGGCTTAGGTTTGTGACGTCATTTGAAAGATTATCGATTTCTTGATCGATTAATGCATTTCGGGCGAACGATTCATTGGTGCGATCGTAAAAATGATCGAGGCCGCCTGGAATTGCGTCATAGATAAGCTGCGCGAGTCGGGCGTTTTGGCCAATATTTTCCTCTTCGCGGAGGCTTTGCCAGTCTAGTAGTGTTATGTTGTTTTGATTGCGTGAAGCTAGATCGACGCCGCGATGAAGAGTATTTTCGTTGTTGTCCTCGCTGACGATGTAGATGAATTCGTTTTGTGGATATGTGTTTGCGATGCTGAGGAGCTTCTCTGATAGTAATTCAACCGGTGTGCCGTCGTTTCGGAGGGTGATAATGATGTTTTTGCGCAGTTCGCCTGCTTTCTCGAGTTTGTTGATTAGCGTGTCGAGGTTATTTTCGCCTTCGATCGGTGCTGTTGGTGAATTTAGAAGTTTGTTTAGACTTTGATCGTCAAGTTGTGTAAGAATTTTGCCAGCTGCCAATCCTTTAACGTTTGCCAAGATTATAGTCGAGCCGTCCTCTTTGCTGGTTTGGTCTTCTGGTACATTGTTGATGTTGCAAATTACATTGCCGGCATCGTCTAGGATGTCGCCGTTTTCATCGGCTAGCGCCTCCCTGAGTGTTTTGTTGTGGCAGTAATCTTGTTCGACGGCGCATTCGTTGTAGAACATGATGTTGTTTTGCGAAAATATCTCTTGCATCTCTGGATTGCGGCCGCCTGTCGCGGTTGGTGAGCAAGAAATGTGGCGAGCGCTAGCGCTAGGAGCTAAGATTGGCATCACTAGATTGCAAAGCGACGTTAAAAGTACCAACAACAAGAGTTTTGACCTAAGTTTCATAATCTTAGTATAGCATAAAGCTTGTGTTATAATCGATGCAATGATTGGGAAGATTATAAAGCGCAAATATCTGATTTTGGCAGTAATTTTTCTGGCTGTCTCTGTTTTGATTTGGCGGTTTGTAAACCGCGAGGAAAAGGATTTGTATGTCGTGGCCTATCCTGCTGACGTGAAGATTATGGTTGATGGTGAAAAATTTGAGAATGGCTCGGCTTTGAAGAATGGTAAGCACCGAATTAGCGTTATGCGAAGCGGCTTTAAGTCTTATGATGAAGAATTGAGATTAGACGATTCGAATCGAGCTCTTTATGTCGAATTAGAGCCCGAAGACGGCAAGATTCGTTTTGCGAAGAAGGCGGATTTTGATAATTACGAAATCATGCACCCGGATAGCGAAATCGTGAAGCGCACACATGAATTATTGCTGATTGGCGATGTTTTGCCTTATCTTGAGTCGCTTTGTGGCGATGAGACTTGCTCTAGTGAAAATTTGAAGGAATTAGAAATTGATTTTCAATTGAATTCTTCGCAATGTAGTCAGTTTTATTGTGTGCGACTGAATAATATGGCAAATCGGGCTTGGGCGAGCGAGGTTTTGACTGAATTTGGCTATAATCTCGACGATTACGAAGTTGTAAGCAAATAATTTGGCATAAAAATATCTCCCCTTGCGAGGAGATATTTTGTTGGCTTGCGCTTTTAACGCTTGCTGAACTGTTCGCGTTTGCGAGCACTGCGGAGACCGTAGTGTTTGCGTTCCTTTTCGCGTGGATCGCGCTTCATGAGGCCAGCCTTCTTGAGGATTGGGCGGAATTCTGGGAATTCCAAGACCAATGCACGAGAGACGGCGAGCTTGATAGCGTCGACCTGACCTGCGATACCGCCGCCCTTAACGAGGATGGTGATATCGTACTCTTTCTGCTTTTGGGTCATTGCGAGTGGGTCGGTGATTTCAGCCATCAAGACTTTGTTGCCGCTCAAGTATTCGAGAGCTGGCTTGCCATTGATGGTGATTTCACCCTTACCCTTGTAGAGACGAGCAGTAGCAGTGGCGGCTTTGCGGCTACCATTGCCGTAGGTATACTTTGCGTTCTTTGCAGGCATTACTTAATCTCCTTTGGCTGTTGTGCCGTGTGGGCATGGTCTGCGCCTGGGAAGACGCGGAGACGAGCCAAGCGATCGGCTTGCAATTTGTTCTTTGGAAGCATACCTTTGACCGCGTTCTCGACTGCCAAGGCTGGATCCTTCTCGATGACTTCTTGCAAAGTCAAATCGGTGAGGCCGCCTGGGAAGCCAGAGTGGCGATAGTAGTGCTTGTCGGTCATCTTTTCACCAGTAACCTTAAGGTTCTTGGCATTGACGACGACAACATAGTCACCGTTATCGGTGTGCGGGGTGTAGGTAACTTTAGACTTACCCATCAACTTGTCGGCGATAACGACGGCGAGTTTGCCAAGTGGCAAAGTGCTGGCGTCGATGATCCACCATTCGCGGTTGATTTCAGAGGATTTCTGAGAATAAGTTTTCATGCTTATTTCTCCTCTTTCTTTTCGGCCTTAGCTTCGGTCTTGGCAGCTTTTTCTGCCTTCTTTGGCAACTCGGCTTCGATGGTATCAACGAAAGAAATCGTGGCCATCTCGGTGTTGTCGCCGCGGCGGAAGCCAGTGCGCTCGATGCGAAGATAACCGCTATCACGCTTAACCTGTGGGGCAATGATATCGATCAACTCGTTGCCGGTTTCCTGATCGTTCAAGCGTGCGATGACGAGGCGGCGTGCAGCCAAATCGCCCTTCTTTGCAATCGTGATCAATTTCTCGGCTGGGCGGCGGATTTCCTTGGCCTTAGCGAGGGTCGTGTTAATAGACTTATATTTAAATAGGGAGCGCATCAGGCCGCGTGTGAGTGCGGTGCGTTGGTCGGTTTCACGACCGAACTTGCGCCCTTTGTATCCATGGCGATGCATTTAAACTTTTAACTCCGTAAGTTTCTCGCGAACTTCGTCGAGCGCCTTGGCGCCAAAGCCTTTGAGCTCTTTGAGGTCGCTTTCTGATAATGCGACGAGGTCGCGGACGGTCTTGATGTCATTGTTCAACAATGCGTTTGCGGTGCGAGCGGAGAGGTTGAGGTCTTCGATCGGAACTGCAAGTCCGGAATCGTCTTCGTTGTTGCCAGCGGTTGGGGCTGGTGCGCTTTCGACGGTAGTAGAACCGGCGAGAGCCTTATATTGGTTGACCAAGATAGCGGCGGCCTCTTCGAAAGCTTCGCGTGGCGTCATAGTGCCATCAGTATCAATCGTAAGGGTGAGCTGCTGAAGGTTGGTATCCTGACCAACACGAGTGTTTTCGGCGTTGTAACGAACGCGGAGAACTGGGGTAAAGACGGCGTCGAGGGCGATCATGTCGCTGTGAACGCGGTCTTCACTGGACTGCTCGATACTGAGGTAGCCACGGCCAGTGTCGACGGTCATGTCCATCTTCAAAGTGAAGTTTGGATCGTCGATGTTGCAGATAATCTGCTGTGGGTTGGCGATTTCGACCTCTGCTGGGAGCTTGATGTCGCCGGCCAAAACTGGGCCAGTACCTTTTTTCTCGAGATGAAGCTCGACTGGAGCGTCGGTGTGACTCTTGACATGAATGTTCTTCAAGTTGAGCATGATGTCAACGGTGTCTTCAACGATACCTGGGATTGCCGAGAATTCATGGTTGGTGCCTTCAATGCGGAAAGCCGTAATTGCGGCGCCTTTGATGCTAGAAAGTAGAACACGACGTAGTGAATTGCCTAGAGTGTTACCATAGCCGTAGTAAAGTGGCTTGATAACAAAGCTGGAACTGTTTTCACCAAGGTCCTTGATCTCTGCTAGTTCTGCTTCGTGAATTACTTTTGTCATACTTCTCCTTTAGCGTGAGTAATACTCGACGATTAATTGTTCGTTGATGCCCACCTCAGCTTCTTCGCGCTTTGGCGTGCCAGTGATTTCGATTTTCATACCCTTGACATCGGATTTGAGCCAAGAGAGACTGGCTTGGTTAGCTGCGCCGGCGATGTCGGCGATGCTAGCAAAGTATGTGTTTTTCTTGGATTTTGGACGGACTTCGAGGACGTCACCTGGATTCAAGCGAATCGATGGGATGTCGATGCGATGACCATTCAAAGTAAAGTGGCCGTGAGAGACGAGCTGACGTGCGGCGCGGCGAGTAGTCGCAAAACCAGCACGATAAACTACGTTATCAGCGCGGCGCTCGAGATATTCGAGCAATTTCTGGCCAGTCATGCCCTGTGCACCTTGTGCTTCGCGCATGAGCTTAGCGAATTGTTTTTCGAGTAGGCCGTAGATGCGGCGAACTTTCTGCTTTTCGCGGAGCTGAGTCAAATAAAGACTACCGCCACGAACGCGCATACCGGCGTGCTGACCTGGAATACCGGTCTTTTTTGCCATGACTTTTTGCGCTTTTGGAGCAAGTGCATAACCTTCACGGCGAGATTGTTTGCCAATCGGTGAAATATCGCGTGCCATTATGGTTTCCTTTCTCCCTTAGGACGGCAACCACCATGTGGAATTGGGGTTTTGTCCGTGATGCTATTGATTGAAATGCCAGCGGCGCTGAAGGCGCGGATAGCGCTGTCACGGCCGAGGCCGATACCCTTGACGAAAACGTCGACGCTATTCATGCCATGATCGCGCTTAGCGATTTCGGCAACTTTTTCTGCGGCGATCTGGGCTGCGTAAGCAGTACCCTTCTTAGAACCGCGGAAGCCGTTTGCGCCAGCCGAAGAAGCTGCGAGGACCTCGCCCTTCTTGTCACTAACGCTAACGATAGTGTTGTTAAAGGTTGCTTGAATGTGAACTTCGCCAGCCTGGACAATGCGTTTGCCTTTTTTGCCCTTGACTTTGACGGCTTTCGGCTCCACTTCAGGAGTCGTTTTGACTGATGTATCTTCTGCCATATTAACTCCTTATCCTTAAGTTTTGCTTGCTGCCTTTGGCTGAGCACCACCAACTGCGATTGCCTTACCTTTGCGAGTACGCGCATTCGTGCGGGTGCGCTGACCGTTGACTGGTAGGCCTGCCTTGTGGCGGAGACCCTTGTAGGAATTGATATCCTTGATACGTTTAATATTGTTGGTCACGAGACGTTTGAGATCACCTTCAACGGAATATATATTGGAAATAATATCGTTGAGCTTCTGCTCATCAGCCTCGGTGAGATCCTTCACCCGAGTGGTAGGCTCTATTTTAGCCTCCGCAAGGATGGCTTTGCTAGAGGTGCGACCAATACCGTAAACGTAAGTCAAGCCAATCCAGACTTGCTTGTCGCTAGGAATGGTAACACCGGCGATTCTTGCCATGCTTAACCCTGCCTTTGCTTATTCTTAGGTTTCTTCTTGTTAATGATACGAAGTACACCTTTGCGGCGCACAATGATATCATCAGGGCTAATTTTCTTTACACTAGCACGAACTTTCATGTATTGAAAATTTCCTTCCTGAAAGCATATATGCACGAATCCGCAGATATAAAATACCCGCGGTTTTGCTGTTGCTTTCGCTTAAAATTAATCTTTTTGGCGATAGCTAATTCGACCCTTTGTGAGATCGTAAGGGGTCAATTCAACTTCCACCTTATCGCCCGGCACGAGACGGATATAATTCTTACGCATTTTACCCGACATGTGAGCGACAATAATATGACCATTCTCAAGTTCCACGCGGAATTTAGTCCCTGGCAAAGCTTCCACGACTTTTCCAGCGAGCTTGATAACTTCCTTTTTAGATTTTGCGCCAGCTGAAGAATCAGCGTCTCTCTTGGCGACTTTGTTTGGTTTCTTGTGACTAGCCATAAATTACAAGGTCTATTTTATCAAATTTTTATAAAAAAGTAAAGACTAGTTTCCTAGTCTTCTGCTTTAATTTTGTGATCAAATTTCGCTCTGACGAACGTAATTGAATCGTAATCTTTTTGCGTATTTTCGGCCCTGGCGGTGATTAGCGATAGGGTTTCGCTATCATCGATTTTTTGCTGGGTTTTCGAGAGTTTCTTGTAGGAATCATTCTTATTCACGATGCTTAGTTCAGATACTTTGTAGACATATTTGTCGTGACGACCGGTCTCTACGATGATTTCGTCGCCCTTTTCGAGAACTTCAAGGTTTGCAAAAACGCCATCTTTGTCGCCGTAACCGGATAGACCGCTGATCACTACAACGCCGCCTTCGCCCGGACGAGCTGAGCCCGAGTACCACATTGTGTCATAGATGCCGCTCGGGACTGGCAAAGTGCTTTTGCTGTCGGTTTGCGACATATAGATGCGTGCGCGGATGTCTAGCCGGTCGATAATTAGTCGTAGTGGGTTGGTATCTGGTGCGATATAGTCGTCTACGTCTTTTTCGCTTACTTCGGTAGTATTTGGCGCCTTAGCAACATCTACTTTGGTAATGACGGATACTTCTGGGCTGCGCTCTTTGGAGTTTTGCTCCTCATAATAATGATTTTCCCAGAGTTTAATCTTGATAGCTAAGATAGCCAAGATCGCCAAGAGTACCCACCCGGCAATGCTAGCAATGAGATGCAGCTTGCGATTTATCTTGAGTGCCATTATTTATAGTCGTCATAGGTTACCATTAACGCACGGGAATTGATCTGACGGATGTTTTCAAGTGCAACAGTAACAACGATGAGGAGGCCGGTACCAGAGATCGATAAGCCGAGTGGATAGCCAAGCGTGACGATCGAGATGTAGTCGGTGATGTATGGAAGCATGGCGATGATGCCGAGCGCAAATGCGCCGAAGAGATTGAGGCGATTGATCATGCGGCTGAAATACTTTTCAGTCTTGCGACCTGGGCGAACGCCTTCGATGAAGCCGCCCTGCTTTTGGATATTCTCTGCGATTTCCTCAGAGTTGAAGACGATCGAAGTATAGAAGTAAGTAAAGACGATGACGAGTACGAAGTAGACGGCCGGATAGACGAAGTCTTTGCCCTGGAGGCCAACTTCGGTGTCGTAATTAGAGGCGTTTGGTGCCGAGAACATTTCCACGATATTCTTAGCGGTTTGGTTGTCTGGATTACCGCGGAGTACGAGCTGACCAATGAAGGACGGAACAGATAATACAGAGACGGCGAAGATGACTGGGATGACGCCGGCTGCGATAAGCTTGATTGGCATAATGGATTTGATGCCGCCGTAGGCGCTGTTGCCGTGCACGCGCTTGGCGTAGTTAATCGTAACGATGCGTTGAGCTTCGTTAATTTTAACAAGAACATAAAGAACAATAATCATACCGACGATGAGCGCGAGACAGATCCAGAACATTGTCGGGTTGACCGGTAGATTGAGCCAGCCAAAGAGGCTGAGCGTGCCGTAGCTTGTATCGAATAGCTGTGCGCTGAGGGATGCGATGGTCTGCGGCAAAGACGCAACGATGCTGCAGAGGATTACCATCGAAATGCCGTTGCCGATACCTTGTTCGGTAATGAGCTCGCCGAGCCACATGAGTAAGATTGAGCCGGCAACCATAGAGATAATTGCAAGCACCCATTCAAAGCTGGTTGGATTGACGTCGGCGCCAGTGTTAGCTGCAATAACCTCTTGGAAAAGAATGTAAATATAGGCAATCGACTGAACGATAGCTAGCGGAACAGCAATGACGCGAGTCCACTGATTAATTTTGCGGCGGCCAGTTTCGCCGTCTTTGCTGAGCTCTTCCATCTGTGGGATGGCTTTGCTAAGCAATTGCATAACGATAGAAGCGGTAATGTATGGAGAAAGACCGACCAAAATAATGGAGAAGTTAGTCAAACCGCCACCAGAAATCAAGTTAATAAAGCCACCAAGATCAGTGCCGTTGATAAGGTTATCGACTGCCTGCTTGAAGGTTGATGTTTCGCCCAATGGGACTGGAATGTGCGCAAGTAGACGGTAGACGACGAGAATGCCGACAACTGCTAGAATGCGCTTTCGCATGTCTTTGTTTTTCAAAGACTTCAAAATCGTCTTAAAATTCATGTTACCTCTTATTTACTAGGTCTATAATAGCACAGTTTTCCGAAGACGCAAAACTGCAACTTTTTTATAGAAATCCTATTGACTTGCTTTGTGCTAATGATTATGATTAAGGCATAAAAGGTCAAAATAAAAATGAAAAACAAGAAAACTATAGCTATTGCAGCATCGTTTATTGGTGCGAGCTTGCTAGCCGGAAATAGTTTCGCGCTAGGAAGTGCAACAAACTTTAATATTATTAATGACGCTACACAAAGGACGCAGACGATTCGCGGTCAAGCCTATACGTCTAACATTACCTTTACGCATCGTCAGGAAACTGCGCAAGCTTCTGGGATTGAGAATCCGGATACTTTCGATGCAATGCCGGTAATATTTGGCGTATCGATCGCCTGTGTTGTCTTCGCCGCTGCTTTTATCTTCTCGAAGTCGCGCCGCCGCAGCAATATAGGTAAAGGCTTTTTTGCCTTTGTGCTTGGCGTAGCCGTCTTGTCTGGCGTGTTTGGAGGTGTATCTTATGCCGCACCAACAGACGAAGAAGATGGTTCAGATGCACAGACTTTTACTGTCACTGACGCTGGTTTGTATCGCGCGCTTCGTAACTGTTCTACCGGTGTCTATGAGGGTACCAGTAAAACGGCTTCTAATTCGGAAGGTGGATCTGGTCATAAAGGTGGTGGCGATACGGATCTTATTAGTAATCCTACCTGTTTCTACGACGAACCAGCTATCGCCTTTGATGATGCGACTCAGACTATAACGATGAATCCAAACGCTCTCGTCTCGCTTGACGCTAGTGGTCTTGGTATCCGTAGTATTGCTGAGATTACTAAATTCAAGAATCTTGAAAACTTGGATTTATCCAACAATAACATTGTTGATGTCTCTATGTTGACGGCAGAAAACTTTGAATGGCTTGGTCGCGTTAATCTAAACAATAATAATATTACTAGCCTGAAGGGTTTGGATCTAAACCTTTTGCAAGGTCCATCCGCTTACTTCACTCAGTCGATCAACGTGGAATATGGCGAAAATGGTGTCGCTGAACTTCCGTCCTTGATTATCGAATTGGCTGACTTGATTGATGATGCGGGAACTGTAGATAATGATGGCAACTGCTTTAAGCTCCCGATTCATACTTATAATCTAACTATTGCTAACGATCTGAGCAGCGTATCAGTAGTCGATTCTAGTAAAGCTGCCTACATTAGCATGAGTGAGGATGAGATTATGGAAGCGCTCGAAGACTTCTACGATAATGTTTCTGTGCATATCGCACCATAAAATAGTGCCGCCGGGAGACCGGCGGTTTTTTGTTGGTATGGCTGCGTTGTCGGTATTTGATGCACGAAAAAAGAACGCCCCGGAGGACGTTCTTTTGGTTTTGACTATTCTTCAGTCTTCTTAGCGCGAGCTGGAACAGCAACTTTCTTGAAGCTACCGCCGGCCTTCTTGATTGCCTCGATGGCAGTCTTGCTAGCGAACTGAGTTTCGATGTCAATCTTTGCAGTAACATCACCATTGCTGATGATTTTGACCTTTGCATATGGATTTGCGATCAATTGTGCATCGGCGAGGACGAAGTTATCGACCTTGCCCTTAAGCTCGTTGAGGTTGCCAGTGTAGACAATCTGAGCTTTGTCGTGGATAGACTTGAAGCCCTTGAGCTTTGGAATAGCCTGCATGATTGCGCGCTGACCACCCATGAAGCCTGCTGGCAACTTGCTGTGGCCGGTACGAGCCTTCTGACCCTTGGTACCACGGCCGGCGGTCTTACCCTGACCAGCGGAGATACCACGACCAACGCGCTTACGGCTCTGGGTCTTTGCGACGTTCAATTCGTTGTATTTCATTTATTTTTCCTCCTTAGCGGCGGCTTTTTTGTCGTCGGCCTTGGCGGCTTTTTTGTTACCCTGATAGGCGAGCCAGTTGTCGCGTGGGGTCTGCTGCTTCAAGCCCTCGATAACAGCGTAAGCGATGTTGGCTTTGTTGGTAGAGCCAAGAGACTTGCTGATGAGGTTCTTGATGCCGGTCAAACCGATAATCGAGCGGACAACGCCACCTGCGATAATACCAGTACCAGGAGCGGCTGGCTTCATAAGAACGTGAGCGCCAGTGACCTTGGTCTCAACTTCGTGGCAGATAGATTCGCCATTCATGTTGATCTTGATCATGTTCTTCTTGGCGCGGCGTTCAGCTTTCTGAACAGCGCTGGTAACGTCGTTGCCTTTTGCGAGGCCGACACCGATTTTATCTTTGTGGTTACCCATAGCAACGAGAGCCTGGAAGCGCATGCGGCGACCACCGGCGACGGTGCGGGAAACACGATTGATAGAGATGTTAACGGTATCAAACTCTTTCTGGCCCTCTTCTACGGCGCGGCGACCACGGCGATTGTCGCGGCGGCGACCACGGAACTCACGGTTGTTGCGAGCATCGCGGGCGGCAGCGGCTTCGTTGGTCAAGCGGGTGGTGCCAGACTGGTTGATAACCTTTGCTTCCTTGTTTTCCATATTAGAACTCCAATCCTTCCTTGCGGGCTGCGTCAGCAAGAGCGCTCATGCGGCCTGCATAAAGGTGTGCGCCACGATCGAAGACGGCCTTCGAAATCTTGGCTTTCTTTGCTTTCTTTGCGATTTCGCTACCGACAAAGGCTGCGAGTTCCTTCTTGCTGCCTTTCTGCTTGGAGCCAACCGTAGTGGCATAAGCGAGCGTAGCGCCCTTGTCGTCGTCGATCAATTGAGCGGTGACGTGGGTGTTGCTGATATTTACGCTAAGGCGTGGGCGTTCAGCGGTGCCATGAATCTTTGCACGAGTGCGATTCGCTCTAAATTCTGCTTTCATGGTTTATTTCTTCCCTGCCTTACCGGCCTTACGGATGATAACTTCGTCAGCATACTTGATGCCCTTGCCCTTGTATGGTTCAGGCTTCTTCAATGCGCGAATTTCGGCGGCAACTTGGCCAACCTTCTGCTTATCGATACCGCAAACGGTAATATTCATCTTCTCAGTCTTGAGTTCGATGCCTTCTGGGGCAACATACTTGACTGGATGGCTAAAACCGAGTGCCATTTCGATTTCTTTTGGACCACCGCTTAGGCGGAAGCCAACACCATTGATTTCGAGTTTCTTCTCGAAGCCCTTGGTGACGCCGATGACGGCGTTATTGAGTAATGCGCGCTGCAAACCATGCCATGCGCGGGATTTTGGCTCGTCGTCACTACGAGTGATGATGGCCTGAGCACCTTCGACTTTCGTCGTGGTGTTTTCCTGGACAGGAACCTGAAGCGTGCCTTTTGGACCAGCGACGGTAATTTCTTTGTCGCCGACCGTAATTGTCACGCCCGCAGGAATGTCTACAGGTAGTTTTCCGATACGACTCATTGCGTTCCTCTTTGTTAATAATATCTTGCTCATTTTATCATATTTTGGGATATTTTACAAGATAAAAAATGAGCCTGAGAGAGGCTCGGGTGTGGGTAGTTGTTCGTATGATTAGATTTCGCTGCAGCAGGCGAAGATTCTTACGGCTCTGATATATTTATGCTTTAATGACCAGAATGTTGCCTGGATATCGCAGTCTTTTCTTTTGGAGCAGTCGTCAATGATTACGCCTTCCCAACTTTGTCTGATCGCTTCTTTGCCTTGTGCTTCGATGGCTTCGGCCATTTCGCAATACTCTTCGGAAGTTTCCCAGTCCATAATCACGGGACTGCCATTAAGTATGTTGTTCCATTCTTCGAAGTCTGTAAGCAATACTTCTTCGTCGGGAACTTCGAGCTCGATGCGAGCCCAAATTCCTTCGTGAGACCAGTTTTCGTAGCCCCATTTTTCTTCGTTGCGGATAGTGTCTGCGTACCATGCCCAGATAGGAAGGCACACTCCCTTAGGCCTGCCGAAACGTGTTTCCATTTTTTCTGCGAGCCAGTAGTATGCCTCAGTGCAGCTTCTGCAGCCATCGCTAATAAACAGTCTATCGTTTGTGGGATTGCAGAAGAATTCGCCTCTTTTGAGGAGGATTTTCCAGACACTTATAGGCTGATATGTTACTAACTTCATACGAAACCCTCCTAAGGTACTAATATTTATTGATTATAGCATATTTTATGCTTATTGTCAATGACGCTAACGCTCCGATTGACAGCAACGGCGTTTTGTGCTATAATATGATTGTTCGCTTTCAAACCTACTACCACATGAAAGGATGATCTTTTTATGAAACTTGAAACTATCGCGCGGAAGCACAATCTTACCCCTGCAAAAGCTGAAGAGCTTTTCGGTGGCTTTCTTGAAATTGCCGATGGCCTTGGGCTTGATCCTGCTGATTTGCTCGAGTTGACCTCGTCCCTGATGAGGGCTTTCGACCCAAACAAATTGCAGATTTTCGCCCATAACGATGCTGTCGGGCAGTTCGTCGCTGACTGTGATCCAAATTTGCTCTGTGAGGCTCTTGAGAATGACAAGCTCGTTTCCGAGGCCTACTTCGCAGAGCTTCAGCTCAGCGCTGCCGCCGAAATGCCGATTGACGAGTCCGATGAACGCATTATTGACCGTATGGCACTTATGGATGTCGAAGATTTGCCGAAGTATTTCGGCCCGCTGACGCTTGCGCTTGTCGCAAGATACTGGAAGAAAAAGTGCCATGATGAATGTGACGCTACCAGTAAACTCGAGCGCAAGCTTGCTGATGCTTTCAAGTGATTTTGCCTGCCCCGGTTCTGCCGGGGCCTTCTTGTTGCCATTGCGCTTTTGATTATATCTTGTCTTTTTGCTAAAATTGGGCAGACGATTATATTTCGAAATCGCGGCTCCTTTGACAGAAGTTTTGAGCAGAGTGATTTAAGTGGTCGTCAATTCTCATTGCGGCGAGAGCTAGAACAACGAGTCCGACCAATTCTAAAATTGTGCGACATTAATTATTTTAGCGAAAGTCGATTGTTCTATCGTCTTGAAAAGCTTAAAAATCCCCCGTTATGGGGGATTTTTCTATGCGCTTTGTTGCTTTATCTCTGCTGTGTCTTCTTGCGCGCTTTTTGGGTTGTTGTCCTTGATGATCTCGCGCCAGTCTAGGCCAAGGTCGGTCAAGGTTTTCTTGTGATGTGTCTTAATTGACTCCGTGAATGAACGATGAACTTGGCGCTTAACACCAGGCATATGGCGCGCAGTTTGTTTTGGTTTACTGAAGGCATCGATCCATGTGCCTGGCTCACCGCAATAAGTGTAGGTTGCGCGGTTAATTGCGGTACTTTCGGCAATTGCGAATTGTATTACTTTCTTTGAGGCTTCGCCATTCTCGTCCGTCACGTCGATTTCTTTATTAAAGAGGAGAATTAAGTATGACGAGTCGCCTAGTGCAACATTTGCTGGTTCGCCGTCCTTTGCGTCGCTTTTTGCCATGACTATCGTAGCGGTTGAGTCGACGTTCTCGCAGATCATTTGATGCAGCATCTTCATACCTGCGGCCTTATACTTTGCGTACTCCGAACTTTGACGTCGCGAATAGCGCGTTTCTTTGCTTTCGGATTGTGTCTGTGGGCGTCGACGTGATTCTCGATTGCTATAGGCTTGAGCGTCGAAGCTTGGTTCGGTGGCAGAAATTGGAACAACCGCATCAGTTTCTATGCCAATTGTTCGACCATTGTTTCTCGGTTGTCGCTCAATTGGCATTTCGGTAAAGATAGCCTCTTGGATTTTTTCGTAGTTTAGAGTCTCAAGAGCCTCCCGATCAATGCCGTAGCGTTCGCCAATTTCTTGGGCAGCTTCGGCTGATGTGACGTAGTGAAAATCAGATGAAAGCTCGGCAAGTTCTTTCTTTTCTGCGGCGCGCATGCTATTGGCGGAACGGTAATACGATTCCATTTCTGGGCGCGTCGAGAGATAGCGATCAATATAGTTACGTGTTGCCTCACTGACGTGCTTGCTCGTCATAATAGACGAGATGAAGCCGGTCATATTGTCGTCTTCGGCGAAACGGAAGTGATCAAAATAGCGATCTAGATAGCTTGTATCTGGCGTTTCGGTTACTCGAAGTGTTTCTGCGATATTCGCAAAACCTCGATAGGCCGAGCGGCGAACGTCGGGATCGTCGCTGAAAACTTCTCGGCTTCCGAGAACCTGCTCGAAGGTCTTCTTTGATGCTCTTTCGCTTCCGAATCGGGCATAAAATTTCTTTGCACCTTCGCTATCTTGCGACGTTAGCAGTTCGCTTGGTAGTGCAAACTCGACTTGTTTGTTGCCATATTCGTCTGTAACTACCTTTGCGCCCTCTTCGACTAAGCTAATCAATGCTGAGCGTTCCGCACTGCGTATGTGTTCTTGTTTGCCTTCTAGCGCATTAGGAATTATCTCGACTGATAATTTTTCCGATGCCGAATAGCGGTCGCTTTCGTCGGCGTCTGAGTTTTCGATAGATTCGTCAAGTCTGCGTCCTAGCATTTTTGCATAGTCAACAACTGAGTATCCAGAATGGTAGGTCTCTTTGGCGCTTTCCTGAACATAAGAATCAAAGTGAGAGTTGAGTTCTTTTTCTAATGAGCGAATGAGTTCAGGCTGAGCGTCGGGCTCGATTTCTTGCTGTTGTGGCAGGCCTTCATTTTCTACTTGCGCATAGAACGCGTTCGCTTGCGCTTCGTCGCCCATGTCAACTGTCGGCCTGTGTTCTTTTGCGATTTCGCGTGCTCGCTG
Source organism: uncultured Candidatus Saccharibacteria bacterium (assembly GCA_946408075.1). Taxonomy (GTDB): domain Bacteria; phylum Patescibacteriota; class Saccharimonadia; order Saccharimonadales; family Saccharimonadaceae; genus UBA2834. The sequence continues at coordinate 170,542 of CAMJQQ010000002.1, read as the reverse complement.
ATCTGGTCTTTTTGATGGGGCGGCTTCCTTACGTCTAGCAACGGCAATTTTCTGACGGTCTTGCTCTAACCGGTCTTTTGCGGCTTGCTCTTCGAATCTTTGAGCTTGCTCGAGGTATTGCGATGACCATGCCTGGCTACCGAGTCGGCGTCCGATTTTTCTAATTCTTTCTTTTCGGGCTTGCTCTTCCCGTATTTCTTCTGGGCTTAGATAAGCGGGTGCATATAACTGGTTTATGCGGCGTCCGAATTTATGGAGCGTAGGCTGCGATATATCGTGACCCTGTTCGGCTTGTTCGCCCGAAGCAAACGGCGTTTCTATTCTCTCACTCATAGCATTTTTATTATAGCATAAGCATTCATGACGAGAAAAACCCGCCTTGCGGCGGGTTGGGTGATTATCATTTGCTGAATTGCTCGAAGATTTCCTGAATTCTCCGGAGTGCCTGACGGAGTGTCGGGTTTGTGGTCTTATCGAGCTCTTCTTTTGCGGCGATACCGACAAGTTTTGCATCTAACTGAATCATGTTACAGTTGACGACTTTAGCTCTCCAGTCTGTGGGGTTAAATTTAGCGCCGAAGATTGGATAGTCCGGAAAAACATCGCCATACAGGAGACCTCTTTTAATCCACGGAACGCATTTGCCCGTGAAGAAGAGGTCAAGCATGGACTGCTCTTCGCGAGTAGTTGCGTTTACGCGGTGAATTTCATAAACGTGCCTGAGGAATGGTTCAAAGTCAGAAATCTTGCTCGAATATGAGCTTACGTAAAACATCCCCCGCATCGTGTTGGCAAGATTTACGCTGAGAATGTAGTCTTCAGGGGCATCCTGTCGCTCTACTTCCTCGTCATAAGGGCGTGCGCGCAGCCATTCGAAGAATAGTTTGCGATCGAACATAATATTCCGCTTCAGCTGCTCAAGTACTGTCTGGAGCTTCATCTCGTTGTCTTCCTTGCTGTTCCAGGCCAGCTCTTCGATTATCTTGAGTTGCTCGCCAGTTGCTTTTTCTGTGCCGTAGACAAGGCTGATAAGGCCGGTCACCTCATCGTCATCAATGAAACTTTCGAGGTTTTCTGCGGCGTTCTCTGAGTAGACATAGTGCGTCGGCTTTTTGATGCCGAGGCCGTGTAGGAGGGCGGCAACGTCGATCTTGCTCGCTTTGAGCGAACGGAGCGTGGCGTTGTTCATTTTGTTGAGATCGGGCATAGTTTTCATATGGCATTTACCTCACGTATGATTTCATTTTGAAGCCCAAAAAATCAAACGATAATCTTAAGGTGCTTCATAACGGATAACTATTATTATAGCATATGCGCGTTGTTTTGTCAATATACCCGCAAGAGCACAAAAAATACACCCCCGGTTGAGAGGTGTATTTTCTCTTTAGATTCGGATTACCAAACCTTGACGAGGAGTTCGCCACCAAGCTTCTGCTTAACAGCTTCCTGACCGGTCAAGATGCCTTTGCTCGTGGAAACCAAGACGGTACCACGGCCAGACTTGATCTTTGGAATCTCGGCGACACCGGCGTAAACGCGGCGGCCTGGGGTGGAAATCTTCGCAATCTCGTTGATACGAGCAGCTTCATCTTCCTTATTGATAACAATGTGAAGGATGTTGCGTGGTGCGGTTTCTTCGATTTCAACCTTTTCCAAGTAGTGAATCTTCTGTAGCTTCTCGGCAACAGCAAGCTTTAGTTTGCTGGTTGGGACGCGAATTTCGGTCTTGCCAACAGCGATAGCGTTGCGAATGCGAGTAATGAGGTCGGCTACAGGATCGCTAGTTTGAATAGACATATCTTCCTTTCTCCTTTCTCTTACCAGCTACTCTTAGTTACGCCAGGGATTTCACCCTTGCTTGCTTTTTCGCGGAAGTTGATGCGGCTAAGGCCAAAGCGGCGCATATAGCCACGTGGGCGACCGTCGAGCATGTCGCGGTTCTTCAAGCGGGTTGGGCTTGAGTTGCGGGGCAACTTCTGGAGACCTTCAAGGTCACCAGCGGCCTTGAGCTCGGCGCGCTTTTCTTTATACTTTTCGTACATCTTGCGGCGCTTTTCGTCGCGAAGTACTGCACTAGTCTTAGCCATTACTTAGCCTCCTTTTCAAACGGCATGCCGAACTTCTCGAGCAACTTAACGCTGCCTTCCTTCGAGCCATTCTTAATTACAAAAGTGATTTCGAGACCATGGAGCGCGACGGCGTCTTCGAAAGAAATTTCTGGGAAGACGGTCTGTTCCTTAAGACCAAGGCTGTAGTTGCCCTGAGCGTCGAAGGACTTGCGTGGAACACCATGGAAGTCGCGGACGTGTGGAAGGGCGATGTTAATGAGGCGGTCAACAAATTCGTACATTTTGTCACCGCGAAGAGTGGTCATGTAGCCAACTGGGGCGCCCATGCCTTTGCGGATCTTAAACGTAGCGATAGATTTCTTGGCGAGGCGAGTAGTAACGGCCTGGCCAGTGATTTTCGTCAAGGTAAGCTCGACGGTTTCGGTGTAGCGCTTATCTTCGCGCTTCTTGCCGGTACCAGAGGTGACCATAACTTTTTCGAGTTTTGGAACCTGGTTGATATTGGCGAGACCGAGTTCTTCTTTGAGAGCCTTTTGAATCTCTTTCTTGTAGAGAGTCTTCAAGCGTGCTTCGTATTTTGCGTCAGCCATTACTTGATCTCCTTATTGTTAGCCTGGCGAGCGATGCGGACGGTCTTGCCGTCTTTATCTTTGCCGTAACCAACGCGGCTAGTAGTGCCAGCCTTCTCGTCGATGACGAGGGCGACTTTGCTAGCGTTGATGCCAAGCTGAATATCTTTCTTGCCGCCCTGGCGATAGGCAGTTGGGCGCATGTGGCGCTCACGGTTGCCGATGCCTTCGACGAAAACAAGATTTTCTTTTGGCAAGATCTTAGTAACCTTGCCGGTTTTACCTTTATCGGCGCCGGAAATTACTTTCACGAGGTCGCCAGTTTTGATGCGAGTACCCATTATAGAACCTCCGGTGCTAAGCTAATAATCTTCGAGAAGCCAAGGTCGCGAAGTTCGCGTGGAACTGGGCCAAAGACACGGGTGCCTTTTGGAGTCTTGTCATCGTTAACCAAGACAGCAGCGTTGTCGTCGAAGCGGATGGTGGAACCATCTGGACGGCGGATCTGCTGGCGGGTGCGGACGATAACGGCGCGAACGACAGCTTTCTTCTTGACGTTGCCGGTTGGCGAAGCTTCCTTCACGCTGCAGGTGACGATGTCGCCAACGCGAGCGTAACGGGCGCGAGTGCCACCGAGAACGCGGATGACGCCAAGTTCCTTAGCGCCGCTGTTGTCGGCAACCTTCAAGCGAGTTTCTTGTTGAATCATTTAATTATTCCTCCCCTTTTTCAGAGTCATCTTCGACCTTGGTGACTTCTTCTTTGAGCTCGACCTTACCGTGGCTGCGCTCGATAACCTTAACGAGGCTCCAGGTCTTAGTCTTGCTGATTGGGCGCGTTTCGGCGATCATCACGGTGTCGCCTTCATGAGCCTCATTGTTGGCGTCATGAGCAGTGTACTTGCGCGTAATCGTATACTGCTTTCTGTAGATAGGATGCGTTTCACGAGAGGTGATCATGACGGTGATCGTCTTGTCACGCTTGTCGGAAGACACAACTCCTGTGAGCGTGCGTGCCATTACTTATCTCCTTTCGTGGCATTAATTTGCGTTAGAATGCGGGCAATTTCCTTCTTCAAAGCTTTGATACGATGTGGATTCTGAAGTGCATTTCCGAGGCTCTGCTGAGCGATCAAAAGCTCTTCGCGTTTTGCAGCGAGTTGCTCGTCGAGTGGCAAGTTGCTGACAGTCTTTGCTTCTTTGACTTCTTTCTTTGCCATATTAGAGCTCCTCTTTCTTTACGATCTTGCAGCGGACTGGAAGCTTGTGGCTTGCAAGGCGAAGTGCCTCTTTAGCCTGCTCTTCGGTAACCTCTGCGATTTCGAACATAACGGTGCCGGCTTTAACCTTAGCGACGTGGAACTGTGGCTCGCCCTTACCGCTACCCATCTTGACATCAAGAGGTTTCTTGGTGACTGGGGTATGCGGGAAGATGCGAATCCAAATTTTACCACCGCGCTTGACATAACGGGTGATGGCCTGACGAGCGGCCTCGATCTGGCGACCGTTGACGCGTTCGTTCTGGAGGCTCATCAAACCCCATTCGCCAAATGCTACAGTGTTGCAGCGGCTGGCGGTACCGGTGTTCTTGCCCTTGCGGACCTTGCGGTGCGCTTCTTTGCGTGGTTGATTAAGTGCCATAATTTATTTCTCCCCCTTGTAGATCCAAACTTTAACACCTACGATACCAGCGATAGTCTGAGCGTGCTCGACGTAGAAGTCGATGTCAGCGCGAAGAGTATGTAGAGGCACGGAGCCTTCGATGAACTTTTCGCGGCGGCTCATTTCGGCGCCATTAAGACGGCCGGAGACCTCAACGCGGATACCTTTAGCACCAGCATTCATAGTAGAGGCGCAAGCCATCTTGACGGCGCGGCGGAAGTTCATACGCTTACCGAGCTGGAAGCCGATGTTTTCGGCGACGAGCTTTGCGCTAAGTTCAGGCTTTTTAACCTCTTCGACGTTGATGCGAAGTGGGGCGTCGGTGACCTTCTCGAGTTCTTTCTTGAGCTCGTTGATGCCAGCACCCTGCTTGCCGATAACAGCACCAGCCTTGGCAGTGCGAATCGTAATCGTAGTTAGATTCGGGCTGCGTTCGATGCTGACGCGATCGATGGTTGGGCGGCTCTTGAAGCGATTCTCGACGGTTTCGCGAATCTTAACGTCTTCGATGAGCCAGTTCTTAAAGTCAGCCTTGCGAGCAAACCATTTGCTGCTCCAGTTTTTGTTGACCTGGAGGCGATAGCTGACAGGATTAACTTTCTGACCCATCTATTTGCTCTCCTTTTCTTTCTTGTCAGCCTTCTTAGCTTCGGCAGCTTTTTCGGCTTTCTTTACTTTTTCTTCACCACAAACTTCGACGAAGATGTTGGAAGAAATCTTTTCGTAAGGCAAGGCGCGGCCGCGGCTTGCTGGTACGTAGCGGCGCATGCGGTTGCCGGCAGTGACGGAGATGCGGTTGATTGCAATCGTCTTAGTATCGATGTTGCCAGCTGCAATGAGGTTAGCAGTGGCAGATTCGATAGCCTTGCGGACAGCCTTAGCGGCGCGGCGTGGGGTGTTTTCAAGAATGATAACAGCGTCGGCGACATAGCGATCGCGAACGAGGCTGGCGACGACGCCAACCTTGCGTGGCTGGCTGTCTACACCCTTAATGTATGCGTGAGCAGTCTTGGTAGCCATAGATTAAGCTCCCTTCTTTGCTGCTTCGGCGGCTTTCTTACCGCCATGGCGCTTAAATTTACGAGTTGGAGCAAACTCACCGAGTTTGTGACCAACCATGTTTTCGCTAACGAAAACTGGAACATGGACGCGACCGTTATGAACAGCGATCGTGCGGCCAACCATTTCTGGAGAGATGGTAGACTCGCGAGCCCAAGTCTTGATAATAGTGCGGTCTTCTGCGGAGAGGGCTTCAATTTTCTTCTGAAGCTTAGCGTCCACATAAAGGCCCTTCTTGAGAGAACGTGACATAGACTACTTCCTCTTTCCTTCGTGACGACTGCGAACAATCATCTTGTTAGTTTTCTTGTTGTGACGGGTGCGATAACCCAAAGTGAGCTGACCCCATGGCGTGCGTGGAGCCTTACCAGTACCGTGACGACCGCCGTCACCACCACCGTGTGGGTGATCACATGCGTTCATAACAACACCACGGACCGTTGGGCGAATACCCTTGCGGCGCTTGCGACCAGCAGAACCGATTTTGACGTTCTGATGCTGCAAGTTACCAACTACGCCGATGTTTGCGGAGCAAGCCGCCAAAACCTTGCGCATTTCGCCAGATGGCATGCGGAGAGTGGCGTAACCATTTTCCTTAGCCATGAGCTGTGCGGTTGCACCAGCTGCGCGGACCATTTGTGCGCCCTTACCTGGGGTAAGTTCGATAGCGTAAACCTGAGTACCGACTGGGATCTGTTCGAGTGGCAAGCGGTTGCTTGTTTCGATTGGAGCCTCAGCGCCAGTCTCGATAGTTGCGCCCTTGGTCATATTAGTATCGGCCAAAATGTAGTAATAAACACCGTTCTGATCTTTGACGCGGGCGATACGTGCGCTGCGGTTTGGATCGTACTCGATCTCCATGACGGTCAACTTGAGACCAGCTGGGAGATTGTGGGTCAAGATGCGGTAATGGCGTTTGACGCCGCCGCCGCGATGACGAACAGTGATGCGACCAGAGTTGTTCTTGCCAGCCTGCTGCTTTTTGCTTGCAATCAAGCTCTTGAGTGGCTTGCGGGTAGTAATCTGATCAAAATCTTGGGTAGTTTTCTGACGTTGCGCCGGCGTGGTCGGGCGATAAGCTTTAATGCTCATTATTTATCTCCCTTCTTGTCGGATTTCTTGTCTTCTTTAACTTCCTCGACAGGCTCTTCGTTGAAGATCTTGATTTTGTCGCCATCCTTCAAAGTGACGTAGGCGATTTTCTGATCTTGGCGATAAGTCGTGCCAGGATAAGCGTGCTTGCCGCGGCTAAACTTAGCAGCTTTGCCTTTGCGGAGCGTTACACGAACAGAAGTGACCGTTACCTTGTATTGTGCTTCGACGGTCTTTGCAACTGCCTGCTTGCTGGCGTCAGCTGGGACGACAAACATGTAGCAGCGCTTGGCTTCCTCGCGATATGCTTTTTCAGTCTGAATTGGACGGATTAACATTATGCTTCCTCCTTTCCAATGAGCCAATCATTGATGATTGGGAGAGACTTCTCGGTGATGACAACTTTGTCAGCATTGAGAATATCGAATACGTTGAGGTAGGTTGGGCGAACGACCTTGAGGTTAGCAACGTTGTTAGTAGCGCGGATAACCATTTCGTCTTTTTCGCTAACTACGAGCAAAATATTCTTGGTTGCGTCGATTTTGTTCTTCTTGAACATTTCGAGCGTTTCCTTAACCTTACCATTTGGGCAGGCAAAGGTGTCGATAACGACAATATTCTTATCAGCGTTCTGCATGCTGAGAGCCTGGCAAACTGCCTGGAGCTTAGCGCGCTTGCTGATCTTCTTAGTGAAGTTTTCTTCGCCAGTGCGACCGAAAGCTACACCACCATGGCGCCAAATAGGGTTGCGGGTGCTACCAAAGCGTGCACGACCGGTGCCTTTCTGCTTCCATGGCTTCTTACCGCCACCACGAACTTCGCCACGCTTGAGAGTCTTGGCGTGTGAGCTGCGGGAGTTGGCGAGATAGGTATCATAAGCTAGTTTGACGAGCTCATGATTTTTTACTTCAAGACCAAATACGTCTTTGTTCAACTTTGCGTCTGCCATATTAGTCCTTTCCCTCCACCATTACGAGACCTTTGTTTGGACCAGGGACAGCGCCCTTGAGGCCAATAAGGTTGTGCTCGGCGTCGATGTAAGAAACGACGAGGTTTTTGACAGTTACGCGATCGTGACCCATGCGACCAGCCATCTTCTTACCTTTGAAGACTTTTTGTGGATACATGGAACCGATGGAACCGACTTTGCGAATATCGCCCTTGAAACCGTGCGTATTGCGGGATTCCTGGAAGTTGTGGCGCTTAACAGTACCAGCAAAACCTTTACCCTTGCTCGTACCGGTAACCTGTACTTTGTCACCGAGTGCGAAGCTTGCAACGGTCAATTCGCTACCGAGGGTGACCTCTGCAGGAATTTCGTCGACGCGGAATTCGCGGATGTATTTAGGTTTGACATTTTCTCCGGCTTTTTTGACGTGTCCGGACACGGCCTTGCTCAGATTCTTACCCTGACCAAATGCCACTTGCACTGCGCTATAGCCGTCGGATTCGACAGACTTAGTCTGAGTCACAGTACATGGGCCGGCTTGGAGGATAGTTACAGGAGTAACTACACCATCTTCACCGATGATCTGGGTCATACCAATCTTGGTGCCGAGGATGATTTTCATCTCTGGGTCCTTTCCCATTACATTAAAATCGATTGGCTTATGAGTGGTATCCGGGCTCTCAACCGGACCGTACCTCTTGCGCCAATGCGACCGTTAGTTAATATACGGGACTAATTATAGCATGGAACGGATAAAAATACAAGATATTTATGCATTAAAACAAGATTTCGATACCATCGATTTGGCGCTCGCCAGCTTCGCGCGGCTCAGTATCGTCATTGCTGCTCGTAATATCATATTCGACATAGTGATCACCGAAGCCAGATTCGGGCTGAGTGACATTTCTCGTCGTGGTAGAAATGCGCATTTTTGGAATTCCTAGCTCCTCAATAAGGTCTTGGGCCTGAAGCGAAGAGCCAGCTGATTCGATTGCTCCCTCCGGCACAAAGACGCCGAGCTTGGCAGATGGAAATTGGCGCTTGAGCAATTTTGCTTTTTTATAGACTGCTTTAATATGAGAAATCAAGATATCGCTACCAGTTTGTCCATAAATCCTATCCATAACAAAGGAAAGATTTGTTCCGTTCGGACCTTGGCTTGGAATGAGGTGGACGATTTGATCCGAGACGCTGCTTTTGCCCGAAACGTCGTCATGCGAATAGGCGTAGAATTTGTACGGTTCGAGGAAGGTAAGGTCTGTATCATTATTGCAGCCTTGTGTCTTGCAGCTTAGGCAGGCACGCATATTCTCCATAATCGTAAGGAAATCCGTAGTAACGGTAGTCAAAATTGAGGTTTTGCGCTGTTCGAGGTTGGCGGCCGCATCGATTTGATCGACCTTCATCGTCATCATTTCGTCTTCGCCGAGGCGAGCGCGGAATTGTTTCTTGAACTTCTCGAACTTGCCCAGAATACTACGATAGTGGCCGTCCAATTGTGCGACTTGGCCCGAAACTTCGGTTAGATAACTTTCGATTTGACGACTCTCTTCTGAGCTGATGTCGGATTCGTAGACTACTTTTAGTTGACGAATATCATCGATTGCACTCTCGCTAGCCTGGATGCGGTCGCCAGCGTGATAGTTTTCACCGATTTTGTTTAGAATCTCGATGACTTCGTTCGGTATGCGCGTCGACTGCTTGACGCCACGAATACTGTCGCTAACATCCGTGCGGCCAACTTCTTGCGACAGCTCCGATTGGAGCCTTAGGAAGCCAAGATTGCGTTGAATTTGTGTCGAAACAATATCTGCGTCAGTAAGCGCGCCGTCCAATGATAGCTCTTTTCGGTACGTCTCGACGTATGTCTGCATAGCCTTCGAAATTTCATCGACTTTCTCTTGTTGTGACCGTTCAAGCTGTTCGAATTGCGATGTCGTCTTCTTGTCCATTGGCCTTTGCGAGAACTCACTCCAGAGGCGCGCCGCCGCAATGCCGAGATAGCCCGCATTGCCTTCGCGAACATATCGATCAACGAGTTTGAACCGGTCTTTATCTGACGGTTTTTGATAGAAATCCGCATCGGCCAACATCGTTAATGCGCCCAATAGCGTCTCCGTACGAGCTTCAAGTGCACCCGTTCGCCCCTCGTGGCGCGAAGTTATTTCTGCCTGTGAAGCGACTCTAAATCTTTCGAGTTGACGCCCCTCAAGTCCCGTATTCTCCTCAGTAAATGGCGATTCACCTCTACTCATTTTAAGGGCTTCACTCACGCTTCTCGCTTGTTCAGTATCCAAGAGTTGCGCGGGCGGCGTGGCGTTACCTTCGCGCAATATACGCCAGCCTTCTCCGCTATTTTGTAGTTGCAACGCCAAGATATATGACATAGTGGCCGTTTTTTCTCTGCTCGGCTCGTTTAGATAGCTGTTATAGAGTGCGATATCCTCGATTGCTCGCGTATCATGCTTGCTGATCTCACTAGGGATGGCGCTCGGCAGGATACCGAACTTGTCGGCAAATATGCCCGAGATTTCTTCGAAAATTTTTCCGCGAACGATTTCGATAGCTTTTTGAGCTCTTTCTGGCGATAGTTCCGAATCAAGACCACGGAACGGAAGCATGAGTGTGTGCATTTTCTCTTTGAGCGAGTCGAGGTCTTGCTGGTCATATTTGACTGTCGTCGTACCGTTGCCGATCGAGTCGCCGTAATAGTCGAACTGACGCAGCAGAGAAAGCTCCGCACGGTATAGTGGAATAATTTCGCGCGCAAAGCCATCGAAGCTTTCGCCGTCTGGCATATCGGCCAAGAGTTCGGCGAAGGTCCTATAGATTTCGGGACTGGCGTCCATGAGATCCGCGGCGGCAGAACAGAAATTCGAACGCGTATCATTGCTCCAGTGCTCTTCAGACATGCGGCGTTCTAGCGTTGCGGACGGTTCGGCAAGCAGATCATAATGTTCAGATAAACCGTGCGCGTAGCGAATTAAGGACTCCATTTGGACCAATGGGCCAGCGCCGCCACTTCGTTTTAGTAAATCGAACAGTATTGAAATATCTTGCTTGGCGCCAGGATCATTACTTCTTAGGATAGCCTCAAGATCTTTTCTGAGCGTACGCGTGGCTAAGGTTTTTGCTTCGCCGCCGTTATCTTCTGAAAACGCTTCCCGCACCTTGAGGGCGTCCGCATTTGCCACATCCCAATCGTCCGCGTCCTGCTGAATAAAGCAATAAAGGGCTTCGAGAATATTCATCTGATTTACGCCATTCGTAAACCGGTCATTGCCTAGCGAAGTAGAATAATCCATGAGCCTACCGTGCGCATTTAGCTTCCCGTCTGGGCCGAAATTTATATTCGCGAATTCCGCATAGTTCTCAGAGTAGCGCTCGATAAAATCTTTAACATCGTACAGATAGCCATAGTCAATACAGCCCCGCTCTTGAGGCGTAAAGACTTCCTCGCGGCGGAATTTCCCTTTGCCCTCAAGCATTGCTAGACGAGGCTTAGTTTTATCGGTAGGGCTTGGTTGTAGCAAAAATTCTCTCGCCGCGTCTCTATTACTCCAAGCCTCTCCAGCGTACTCGATTGCGCCCATCATAGCTTCATCGATTGCGCCTTCGTATAGCCCAGTTAGCTCTGATTGCTCCACAATTAATTTGGCCTGCTCGAGCGCCGCATCGGATAGCATTAGATCGTATCTTTGTCTTTTGTGCGCCCAAGCCAACTCTATAGTCAAGCCCGTCTCCTCACGGCATTGATATAAATCTGGATACTTATCGCCATAGAGCGCATAAGCATCGGCGAAACCCCATCGATTTTCAGCGCCATCGATTGTATTGAAGACGGCCAGAGCCTTCAATTGTTCTGGCGGCAACGGCAGCTGTTCGATGTCTTTAAGACAGCACCAATGGCGACGATCGATTGGCTGTCCTTTTTGTATGCTTCTTACATAGTCACCATTTCCCCAGATTTGCTGCATGGTGGCTAGTGATTCTACGCGCTCTTTAACCTGCGCGTAGACCTCGGGCCTTGCCTCTTTCAGCTCATCTAATCCGCCGATTCCGATTAGCATGCGCGCAAATTCGTAACCATCAACATCTGCATTTAGCAGGACCTCATGACAGAATGATTCAGCGTCTGAATCCGGATGTTCCATAGCATAATTGATAGCGAGAGCTCGGAACTGAACATTATCGACATGTAGCGCATTGCCATACTTAGCGATTTCCGGATAAATCTCCATTAAATCTTCCGTTTGCACTCCATTAAGATACTCCGTGCATGCAAAATAGCCACGCAACTCCGGATGATCTTTTATCAACTGAACCTTATTTTCTGGCAAGTCGGAGAGCGTCATTAAGCACTCGTGCATCATAGACTCTTCTATTTGCCTTCTTAGCTCGGCTGGGTCAGTAGGAGCATCTACGTTTAGCATTACACTGGAAAATGCTCCCAATACCTTTTCAGGAACATCCGCATTATATTTCTCGTCGAAGGCCATATATAGAAGGTCGGCATATTCTGGGAACATGCTAGCAATTTCGTCTTCACTGAAGCCTATTCCGAGCTCTTTCGCCTTACCAACATCGAATTCATTAAGCATAGCTAAGGCACAATCTCGGTTTTGCTTAAGAGTATTGAAAGCAAATATCATGGAATCCGGCTGCGGTTCGCCGCCCACCAGAACGTAATCTACATCGTCGTTCCAATCAGTAAATAGCGCCGATGCGAGCCTACGGAGGCCATAATTAAGCAGCTCCTCTTTCGTTTCACCGCCCTCGTCATCATACTTAGGCACTATTGAGCGTAATAGTGCGTTGGTAAGCTTAGGATCTTCGACGCCTAGTAGAGCGCTTGGAATTTCCTCGTCGAGATCGACACTCTCGACTTGTTGCTTGATTTCGTCTATGCTAAGACAGCTAATACAATCTCCGCTTTGGCCAGTGATCAAAGCTTCCATTACGAGCTTATTCTGGAGTGCCTCATCGTGAATTCTCTGGAGATATTCTTGCGTTTGTTCCGGTGTTATGTTGCTAGTAAATTCTTCCAGGGTAGCCATAACGAGCAGCCCAGCACCGTCTTTCCCGCAGCTCATATATGATTCCTCATTGGCATCAAATTCAGAGACTGCTTTCAGATAGATTTCGGGAATGTCAATTAATTCGCCAAGTCCAGCCAAAATCGGGCGCGCCTCAATCAACTTTTCTCTGCTGGCAAATTTATATAATTCCGAAGTCAATACTTTCTTAGTACCATCCGGCGATGTCATTAGGGTTTCGGCAAGCTTCTGTTTCGTATCATCGCTATAGTCCGACATGTGCATGACATGATTCAGCGCAAAGCTGCGCAATGGTATAAACGAGTCTTCCTCCTCCTCTTCTTCGTATTCGCCTTCATATTCTTCCTCCTCATAGCCCCAAAAACGCGACGGTTCAGCAGCGCGCGCCTCTTCGTTCTTCCGAAAACTAACGTAGGCGGAGAATATATTATGGCGAACGGCCGGCTCATCGATGCTGAGTAAATCTGCTACCTCGTCAAATGCTCGATCGCATCTTACGAGAAACTCAGGAGATAGTTGCGAGAAAGTCGCGATGTTATTATTGAGATTTTCCGAAAAGGCTTGCGGGCGAATCGTAAGAATCGCCTCAACGGAGTCTATGCTTAGCTCTTCGCCGAGTCGATTGCTGACCGTGATTATAGGTCTCACTATTTCGGACAAGACATCGCTAGCGATTACTCCGTCGGCTCGCTGGGTCTTCTCGCCTAGTTGCATATCAGCGCTAAATAGAAGCATTTTTTGCTGTTCTTCCGTGAGGCCGGGTATCGATGTGATTCTTGATAAGCTTTGTTCGATCGACTCAAGGCGCGGGCAAATCTGTTTTGCTTGCTTGAGGTTTGCGTAGCTAAGTAGGCCTCCTCGTGCCTTAGCGCTACTAGTCGGAAAACCATAGAGATCAGAAGCGAGATCGGCTCCTGTACGCTCGTTACTAGTTAAGCCTCCGATGTATTGTTTTTCTAATATTGTACCAATACCATCACCGGCGTGTTCGGCGGCAAGATCAAGAGCTTTCTGCATGCCATCTTCATTCTTCTCCTCTTCAGGATCCATTACTATTGACTTAGCGGCTGCGCAAAAAGCGCTTTGCATGACAATCCGACGTGTATCTTCTGGCTGCAAAGAATCGGTCCGGTATGCGTTCAGATTTTTTATGAGACTACGTCTAAAGATATGAGACTGGATACCGAGAGCGTCTTCCCAGTCCGCGGTCGGCGTCACTGACGGATCGATTCCTTTCTTCAGTAGAGTAGTTGGCATTTCAGATAAAAGCGATTCGCCGTAAGTCACGATAGCTTTTAGTAGATCTGGCGAATGTTCGGCCGAACGGTAAATTGATTCCCTAGGCATGAGTGATGCCGTCAAGTCCGCAGAAGGCCCTATAGCCCTCTTGTCGAACGCGCGAATAATTTCGTACTCGTATTTACTTTTGTCTGCTTTTTGTTGCCCAAAGTGCTCCTGCTTCTCGTCTAGACCTCTGGCTACTCTTACGACGGCCGTTTTTTCAGCTGCTGTGGCGCCATCAAAATACGAAAGTACTCCTTCGTATTGCGGATAGCACTCGTCAACCGTCGATGGATCCACTCCGCCGAGCAGGCGTAGCGCGCAAAATTTTTCACCCGTATTGGCGAATTGAATTAAATTGTCGACGTGCGGGTTGACTACTTCTTGGACTACGAGCTTTCTAAGTTCTGCTGGTCCCTCTGCGAGTACTTCTTGCGCCTTTTTGTCGTCGAGCGTATCGAAATATTGTTCAATCGAATGAGTGAATTGCTGCGGGAGCATCGTTTCGCCACTTAGAATTGCTGGCGTCATATCGTAATGTTCGAAGAATTTACTGCTATTCAGATCAAAAAGGAGCGCTCTTGAAGCTACTGTAGATTCTAGTTTTTTGCCCGTCTCATCGGATAGGTATCTTTGCGCGAGTTGATAATTATCGCCAAGTAGGAATGGCTCCACGCTACTGATAGCGCTAGAATTTTCCAGAAAGTCACCTACCGCCTTTTTTGCGATTTTCGCAAGACCCTCGCGCCCCGATTCCGAAACAGTAAGTCCTGGAGATTCCGAGATTTTTGCAAGATCAATGAAGGTCGGCACTGAAATGGCGCTTTGTGCGAAATTATGCGACTCGGCGGCATTTTGTATCATGTGATTAAGGAAAATGCTGCCAAGCGCACTCTTAGTCTCTTGGCTTTGCTGTCCGTGCAAGCTTTCATAGCTAACCGAATAGCCATCTTGCGCCATCTCCGCAATGTCGCGTGCGAGGTCTCTGCCGGCTTCACGGTAGGAATCACAAATTAGTCCTGATTCCAAGCCCTCGATATTGCCTGACGATTGCCGTAAAGCCTGTTCTGCGCCCATGGCGACCGCCGCAATTTCGCCTAGGGTAATCGAATCCTCCGATTCCCCCATTGGCAAATCAAAATATCGGCCATCAACAAGGCCGCTCGCCTTAATCAGAAAACTATTCCGCTCTCTTTCACTCTTAAATCTACCGTTTGAAATAATGTACGGAAGACCAACAAAAAGAAACTCTCGCGTTTCGCCATCCCACGCGCCACCTGCTAAACAACTCTCATCATCGAGTCGATCTTCTCGCACTCTGCGCTTAACATAATCTTCGAATAAGTGTTGCTGCCCTTGGGCTTGAGCCTGAGCCTCGTAGAATTCTTGCAGTTGCTGGCGTTTTGCAAAAGCCGCCTCACGTCTTTCTTGGGCACTTTGGCTTTCTCCGGAATCGAGGAGATTTTCTGCATTGTGAATTAGGGTCGCGCCGAAGCGATGCTTTCCTTCGTCGTCACGACGCTCGGCCGTCGACTCAAGTTCTTGAGCTTCTATCGTTTCGCTCACAAAAATCTCTCCTAATTCCTCAAACTATATCTTTATTTTAGCATATGCTTATTGTGAGGGGGTCAAAAAATCCGCCCTTTTCTGAGCGGATTCAGCAAGATATTACATCTTGATTTCAGCGTCAACGCCTGCTGGCAAAGACAAGTTCTGCAATGCATCAATCGTCTTTGGAGTTGCGTCAATAACGTCGATGAGGCGCTTGTGGACCTTCATTTCGAAGGCTTCACCACCGGTCTTGTAGACGTGTGGGCTCTTTACGACGGTAAAGGTCGAGCGCTTGGTTGGAAGCGGAACTGGACCACTAACTTTGGCGCCGGTGCGGATAGCCGTATCGACGATTTGCTTGGCGCTCTGATCAATCACGCGATGATCATAGGCCTTGAGGCGAATGCGGATCTTGAGACCCTCAGCTTTTTCTGCCATGGTTTCCTTTCTGCGCTGCGTAACCTCGGATATCACCTAGACGGGACGTCCACGAGTTTTCGCAACAATTAAGTTTTGTGCTTAATATAATAACAGCCGGGCGCTACTTCGTCAAGTATCTGAAGAGACGCTCTATGGACTCAAACGAAATTTTGACATAAAAATGCCCCTGCATAGACAGGGGCAAAAGGTACATGAAAGGAGGTGATTACTGCTGTGAAAGACTTGCGAGCTTTTCGGCCTGCTGGCCCTTGCGGATAATCTCCTTAGCAGCAGCAATAATCTCATCAGAGACGGTACAGTCATCCTGGTCGTTAGCTGAAACAACGAATTCGACGCCTTCACGTGTTTCAATAAACATAAATGCCGTATCCTTCATGCCAAAAGGCACGATCATGGGCATGTGCTTCGGCGGAATATCGGCGTTCATCATATTTGATGATACGATTGTGCAGCCGTTATTTTCCGTCAGAAGCTTCAGCGCCTCTTCTTCGTAAGGCTTTAAGGGCGTGCCCATAAACTTTTTCGTCACAAGACCAGCGAGCTGATCGAGCTTGAACGGGAGTGCCGTGCCGCAGAGTCTGTCGTTCTTTTCGCATACGATTACTGAGCACTTTTTAGTGTTGGTTCCGTAGATTTCGACATTGAGGTCTGTATCGACGACAAAGAATGTCTCTATACAGTTTGTTCGGACGCTGCCAGAGCAGTGTCCATGCGAGTTTATCGGCTGATGGCTCAGTGTAGCATTCTTGGAATGGGCGCCGCGTTTCTGAATGTTGTACAGGCTGTGCATCGTTCCGATGTCATCCCATTCCGCGTTCATCTCGATAACTGTGAATCCCAGCCCTTTAATAAATTCCGGTACCTCAAGGCCGATATCCGACTTTACATAGTTACCATACTTGTCTTTGATTCCGTTAAGCTGCTCCTCGAGCGCTTTTCTGGAATACTTTGGGTGATCCTTAATGCATTTTACAGGGATGCAGTAAAGTCCGCTGCTGGCAAAAACCTTGTGCTCGCGCATCATTTTCTTGGCAACTTCTTCTTTGGGCTTCTCGACCATTTCGAGAATCTCATAGTTGCCCAGTTCGGGGTTTGCCTTGACTGCGATGCAGCCGAAGCCCTGCATTTCTTCTGCGGAGCCGATAGGAACGCCAGCGACCGTAGGTCTGCCAGTCTTCCTCGATACTTCGACCATTTTCCGGATTGTTTCGCAGCAGGCCTCATGAAGGCCGAAGTGCGAATCGCCCGGGAAGATGATGACCATATCGATTTTTGGCGAGTTGGAGGCAGCATCCTGAGCAGCAATTGACATATTGCCGACATAGCCGAAGTGCTTGTCGCTGCAAAGCGTATTGATAGACGGCACTTCTTTTACGGTCTTGGCAAACATCTCTGCCTGGTCGGTGGCGGTTGTGTGCGGAAAAATATCTCGCCAGTCAAAACCGGCCTCGATTGCAATGTTGGCGATATCGCCCGAGCAGGTGATGCCGGGTAACTTGTACATGAACGGTTTCTTGACCGTTGAAATCATTCTGGTTCCGTCACCACCTACTAAGATGATGACTCCTGCTCCTTCGAACTCTGGGCACTTGCACATGGCAAGCACCTCCTTTCTAAAAAATTTTAATGATCTTCCGCCTTCAAACGGATAGACTTATATTTTATCACAGTTTCTTATTTTTGTCAAGCCTGCACACAAAAAACCGCCCTTTTCGAGCGGCTTTAGCGTGCTTCTATCCGGCAATTTCGGGCACGTAGAAGAGGTGTGGCTTTTTCGGATCGTACATAACTGTAACCTCTTGCCCTTTTGCGTCTAGTGACAGTTTTTCGCAATGCGGCGTCACGTAGCTCATTTTTTTACCGTCTACAGTATAGTCAATGGTTGCAACGACTCTCCCTTGGTGCAGAGCCTCCCCTTCTGTAATGCGCGAAATGTACCCATTTGTTCTCGCGGTGCAAGCAGTCCTTAGGTAATCAAGCGAGTTTTCCCTGTTAAGATTTCTAAAGTGTCGCGCCATAAGTACGGCGACGACGCCGACGCCGATCAAGGTAATGACAGTATATATCGCCGTCTGAGTATTGCCAAACCCTTCTTTTATGATTTTCCATAGCTCAAGCAGCTGGTCGCCAAAGCCTAACGCGCCAAGCACGACAAAGAATAATATGAGTATGATAACTGGAGTCAAGGCTAAAACCTTAGCGAATTTTGAGACCTTCACGATATCGAAGCTCGGCTTCGGGGCAAAGTCTATGACGGTTGCAGGATTTATTGGGTCAATAATTAGCCCGCGCATGTCTCCAATGAGAATTGCGTTTGCGTATTCATTACTAATTTCGACATTTAAGCTCTGTTCTGTCGTGTAATGCTCGCCATTATATTCGTACTCATATACAGGCAAAAGCAAAAGTCTACCCTCTGCTTCGGTCTCTTTTACGATGACGTCAATGCAGGTCGCCTGAACCTCTATGCCCTTCTTTTGAGCATCAGTATCCATATGGACCTCCGAAAATTAGCGGTATGATTTCGCACAGGCCAACAATAATCAAAAGCACTGTAAAGAAGCCAAAAATAAGTTTATACAGAATATCATTACGCTCCATGACTTCTTTTGGATTATTCGGATTAATCATGAGCATAACCGTAGAATTTAGTGTAGGAATTGACGTGCTGCTCATCGTGGATAGGATTTCGTACTGTTTGCCGCCAAATTCGTAGCGGTAGATATTAGTGTAGTTATAATAGCTGGCGCCTTCGTCCGGATTATGATATTGGCGGAGGTAGCGGTGAACGATTGCTTGCACCTGATGAGTGCAAACTCGTTTGTGCTGTCGGTAGTTTTTAGTGGCTAAGAAATAGCCAATAGCAAGAATGGCTAGACCGATAATATATTTAATACTGGCCAACATCCAATAGTTTTCTATGGATATACTATTCATAAGCGTATTATAGCGCAGATTCAAAAATCCGCCCATTGCTGAGCGGATTTTCAAGCGTTTCGTGACGTTAATTACTTAACGATCTTGGTAACGACGCCAGAACCGACGGTGCGGCCACCTTCGCGAATAGCGAAGCGGTCATTGTCGTTCATAGCGATTGGGGCGTTCAACTTAACCTTGAAGCTGACGGTATCGCCAGGCATGACGATCTTGTCTTTGCTTTCAAGTTCGACCTCACCGGTAACGTCGGTGGTGCGGAAGTAGAACTGTGGCTTGTAACCATCGGAGAATGGAGTGTGGCGACCGCCTTCTTCCTTCTTCAAGATGTAAACCTGGCCCTCAAACTCGGTATGTGGAGTGATGGAACCTGGCTTTGCGATAACCTGACCACGCTCAATCTGATCGCGCTCAATACCGCGGAGAAGAAGACCAGCGTTGTCACCGGCCTGACCCTGATCGAGAGTCTTGTGGAAGGCCTCGATACCGGTAACGACAGACTTCTGAGTGTCCTTCAAGCCAACGATTTCGACTTCGTCGTTGATGTGGACAGTACCCTGTTCGATACGGCCGGTAGCGACGGTACCACGACCCTTGATGGAGAAGACGTCCTCAACTGGCATCAAGAATGGCTTGTCGAGATCGTGTTCTGGGATGTCGAAGTATTCGTCCATAGCCTTGACGAGTTCCATGACAGCGTCTTCGTTGGCAGGATCGCCTTCGAGAGCCTTGGTTGCGGAACCCTTGATGATTGGACAGTTGCGATCGAAACCGTTCTTCTCGAGAAGGTCGCGGATATCTTCCTCGACGAGCTCGACGAGATCAGGATCAGCGAGATCCATCTTGTTCAAGAAGACGATGATCTTTGGAACGTTAACCTGGTGAGCCAAGAGAACGTGCTCGCGGGTTTGTGGAAGTGCACCATCGTTTGCAGCAACGACGAGAATAGCACCATCAACCTGAGCGGCACCGGTGATCATGTTCTTAATGTAGTCGGCGTGGCCTGGCATGTCGACGTGAGCGTAGTGACGCTTCTCAGATTCGTACTCCTGGTGAGAGGTAGCGATAGTAATACCACGAGCCTTTTCCTCTGGAGCGTTATCGATCTGATCGTAAGCGACTGGCTTGTTGATCTCGGAAGGAAGTTTCTTCGCGAGAACAGCAGTAATAGCAGCCGTCAAAGTAGTTTTACCGTGGTCAACGTGACCCATGGTACCGACGTTGATATGCGGTTTGCTACGGTCAAATTCTGCCATAGTGTTGTTTTTTCTCCTTATTATTTAATAATTTTGGGCGCTAATATTAAACCAGCCCAAAGCTATGTATGTGAATATTTTATACAATTTTATCTGTTATGTAAAGTCATATTTAATATGGTCTTTTGAAACGCAAGCGGTTTGCGTTTTTGTGTTTTACTGCGTTATAATAGATAAAAATACGGAGGTTTATGGGCGCCAGCGTCAATAATGTACAGCAGAATTTGACGCAAGCTTCGCAAGAGGCGAACTTTTTGAATCGCGAGCCATCTTCTCCAGAGCTTAAGCCGCGCGGCGAGAAGGCTTTGCGCAGCCTCAATGAGCGTAAGGGCTACGAAGTTTCGATTTTTACGCCCGAATCCGCCGCTAACTACGAAAATGATGCACGCAACAACAATTTGCGATTAATGTACGCTTATTCTGCTCCAAAATACTTGATTGATTGTTATCGCAGACTGGCGAACGCTTACCCAGAGATTCGTAACGTTAAGCTTTGTCAGAACTATGAACGCGAAGCGAGTGATTTAAATGTGTCAAGCAACGGAGACATGCTCGAACATCAGGTTTTCTATAATTTTAGCGATCCGGATTGCTACCGTAGCGTTGAGGAGAATTTTGAAAATGATCGCTTCGCGGCCAGTTATCTTGATTTAGGCATGAGGCTTGGCCTGGATCCAGCCGAAATCGCCCAGAACGCGAAGCTTTGTGCGACATTTATTTTTGCGCGAGAACTTGGTAGAGCTAGATACTTTGAGTTGAATTTCTTCGAACCGCACCTACGCGCTCTCGAACTAACGAGCGAAAATCACGACGAAGCCTTAGCGGAATCACTACCAATGGCCTTGCGGGACTGGGCGGTTGCACGAAAAGGAGAGCTAGCAAAACGCAAAAAGTACAACTCGCGCAGCAATCGCATAGCGAGCGCCTTTGCCGCAAACTATATCGCCAAACATCGTGACGACTTTATCTACGATATGCGCAAAGGTCAGGTCGCCAATGGTCGTGTACAGGATTTTGGAAATACATCGCTTGCAATTCCGATTCCGGACAAACTTGTTCGCTTCGCTAGCCCTAAAGAGGGGATTCGCGTGCAGCTCAACAGCTGCGATGCAGATGGAAATATTCAAGGTGTTTACTTTGCGAAGGCGCGCCTCGATCGCGTTTTAATGATCGGCGAGCCGCTTTACTTAAATAGTTCGCCCGACGCAAATCCATATCATGGCGAGGTCTTCAAGCCAATCAAGAAGATTTGTGGCGCTAGCTATTTGCCGAATCGTAATTCCGCAGGTAAAGTGCACAACGACATTGTTATTCGTGACGAGAAAGATAATTACTATCTTTTGCAGGACACGCAAGGCGAACTAAAGTTTACGGAAGTCCCTTTCGGCGAATCGCGCGAATTCTTGTCAAAGATGAATCAAAAGCTCGGCCAAAGGATTATTATGTCGCGCCAGAGCCTAAGCGGCGCTAGTCGTGCCGAGACTGCCGGGCAGATTGCTTTGAATGGCGAGATCCATGGCGAATTTGTCTTGGGCGGAAGGCTATCTTTCTCGCCAGATAAAACTGCGCGCATCAAACGCGTTTTGCGTCGTTGGCGTGAGTATTATATAGAGACCGAGAACGATAATGGCACGAAATCGATTTATGAAATCTCCGACGACAAAGATTAAAAAATAAGCCCCTCATGAGAGGGGCTTTTTGGGGGCTTACTGTTCTGAATCGTCAAGGCGCAGAGCCTGCTTCATTAGCTCTTCGATAATACTCCAGGGTTTTTGTTCGATTGACACCATAATGCCACGTGTGTCTAACTCGAATCCCTTTTCATATTTCCCGATTTCTGTGCGACACGCGTTTTTGGCCTCCATGATAGTCTTGAATTCCGCACTAGGATCGACTTTAAATTTAATGTCTACCCACGTAGAAAAACGCGGCTCAATCTCACCATAATAGCGCTCGAAATCGAAGACGGCATCTTCGGACTTCGTGAGAATGATCCGATATTCCTTTTCCTCATTGTCGTACGGCTCTATGTCGGCCGTAACCGTGAAGAGACACTGGACCTTATGGCCCGCAAGGAGCTTTCTGAGCTGATATGGCAGCACAGTCGGATTTATGAACTGCGTATACCTCGACTCACTGAACACATTAACTATGCCGGCGAAGTAGTCATAGTCCTCTGGCCGCGGAATGAAGAAGCGCGTAAGATACTGATCTGATGCTAAGTAGTGGCGCGGAAAGTTACGAAACTCAACGGCTGGTGCATAGTCTCTCCGGTAGTCACCCGAAAAATGCTGCGTTCTGTCTCGCGAGAGATCATAGACGCAGGCCTTAATTAGCTCAACAACCAGCGGCGAGAATCTAATTTCTTTTGCCGACATAGCTTCGAAGCCAGCCGCATAAAGGCCACCAGTCTTCTGCCAGATAACCCCGTCTTTAGTCGTGATGACGAGAGTATAAGTGTCAGCTCTGCATTCGGCAAGATTTCCAGACGCACTAGCATATATCTTAATCCAGTGATCATCGTCGGTGGGCGTAAGCTGAGTATATGTATCAACGCAGAGTATGCAATTCTTGTCGAAACTGTGTATGATTGCGCTGATTTCGCAGCTCTGTCGTGCATCTTTTGGGCGCCTAGTAAGGCAAGTGCACGCCATTCGCGGCAGCACGTGCATGCCGATTTCGTACGATTTTGGCTCGCCAAGTACATAATTAGCGCAATCGTCTTCGAAAAATGCGATTACGCGACTTGTAGTGTAGCTCGGCACGAGAAAGGCTGCGTCGTAAAGCGTCGGAACCATTTTGTGCGGCAAGCGGGCGATGTTGAGCGGGTTTGCTCCCATAGTAAATACCTCCTAAAGTTCTTTTGCATAAGGTGGATATGCTAACTGTATTATTATATAATCATTGCCCCATTCTGTCAATTATGCTCGAGTAACAAAAAGACCCCCGCGAGGGAGGTCTTTAGATGGAAACTAGAAGCTGCCTTATTTCGAATTGCGCTTATCGATGATTTCCTGAGCGATGTTCGGCGGAACCTCTTCGTAGCCATGGATTTCCATGGTGGAAGCGGCGCGACCCTGGGACATGCCGCGAAGGTCGGAAGTATAACCAAACATGTTTGCAAGAGGCACGAAGCCAGTAATGACCTTGATGCCATTATCACGGTCTTCCATGGAATCAACGCGGCCACGGCGAGAGTTCAAATCGCCGATAACGTCACCCATGAAGTCTTCTGGGGTCGTAATTTCGATCTTCATGACAGGCTCGAGAAGCACTGGTTTAGCCTTCTTGATACCTTCGCGAGTGGCCAAAACACCAGCAAGGTGGAAGGCGAGCTCGGAGGAGTCGACATCGTGGTAGCTACCATCATAGAGGGTTGCCTTAACGTCGAGTACTGGGTAACCAGCAATAACACCACCTTCGAGGGTTTCTTTAATACCTTCCATGGTTGGCTTGCGGTATTCCTGAGGAACGACACCGCCCTTAATCATATCGATAAATTCAAAGCCCTTGCCTGGTTCATTTGGCTCAAACTTGACCCAAACATCACCGTACTGACCACGACCACCGGACTGCTTGATGTGCTTACCTTGAGCTTCAGCAGTACCACGAATAGTTTCGCGGTAAGCGACCTGTGGCTCACCAGTATTACATTCAACATTAAATTCGCGTTTCAAGCGGTCGATAATGATATCGAGGTGAAGCTCGCCCATACCGGAAATAATGGTCTGGCCGGATTCTTCATCGGTGTGAACCTTGAAGGTTGGATCTTCTTCAGCAAGCTTGCCGAGACCGATAGCCATCTTTTCCTGATCGGCTTTGGACTTTGGCTCAACAGCAATAGATACTGGAGGATCTGGGAACTCGATAGATTCGAGATGAATTGGATGTGCTGGGTCGCAGATGGTGGTACCAGTAGTGGTATCCTTGAGACCTACGACAGCGGCAATATCGCCTGCGCCGATTTCAGTGATATCTTCGCGCTTATCGGCGAACATACGTACGAGACGACCAACGCGTTCCTTGTTGCCAGTTGTGGCATTAAGGATATAGGAACCAGCTTCGAGCTTACCGGAGTAAACGCGGATGAAGATGAGCTTACCGACGAATGGATCGGTTGCAATCTTAAATGCGAGCGCAGTGAGCGGCTCATCGTTGCTAGCATGGCGGACGATATCTTCGCCGGTCTTTGGACTCTTACCAAGAATGGCAGGAATGTCGGTTGGTGCTGGCAAGAAGTCGGTAATAAGGTCGAGAACCTTCTCAACAATAACACCACGGCCATCACCACCGGTAACCAAGAAGAACTGACCATCAAGCACGCGCTTGCGGAGAGCAGCCTTCAATTCGTCAACCGTGATAGCTTCTTCGCCTTCATTGAAGAACTTCTCCATGAGGGCTTCGTCGGCCTGAACAGCTTCCTCGACGAGCATCGAGCGGTAGTTCTTAGCCTTTTCGAGCATGTCAGCTGGAATTTCGCCAACGGTCAACTCGTGATCAGCATATTCCTTGTAGGTGTAGGCCTTCATTTCAATAAGGTCGACAACGCCGCAGATATCCTTCTCGAAGCCGATTGGGAGGTGAACAGCGTAAGCATTCTTGCTCAAGCGCTTGTGGATAGAATCGAGGGATTTGTAGAAATCGCCACCGATCTGGTTAATCTTGTTGACGAAGCAGATGCGCGGAACGCCGTACTTGTCTGCCTGGCGCCAAACAGTCTCGGACTGAGCCTCGACGCCCATCTTACCGTCAAAGATAACGACAGCGCCATCGAGAACGCGAAGAGAGCGCTCGACCTCAGCCGTAAAGTCGATGTGGCCTGGGGTATCGATAATATTAATCTTGTGACCCTTCCAGTAGGCAGTAACAGCAGCGGAAGTAATGGTAATACCACGTTCCTTTTCCTGTTCCATCCAGTCGGTCGTAGCACCACCGGTATCGCCCTTGACGAGGTCGATCTTGTGCTTCAAACCGGTACGGTAAAGAATTGCCTCAGACGTAGTGGTTTTACCAGCGTCGATGTGAGCAATGATACCGATGTTCCTAAACTTTGATAGGTCTTTTACAGTTTCTTTTGCCATGTAAATCCTTTAAATTTGATATAAATTTGGGCAATCCTAAAGAATGCCTTTGATAGGTTTGCTACTATCGTAACATATTTTTGCAAGATATAAAACACCCCCGGACGTGCCGGGGGCTTAATTTTGAAAAGGAGTTAGCGCTTCTTTGATTTAATGGCCGCAACGCCCAGTGCAATCATGCCACCAATCACCGCGGCGCCGCCGAGCAGAATGCCGACGAATGCGGCATGACTCATTGCGCCTTCCGTAGAATAGTCGCGACTGTCCTCGCGACACTTATTCTCGGACGGCTGCTGTTTCTGCCCGTCGGCTTCGTCCATAGACATCATGACCTGAAGCCAGTCGACGTTCTGTGCCGGCTCAATTGTCTCGACCGGAAATACATCATCGTTCTTGATTTCTCCGTCCGTTTTCACGGTTACATTGCAATTGATGGGCGAACCTTTCTCGACTTCGAGAGCGGCTAGCTTGATTGCAACTTCGCTCATGACCGCGGACGGCAGAATTTGTCCGTTCATTCTGAATCCCCCTTTCCAATAAACATCGTCAGCAACTTGACAATAGACAGCGCGACGAAGCCAATTATGGCAAAGATAACAGCGAGGAGCATAGCCGCATCGATCAATGCCGGCATTTCGCCCTCGTGCCCGAAATCATCGTCAAAGTAGGCATCTTCGCGATTGTCCATCTTCTTTTTTGCCTCTTCCGATGACTGCCTCGTCAGTGCTTCGCCATGCCAGTCGTCCCTGGCTTTTGTGCAGACCGACGATTCCGTGCATTCGGCGCAGTTGTTGACGGCTTGCTCGTCATCGTCATCCGCAGAAACCTGCGGCTTGACTGTCACGTATTTTGGCTTCTTGAAAATATTTCCGAACAGCATACGAGCCCCTCCTTTACAAAACAAGAATTTAAGATGCGTCATAAAAAATGACTCTGTCATTATGACAACAACAGAGCCACTCGTCAAGCAAAAGCGTTATTCGTATTTGCCGTATAGCATGATGTCGGCGGCTTTATAAATATCACCACAGCCCATAGTAATTACTAGGTCTCCCGGCTCAGCGTGCGCCATGACGTAATCGGCAACTTTTTGCTGGGTTGGGAACCAAACACAACCCGGAATCTTTTCGGCCAAGTCTTTGGCGTAGATATTATAAGTATTTTTCTCGCGCGAGCCCATAATCTCCGTCAGCACGACGCGGTCCGCAATCTGCAAAACGCGCGCGAAATCATCGAGCAACATCGCTGTACGCGAATAGGTAAATGGCTGGTGAACCGCCCAAATTCTCTTGAAATCGAGGGACTTGGCTGCCTTGAGTGTTACTTCGATTTCGCGCGGATGATGGGCGTAGTCGTCGACAAAAGTGACGCCATTCTTCTCGCCAAGCAATTCGAAGCGACGACCGGCGCCGCCAAAATTCGCCACGCCCTTTGCTAGCTTTTCTGCCGGAACACCCGCTTCGATTGCTGCCGCACAGGCCGCAACGCAGTTATATATATTGTGCTCGCCAGGAATATGCAGTTCGAGCGCGCAAAGTTTCTCGCCCTTATGATAGAGGTCGAATGTCGTATGAATACCTGGATGCTTCTGAATATTACCCGGATAGTAATCGGCCTTTTCGTCCGAGCCATAGGAAATGAGCTTCTTGCCAGAAAGGCGCCCGATAACTTCGCAAGTGTTCTTATCGTCTGCATTATAGACAACTACTTTAGCCTTGTTCGTGAACTTTTCGTAGGAAAGCTTCATGTTGTCCATAGTTTTGAAGTATTCCATATGGTCAGCATCGATATTCAGAACGATAGCGAGCCAAGGCGAGAGCTGCAAAAAAGTATCCTTATACTCACAGGATTCACAAGTCATGAGATCGGATTTGCCGGCACGACCGTAGCCATTAATAGACTTAAGTTTGCCGCCAATTACTGCCGATGGATCCATATCGGCGTCGAGCAGAATTTGTGTTAAGAGCGCGGTCGTCGTGGTTTTGCCATGTGTGCCGCATACACAGAGCGGCTTCTTGTAGTGACGCGTAATTTCGCCAAGCAGAATACTGCGCTCTATAGTCGGAATGCCGCTCGCCTTAGCAGCGATAAGCTCCGGATTATCGGGCATAATGGCAGCAGTATGAACAATCAGTTCGGCACCCTCAATATTCTCGGCAGCCTGACCCATATGAACCGGCACGCCCATCTTGCGTACCATCTTCAAAATATCCGACTCGTTATTATCTGAGCCGCTAAGTTCATATCCTTCCGCATGCAAAATTTGAGCGAGCGGAAACATGCCCGAGCCGCCAATTCCAATCATATGCACGCGCTTTACGCCGTCTAAATAATTCTGCTCCATATCTCTATAATTTTAGTACGCCGCGCCACAGATTGCAAAGCGCTATTGACTTTTCGTCATGTTTATGGTAAAATATATGGATATTCTCCGCCGGTGCGGACAGCATCTCGATGAAAGGAGGTGCCAGCATGAGAAAGCTGAGCGCCAAAGGAAAAAGAACCTTACTGATCATATTGTTCATCATTACATCATTCTCTTTGGGAAGAACTTTTGGTTTTTATGAGTCCGAAAAGCTATACAACGATACTTTACAGAATGCATATAACAAAATTTCGGAACTCCAGGCCGAGCTTAAGAAAAGGGATAGCGCTCCAGCAAAAAGCAATCCGGACGACGGCTTTAATATCACAAGAGAAAAGCCGAGTAATCCGCATATCATTAAAGCATAAACAATATCCCCTCCTCCCAAAAGAAATTGGCGGTTCAATACAGATTGCCAAGCGTTCTATATTAGATGACGAGTTTTGACTGTTACCCCGCGCTTGCTGCGGGGTTATTTTTTAGGTCGTGATAATTTTATTGCCATTTTCGTCTTTGAGCCAAGATTTGCTTTTGCTCGTGAAGTCTAGGTGGGCAACATAGCGCTTATTGCCAAGAATACGAGCAAAATCGAATTGCCCATTTTTCGTGATTTTTAGCACTTTAAGCTTACCATCACAGATTACTTCATCGCTACGCCAGAGCTGGATGAGTTTTTCGTAAAAGTTCAGTACTGAATCGGGCTGCGCGCTCTGCAGGCGATATTCGCACCAATCAATCGGCTGGCGAGCATTATCGCGCGAAGATTGACGAACGATAGCCATCGCTTGGCGGTCGGTCTTACCCTCTCGTCGCAGTCGACGATAGATTTGACGTGACTGCACGCCCGGATAATCGTCTATGTTCATACTAAGATCGGCATTTAGCGTGCCGAGTTCCTGTCCTTGATAGATACAAGGATTGTGGCTCGGCAGTAGGAATTGCAACATGGCCAGGACGCGCGGATTTGCATTAAAGCGGCTTGGTGCACGCGGCGTATCGTGCGATTCAAGAATTATCGAAAACTTCGGCTCGACCGACCAGGCAGCCAGTTTCTTGAGCCAACGCCGATAATTGACTGGACGAATTTTGTATTTTGCGGAGAAGAAATAGTCCGCCACATCGAGCGTGCCGATATTAAAAGCCGCGCTAAAGGCTCTATCCGTGAGCTGACGGAACTTGCGCTTGCTGAGAAATTCGCCGCCAACTGGCTCCGCAATAGTGAAGAGACCTTTATTCTCGAATAGCCCTTCGAGCACTCTGACGGTTTGCTTAGTTTGGTAATAATTAAAGAAGCCCGGAAGGCCCGGAATCCAGCCTCTGCGCAGGCCGCTTTCTGCCAAGGTATTTACGGAGTCGACGCGAAAACCAGCGATTCCCTCTTTGCGCCAAAAATCGATAATCCGGTCGAATTCTTTGGCGACTTGTGGATTATTGTAGTTTAAATCTGGCTGCGAGCGGTCATAGAGGTGCAAATAATATTTGCCGCGCAGTTCCGAATAGTCAAAGGCGGGGCCGCCGAAAAATGATTTCCAGTTTAGGGGCTTGTCGAGCCAAATATAGTAATCCTTATATTTTTCATCGTGTAGCTCAGACTTTTTGAACCATTCGTGCTCGTTCGAGGTATGATTAATGACTAAATCTAGCAAAATGCCGACACGACACTTCTTTGCAACTTTCATAAGATAGCGAAAATCCGCCATGTTACCAAAGCGGGGGTCGATTTTATAATAATCGCTGACGTCGTAGCCGCCATCGCGCCACGGACTTTGAAACATCGGGCTCAGCCAGATATAGTCCGGTTGTAATTTCTCGGCAATCAGCGGAATTTTGTCAGCAATGGCGCGCAGGTCGCCGACCGCGTTCGGATAGATTTGATAGATGAGATTTTGCTTCGACATAATTAGCCCTTTGTTTAAGTATAGGCGTTTTGGCGAGTCAAGTGCAAGAAAAAGATCCGCACGAGACGGACCTTTTTCTTTGAATTGCGATTGATTAACCGCGAGCGAAGTGTGCGAAAGCACGGTTCGCTTCGGCCATACGATGGCAGTCTTCCTTCTTCTTGAAGGCGGCACCTGCTTCGTTGTAGGCATCGACGATTTCAGCTTCGAGGCGCTTTGCATATGGCATGCCAGAGCGAGCGCGGGAAGCCTGAACGAGCCAGCTCATTGCGAAGTGCAACTGGCGATGACCGGCGATTGGGAACGGAATCTGATAGTTCGCACCACCGACACGGCGAGACTTAACTTCGAAATCTGGGCTGATGTTCTTGATAGCTTGTTCGAGAACCTCGACTGGGTTTTCGCTCTTAAGCTTCTTTGCGGCGCCTTCGATTGCTTCGTAGACGGCGCGCTCAGCGGCATGCTTCTTGCCGTCGAGCATAGATTTATTGATAAGGCGCTGAACCAAGACGCTCTGATACTTGCGATCTGGAGAGACCTTGCGCTGCAAACTTGCGGTAACTTTACGTGGCATAATTACTTACCCTCCTTCTTCGCGCCGTACTTAGAACGACCCTGCTTGCGACCGTTAACACCTTGAAGATCGAGCGTACCGCGAACGATGTGATAGCGGACACCTGGAAGATCAGGAACACGACCACCGCGGACGAGCACAACTGCGTGCTCCTGGAGGTTGTGGCCTTCACCACCAATGTAAGCCCAAACTTCCTGACCATTGGTCAAGCGAACACGAGCAACCTTGCGGAGAGCGGAGTTCGGCTTTTTTGGAGTCTTGGTAGTAACTTTAACGCAGACACCACGCTTGAGTGGGGCAGCCTGCTTGTAGTAACGAGTCTTGAGCGTGTTCACGATGGAGCCGAGTGCAGGAGCTTTGCTCTTGCGTGCAGCAACCTTGCGTGGCTTACGCACTAACTGATTGATTGTAGGCACAAAAAATCCTTTTCTTAATATTTTGACTTAATAAATTAAACCTCTCAGTCCAGCATCAACCGAGAAGCTTACGAAACTCTGCCTTGTATTTTAACAAATTTGAGCAACTTTGTAAAGTGTAGGCGGCGCCAAAATGTCCCGCTTGATTTTTTCAAAAAATATACTAAAATAGTCTCTATCGCAAATCCGCTAAGTACCTTAAGAAGGAGAGATGATTGTTCATGAATAACAGAGACATAAGCAAGCCAACACTCACCAAAAGCGAGTATGATCAGCTCGTAGCCGACGAAACGAAAGCGAACGAGAGACTTATTGCGGCAGAAGAAGCCTTAAAGAAAGCCGAGGCAGCCATCAGAAAACGTTATCCGCAGTACTTTGCGGACAAAGAAATCTACGACAAACAGCAAAGTAAACGCAAGAAAACGCGAGAAAAGTACATGAGACAGATATGTAGGCTCGAATCCTTTTTGCCCGACGAGACTGGAAGCCGCAGACAAAAAACTAAGAGTTCCGAGCAGGAACAGTACGAGAAAGTTTGCGCTCAGAACACTAAGATTTCCAACGAAATCGAAAAAGCCCGAAGAGATTGGCGCGCTAAATACCCGACCACCGATTTCGAAGATTACTATGATGCTCTGTCCGAATATCGCGCCGCCGAAGCTGCATATGCTGTAGCGCGAAACTTCGCTGAAAGTTACCGCGCCCAGATGAGAGAACGCGGTTTGCTTTAATAAGATTCTTCCTTTTATCCGGCCGGCCCTTAGGGGTCGGTTTTTCTTGCTAGCGATTATTCAAGAAGCGACGGACGCGCGCGTGATCACTGCTGCGAAAATGCTCCGCATAATCTCGAAGCTCGCGGTAGTAGTAAGCGTGCGCAATCATAAATGCCGGCACAAATAAGCACAAAACACCAGCCGAAGCTAAGAAAAGCATACTATTCGCCATTACTAGCGACATAATCGCCAAAATTGCAAAAGTCAGAAATAGCGCAATTGGCACAAAGTAAGCAATCATGAAGACTGTGCGACCATAGGCGGTCTTGCCAAATTGCTTCAAAAGAATCCTAATTTCCGTGACGTCCATGCTATATATATCCATGTTTCGATTATAGCATGTCGCTTTTGCTTAATATTCAAGCATATCAGGCGCAATCGCCATGCGAGCACGATTGATTGTCTGAGTAAGATAACGAGACTTAAGGCGACGATACTCTTGGCGGTCGCCATTCGCAATCATTGCGCATTCACGCTTCTGATTCTCGTATTTCGCCAACTCATCAGGATAGGCAAGGAGAAAGTCGCGCAAAACCAAGAAGTTTTCGTGAATCGGCGAATCTTCAATACAGATATGGAGATGCACGTCGCCGGCGCGAGTTTCGGATGGGCGAGAAGCCAAGAAAATTCGTTCTTCGCCAGTTTCTTTACCTTCAAAATAGCCAGCCTTTACTAGGCGATCTGCCGCAAGGCGCATATCAGATTCGCGCGGGACGCCAATCAAGATATCGATGATGTTTTTGCCAGAGATACCGAGCGCTGAGCTACCGACGTGATGAATTGCAATGCCGTCGCCAAGAATGTCGTACAAAACCGATGCGATTTCGCGATATTTGTGAGTTAGTTCGGTATCAAACTGGTGAATAACTAACATAATATCTTATTATTATAGCACTTTTGCTAATTCTTGTCAATAATCGCCCTACTCTACGGACTTTGAAGCAGTGATGCCGTCGCCACTATTCGGGCCGACGATTCGACAGACCGTAAAGTCCGCAGCAAATGCCGCAATTAGAATGGCGCAAATAATATACTTTGTGCGCTTGCTGATACGAAGATAGAGATTATCTAGCACTGGCGCAAAGATATAAGCGAAGCCGCATCCGCCGACGCCAAAGATGAGGAGGCTCTCGAGACAGATGCGCCCCTTGAGATTGAAGGCGAAGTTTGAATAATCCCAATATGCCGCATGGAGGAAGGTTTCAGAATACCAGCCACCAAAGTATTCAATTACGCCGCAGAGGATGAATGAGCTAGCGAACATTAGCCAAGGGTTTTTGCGGAATTTCTGTAGCAAGAATAGGATGGCGACGCCACCGGTGCCGTAGATTGGAAGCCACGGGCCATACATCGTGCCGCGATTCACGAAACGGCCTTCGCCAAAAAGATAGATGCCCACTTCATAGAGCCAGCCTACAAAGCAGAAGCTGAAGAAAAGAAGAACGTAAGTTGACGGCGTGTAGTGCTTTTTCGCGCCTTCATCGACGAGCTTGCCGTAGCTGAGCGCATTCGGATAAGCTTCATTCTTTTCTTCGCGCGGGAAGAGTTTGTTGTCATTAAGCAATTCGGCGTTCGTAAGAGATTTGCGCTTTTCTTTGCGAAGCTCGGCGTAGATTTCGGCAAAGAGGCAGAACTCGTAAGGATTCGTAAAGAAGATATTTGAGAGGTTGAAAGTGATTAGCCCAAGGAGATGCCAAGCGATGATAATAAGGCTAACCTTAAAAATCTGGAATTTATGACCATAAGTTAGCTCTTTACTGAGGCGGAAGGCGTCGCGGGTTTTAATATCGGGATTCTCCGCGAGCACGTACGGAATCATGCTATATTCGTAATATTTAATAAAATAGCCGACGATCGTGAAGGACCAGAGCGTTAGCATGACATTCTTCATCAGGAGCACGAAAGCAACATGAACGCCGCGGCGTTTGCGATACGGATACAAGAAGCGATCTGCGGGTGTGGCGAGGTAGCGGCGTTGCTCCAAAAAATAGCGGTTACGACCAACTTCTACCGCACTAAGAAACAAGAGTCGAATGATTAGGAATAGAATCGTCGACGAAAGACCGATGAAGGCCACTGAGAAGTTGCCAGAAATCGCATTTAGTCCACCCTTCACGAAGTTCGCAATCATGCTACGGTTAGCCGCGATCTCACTTAGAACCTTCGAGGCGATACCTTTGTCGATTTTATTGGCGACTTCACCCTGATGGTTTTGCTCGCTGATAGCCGAATCGAGGATTTGGTCAACGGTCTGACTCTTGTTCTTATTTTTATAGAAAGAGAGCACTTGCACGGCGCGCTCGTTCGAGATTTCGATATCGAGAATATTCTTCGATTTGAAGGTTGTACCGCCCGTCAGAAGGAAGGTACACACAAAGAGTACGATTACGGTTTTGAAGTAGTTCTTGCGCAAGCGTTGCTTGGCGGTTTTGCGAATTTTCTTTAGGTCCATTAAAGCAATTATGGCTAGTTTTTGGCGAGTGCGCAAGATTCCGATTTCGCTACGTACAAAATTATGATATAAGGGTGTTATGAATATCAAATACGGCGCTCAAAAAATCGAGGCAAGAAGGATCAATTACGGCCGCGAAACTTGCAGAGTTTATCTGGCGATTAATTTTTTGATGGACCACAAGACTTATTATATAGTCGAGCGCGAAATTGATTTGTCCGACCCAGCAGACGATTCAGGCTATGCGGCTTCTTATGGTTTTCCTGTATTCGACATCGACAAGGCAGAACTTAGCGATAGCGAGCTTCGAGACGTCTTAGTACAATTCTTGGCCGAACACAAACTTTACCTTCACAGCTATACTATCTCGGGCAACAGAAGCTATATCGGATATAATAGCAGCTCGGAGAAAGTTCTAGGCGAGCTTCAATATCAGCCAGCAACGGCCGAACATGATATCTTCGTAAAAGCATTCGCGCAGACCGAGAACGACGTTGACTACGACGGCGTGTTCGACATGCGTATTAAAGGCCCGGTCAAGAGCCTTAGTAGCGAACAACTTTCAAAAATAGGCTACGTTTTCAAGGATTACGTATCTTTCAGCATGACGACTTTACTAAGCGAAGACGAGATGCCAAAAGAAATGCTTGCGCTGGCGGAGTTTAAACGCGAGGCGGGCGACTTTATGCATGGCTACCAGCCTGATTAGAGCCTCCTCTTGACTATTTGTCGTTTTTGTGGCATAATCAGCCCATAATTTTGTTGCCCGGGATTTAGAAAGGAGTGGCGCGCGCCGGGAGCGTCAAGTACTTTATGAAAAATGAACAGAAACGTTACATTTCCTACGAGATTGACGAAGAAAGACATATTCACTTGAATATCCCCAAGCAACACGAGGCCAAAACGAGAAAACTCTTGAAGCAGGAATCAAGCTTCCATTCCTTTCTCTCGTGTCTCTGTTTCGCGACGGCACTTGCTTACGTCGCGCTAACAACAGATTTGTTATTGGGTGCGCCGATACTCCAGCTTCGCGTCATGGCATTTGGAGCGCGGGCTTATGTCGCAGTTTTTCTTTGGGGATGGTTTCGACTTTTCGCTATCGTTTATTGCGTTTACCTTGCCATTAAGTATCTTCGCATCGCATCGGCGCTCGACAGTGTAATCGAGGACTACGATGCCAAGTGCAAGAAGCGCGCAGCACGTATCAGTGAAGACCTCTACCAGTATCTTCGTAGCCAAAAACCTTAACCCGCTTCGGCGGGTTTTCTTTTATCTATTGGCTAGAGGTTGATTTATCGTATAATCGTCGCAAAGATTGGTTTCGGTTCTGAACGGGGGTGATTTTATGAGTTATCAGAAGAAATCGAAAGACAATCTGTTCGCACATCTTAGGCAAAACGTGAAGGATTCCAATAACGGCCTTAAGATTATGGTTTGCGAATCTAGCACATTTAGGCGGATTTACCCAATAATGATCGCGAGTACCCTTGTGCTTGATATGCTTTTTGACTTCATTATGCTCGAATACGTAATTCTGGTCGCGCTGTTCATTCTGGACTCGATTACCGAGACAATGAATACCGCGGTCGAGGAGGCTTGCGATAGCATAACGACAGATTACGACTGGCATATCAAGCGATCGAAGGATATTGCAAGCGCGGCCGTATATATCACGCATCTTTGCTATATTACGGCGGCCGTATTCTTCGCCATTGCGCATGCGGTCAACTTTGAATGGTGGTCCGCGCTTATCCCTGCATGATTGCGGGGATTTCTTTCTGTCTAGACATTAGCTTTATTGACTTTTTCGCGGTTTTATGCTATAATTAAGGTATTGGACTTTGTCCAGGACCTTTTTCATACACTATCACCCCTTGCCTATTTTTTGGGAGGAATTTTTATGAATGACAACCGTTGGAATTCGACACGCTTTAAAGAGCTCATGGCCGAATTTAATGCAAGCCCGACCGACATTTCAAAACTCACAGATATACCGCTCGATAGGGTTAAACAGCTTTCGAAAGGCTTAGTTAAACCCGACGTTGAGGAGCTGATGAATATCGCGGATTACTTCTGTGTTAGCCTCGACTATCTCTGCGGAAAGAGCGATGCTCGACTCAACCCCAATTTTAACCCGAACTGGGAAGAGCGCTTCTTGCTCGATGTGACTGAGGCCTACACTGAGATTTACCCTCTTAGCGAAAAGGCTAAGTATATTATTCACAGAGTAATCGGCGACTGTTACACTCGCAAGCAGCAAGTCGTATGGTTGACCTATGCGCGCGGCTTAACAATCCCCGAAGTTGCAAATATTCTAAAAATCAAAGAGGAGCGCGTTAAGGCGACATTGGGAAGCATCAGAGCGCCTTTTGCGTATTACGAACCAAGAAACGAGTTACTTCTCGGCTTCAACAGACATCGCTCTAACGAAGAATTCGAAGAATTACTCGTAACACGGCATAAGCTTTTAGAAATACAGTCCGAAATTAAGAGCATCGAAGCAAGTCTAGCTGCTGCGCCCGAGCGCTTTGTCGAGATTATTACTGGCAAAAAATATCCATTACGAGAGGAGTGATAGTTGCTCCGAGCTACGGCTCGGAGCTTTTTCATGGCAACAAAAACCCTCGGCGCGAAACCGAGGGTTAAATTATAGAAAGGCTTCAGTCTGTTTCCTGCTGCCGGAGCGTCTTAACAATGCCTCCAACGTAGACATGTTCGCCCCATTCTTTGATGAAGTAGCGTTGAATTGCGTCATTGATAATGTCCATGGTTTGGATTGCCTTGTAGAGAGCGGTAGCAAGAGTAATTCGATTACGCTCGGGTTCATAGCGGTCGAGCAACTGCACCCCGCTCAGCAGATAGCCGAGCCCGATCTCCTTTAACGCATACGCATAGGTAGACTTGATATTTGCTTCGAGTTCAGTGGATTCATCACGGGAGTATTGGTTTTGCGTTTTAATATCCGCAATGTTGTTCTCGATTGCACGGTCGAACGCGGCATAGACGCCGCCTTCACCTACTTCCTCCTCGTAGCATTTAGAGACACCGAGATTTTGACTGCTCTGGCTTATGCCCTTGAGTTTACAGGCCGCGCCGACGGCGTAACCGTAGAGGCTTGTAATGTCGAGGCAAAAATCGACAACATTGTCATCCTTGAGCTTTTCTCCGAAGAACTCGAGAATGATTTTGGGGTCGATTTTTGTCAGAAGAACAACCATCGCCTCATACACGGCTTCCCTCAAACGCGGAAGGTCGTCGACGCCGAACCGGCGCTGAACAGAGACGAAATCGAGACGATCTGTCTGCGGCAAATCGAGAAGCGTGCGCCCCCGAATGACCACAATAGGCATGCCGACTTTTTCCGCAAACTTGCTTCTTACCAATGCGGAGATTTCGCCGAAGTTGCAATATCGCTCGAGAATACCGAAGCGTCCGCTCAAATAGAGCGCAGTCGAGCCTTCGAGGCGCGACTCAGCGTTATGGCCGAGCTGACTGAAGTATTCCTTAAACAATGCAAAAATCGGAGTGTCGGGTCGTAGCTCGAGAACGCTCGTAGCCTTGTTTGGCGGCTCATGCAACTCGATACATTTGCCGGAGTCGCTTTCAGCAGTTAGCGAAGAGTGAATCTCCTGCAGGGCCTGTAGGGTTCGAGCAATCAGCTCATACTTGGTAGCTTCTTCATTCGAGCACATTTCATTCATCCTTTCTGTGCCAAAGTACAATGCGCCGCCTCCTCTTTGCTGGCGGTAGATATGTATATATTATAACACAGAATTGGTTTTCGTCAAAGTGGGGTGGTTGCGACAATCTGCTCCGGGATGAGGGATATAAACAATGCGCCTTCGTTTCGCGAGCGAAACCGGGCATTGGGCGAACCCGAGTAGAGGCGAACCACTTCCAGAAGAAAATCAAAAAAATATAGCCCTTCGGGCATATTTTCTTGATTTTGGCTGTCCTAGAGCGACCAATTACGAACCAATCTATTTGATTATTGACTGGCTTGTCGAGAATCCGAAGGAGACATTTGCACCCGAGGACTATATAAGGAGTTCTGGTAACTTAATACTAGATTATAAGTATTGATTCCGAGCACAAGGAATAATACTACGAACCACGAACGAAAAAGAGAGTTTTCCATCAGGTGGCGGCCCCCACATAGCAAGCCATCCTGTGCGTAAACTCTCTCTGAAACTATTTATTAATAAGCGAAGAAATCTCGGACTTAACCTTGCCTAAGTCGCTTGATGTCAATAATGGGATTAGGCTATTAATCTCTTCTATACTCTTATCCCACCACTTGAACTCTTCGAGCAGAACTATTAGCTCTTTATCAAATCTTTTACGAAGCACCTTTGCTGGGTTGCCTATCACTACCGTATACGGCTCCACATCCTCTCGAACTACGCTATTCGCCCCAATAATTGCTCCATCGCCTATATGTATGCCTGGTAAGATTGTCGCATTTTGTCCAATCCATACATCGTTTCCGATAACCGTATCGCCCTTAATTTGCAGATCTTCAATGCTAGGTGGAGTCTGCTCCCATCCTTCAAGTGTATAGAATGGGAAGGTAGTTACTGCATTTCTTTGATGGTTTGCGCCGTTCATCATAAATTCAACACCGGCCGCAATTTGGCAGAATTTACCAATGATTAGCTTATCTCCAATGTGTTCGTAATGATGAGTTACATGACTCTCGAAATCGGAGTCTGCAATGTAGGAAAAATCTCCAACGATAATGTTAGGATTTTTAATCGTCGGCTTAATATAGATTTCCTTATCATAGTTAGCTATCGGATGAATAATATTTGGATCTGGCTTCATATTTAATCCTTTCCTTTATTCTTGTAATGACAACTCCGGCATCCGGAATATTTTCTGTCTCTAATCTTACTTTTCCATTCATAGCCGCATTCATGACATTTCCACCATACTTCTTTTGTTGATCCACTTAATACTGTTTCAGGGGTCATTTCTTTATTCTTCTCGTAATTCCAATCGATAGCTATTTCTGGCCTCACAGTGCATAAGTCATTCTCGCCTGAAACTACTCTCTTGCCTGCGCAATATGGGCAACCTTGCCCCTTCGACACATTATGAGCCGAGGCTTTCCATTCGTGGCCAATTTTACATCTCCACCATACCGTGCGATTAGAGCCGGCGCTTATCTCTGATGGTAAAATATCGTTTTTTTCATAGTTCCATATTTTAAGTAAGTCTTTTCTTGTTGAGGCCAAATCGTTATGGCCAGCAATCAACCTTAGAGAAGCGCATCTTGGACATTTCCCAGAGCCGCTACAGCGAGTAATAACGCTTTGCTGCCATTCATAACTGCACTTACTACACTTCCACCAAACCTTCAGCTCTGAACCCCTAGAAATCGTATCGATTCTCACCGTATTCTTTTCATAATCCCATTCTTTAGCTATTTCTGGGTGAGTATTAACTATAGAATTATCTATTTCTCGTTTATTGTAGTAATTTAGTATGTCTTGTATTTCTTCAGATATATCTATGCGATCATACTTAATACCAATTTGCTGAAATACCCACTCAATAGCGCCCCGTAAGTAGGCGTAGTTATTGTCAATTTTATCTATGGCATAATCGATGGATGAGCTATTTAATTGCGGCAATTTAGGCTCTCTGATACGGAGTAGCTTAATGCCTAAATCCTCACAAATCTTATTCTTTTCTAAATCTCTATCAATATTGGCGTGATAATACTGACCATCGTATTCAATTGCGATCTTTTCTTTCGGCAGATATATATCCACCGATTTCATGCCATCAATCTTCTTATTTTCTTCGATGTCTATGCCATTTTTAATAAGGTAGAAAGCAACGGCTTTTTCTGGCACTGATGTTATTTTGTAAAGACTGCAAAACGGGCATGAATGGTTCTGATTTCTGCTGTAGATGCGGGCTTGCCACTCGTGCCCTTTATGACACTTCCACCAAACTATCTTCGTAGATCCAGAAATCACATCAGAAGGCTTCAATTCGCCATTCCTTTCATAATTCCATTCTTTGGCAATATCCGGATTAAGAGTTTCGAGATCGTTGAATCCAGCCAAAACCTGTCTATTTGAACAATACGGGCAGCCTTGTCCTTTAATAATATTGTATGGCGCAGCTTCCCATTCATGACCGTGCTCACACTTCCACCAAACTAATTTGCCACTGCCTGAAACTATATCGGAAGGCTTTAAGTCACCGTTCTTTTCATAATTCCACATTTTGACAACTGAAGGGTTCGTAGCATCGATAGTATTTTTGCCATGGAGTATTTGCCTATGCGAACAAATTGGACAACCTCGTCCCCTAACCCTATCTCCCACCATCGCTTGCCACTCGTGTCCGTGCTCACACTTCCACCAAACTATCTTTTCACTACCGAACGATACTTCGAATGGACTTATAGCATTTTTATCGTAATCCCATTCATTTAAAATATCTGGGTTTGTCGTAGCTATGTCATTAAAACCTTTTAAAACTTTTCTTCCAGCACAATAGGGGCATCCGACACCAGAATTCCTGCTGCTAA
Organism: uncultured Candidatus Saccharibacteria bacterium; assembly: GCA_946408075.1. GTDB lineage: Bacteria > Patescibacteriota > Saccharimonadia > Saccharimonadales > Saccharimonadaceae > UBA2834. The sequence goes on along the minus strand of CAMJQQ010000002.1, from coordinate 130,517 downwards.
TTACCGCTTGCCATTCATGTCCCTTCTCGCATTTCCACCAGACTTTCTTGCCGCTGCCAGAGGTGTAATCCTCCGGTTTTAAATCGCCGTTCTTGTCGCAATTCCACTCCTTAGCCAGCTTAGGATTGATCGTAACTAGATCATTTGTTCCACGAATTGCTTTTAGCCCACTGCAGTACGGGCATCCACTATTCTTGCCGACTACATTACAGACTATGGCTTCCCATTCATGGCCGTGCTCACATCTCCACCATACTTTTCGACCAGAGCCCGGGGTTATTTCATCAAAAGTAAGACCATTATCGCTATTACGCTCATGATTCCATATTTTATAAATATTAGGAAAATCTTTCTTTAGCATGTAGTGTCCTTTTTGATATAGTGCATAGTTCTAGCTCCTTTGTGACTAGAGCCTCTTAACAAGCTAGCAGCAACTGGATTCCACTCAAAACCACATACTCTGCATCTAGCTGCAACTTTAGAATGCCTACCTGTGTATTCGCCCATCACTTCTATATCTGGATTTTTTGCAGCCACTTCTTTCTCGAATTGAGATTGCGTCTTTATGAATTTCTCGTGAGCTTTTTTATTGCCACACTTTCTACAGCCGTCTCCAGACAAAAGATTTGCTGGTACAGCAGACCACTTATATCCGCATTCACTACACTCTACTAGCATTCGCCTATTTGCGTTTACATATTCCTCTAGAGGTTTAATATTCGGATGAATATCTGCTAGCTCCTTTAGAAACATATCGTTTGTTTTTGACAGAGAATTATCGTAAGACTCTTTTTCTATTTCCCTCCATTCATTCTCGGAAAATGTTTTGTCGATGCCTGCCAAAGAAAATAGTTTTAATACTAATAATCTGATGTGTTTATGATCCTCTTTATTATAATCGCCAGAAAATACTATGCAGTCTTTGCTAAATGGGGGCTTTTCGAGGTCTGGATATTTATCATAGATAGTAACAAGCCTTACTCCATTTTCATTACACTTTTCTCTTTTTACTAAATCACGATCTAAGGACTTTTTATGCAGCATCCAATTGCCCGGCTCGAAGGCGATCTTTAAGCTCGGGATATAAATATCGATTTCTAATCCAATGAGGCTTTTGTCTCTCGAAAGAACACTAGTATTGCCTAAGTCTCGCTTAAACGATCCCAGTATGAACTGTTCCATAAAACTAGTGCCCGATTTCACGCATCTTGGACATCCATGTCCTTGCAGTACGGAATATGGCTTAGCCTGCCAAACATGATTACATCTTCTGCAGACGAATCTCAAAGTATTTTTGTTTCCAGTATACTGCTCCAGCGCTTCAATGTTAGGGTGAATTCTGGCTAGCTCTTCACGAAATGAACTATTACTCTTTAATCCAGTTAGACCTTTGTTATTTCGGGCACCTTTTAATGCTCCACAATGCGGGCATCCTTTCCCAGAAGTCAGAGAATATGCTAAAGGCTTCCAAGAATAGCCACAATCTTTACAGCGAACATCAATCCTATCTACTGCTTTCGTATAATTTCCAATAACTTCGATAGATGAGTTTATCTGTTTTAATTCTTCGACAAATTGGCTGTGGCTTTTTGTCATATTACGCATATTATAACATATTCCCTCATTAATGATAGGCAGAGACTATCCCTGATTGTTGTATTTCTTACAATATTTACCTCTGTAAAAGTCGGACGAAACTCGGTGAAATGTGCCATATTTTTTCTACGGCATACCATCTCTATAAAATGTGGACGAAATGTGGTTGTTTTTGCTCAAAATTCGGACGAAACTCGGTTGCATAATCTAAAAAAGGCGGACGAAATGCGGATGCTTATGGTAAAATATAAGTAGTCAATGGTGCTCGAATGCAGAAAATGCATTTCGGGCATTTTTGTTGGCTACAACAAGCGAATGAGTGGGCTTCGCAGACTGGACTAGGAATAGCGCTAATCCTAGTCCGAACACGAGCGCAGGAGTCTGCCATGGACGATTGTAGCGAAGATGGCATCAAGAACCTTATGGAGACACTATCGATATTAGGTGGGATAGTAGTAACTCCAGAAAGAATACAGCAGAATTCGGTTTGCGAAGTTGGCAAATCAGGGCGAGTTCTATTCTATTATTAGAATCGAGGCGATTGGAATAAACCAGTCGCCTTTTCTCTTTAGTAGAATGCAAAACCATGAAAAAATGTTATAATATTGCTAATTAATGAGGAGTTAGTGTGGCTGAAATCAAAGTAAACGACGAACCCCCTGCCCTAAGATATGTCCTATACGCTCGTAAGTCTTCAGAAGATAGTCGAGCCCAAGTTAAATCTATCCCAGACCAAATCGAAGACTGCATGAATTATGCAAAATCTAAAGGTCTAATTGTTATAGATGTTGTTAAGGAGTCTGCCTCCGCAAAGAAATCAAAGAATCGTCCTTTGTTTACAAAGATGCTAAAAGACATCGAAAAGAGGAAATACGACGGCATTTTAGCATGGCATCCTGATAGACTTTCTCGTAACTCCCTTGAATCTGGCATGATCGTCGACATGATCGATAATAATGTCATTAAAGACCTTAAATTTCCCACGATGACATTCGAGAATACGGCTAGCGGCAAGATGGTGCTCGGCATTCTATTCACCATGTCAAAAGAGTACTCAGAACATCTTAGCGAGAATGTTAAGCGTGGCATGGACTCTAACCTAAAACAAGGTAAGTCGTCTGGCGTCCGTAAGTGGGGCTATACGAGGAACGACATTTCTGGCTTATATGAGCCCGATGAGAACTTTAATTATATTCGTAAGGCTTGGGATATTGTGATGGAAGGCGGCACCCAGAGAGATGCCCTAGCATACCTTAAACTCCACGATGTTCATATGATGACAAAGATCACTGAGCGAAACAAAATTTCCAAGCGAATCGATATGGATAAAGGCACAATTAGCCGCATCCTCAAAGATCCGTTCTATTACGGAGTCCTCATTCAAGCTGGAATGAAAGTCGATTTAAGGATTGTTACGCCTAACTTTAAGCCAATGATTTCTGAAGCCGAATACTACTCAGTGCAAGAAGATGCGAAGTTTAAGGCACGCAGAACTCATCCTCTACTAAAAGAAGGCGAGACCGATAAAGAACAAGTCTTTATTCCATTCCGAAAGTTTATTCGATGCAAAGAATGTGGTCGTTTTATGTATGCAAGCCGCAGCAAAGGTCGTCATGGCGATTATTTCTTGTACTATTGTTGTCGCAATCCAGAGTGTTCTCATCCGCAAGGACAAGTTAGAGGCAAAGTTATAGTCGATTATATGTGCGATGTCCTAGAACAATTCAAAGCTACGGAAATCGATTATAAAAGCTATTCCAAACGAGTCGATAAATACATTAACAAAAAGCTCGAGGATTTGCAGTTTGAACGCCACAGCCTTATAGGAACCAAGTCTAAGCTCGAAAGGGACTTACGAGAGCTCTCAGACCGTTACGGGAAGCTTTTAGAAAAGGCTGATACCCCAAAAATCGTGCTAGATCAAATTAAAGAACAGCTTGAAGAAAAACAGGTTAAGATTATCGACTTGAATGAAGAGCTTCAGAAGGTAGAAGCTAGGATTTTTGATCCAGAGCAACTAAGAATTAGTCAGGAAAACTTTACGAACCTGATTACAAACGGTGCCGATAAGATGAGAGCTGGCTCTTCGCTTGAAAAAGACATTTTAGCTCGTAGAATTTTTACGAACCTAGAAATTGGGGCTCAAAAAAGGCTCTTCCACCTCTGTAGAGAGCCCTTCAATTTTCTGGTCAATGATGATAAATTCCTTAATGGCTGGGGATGAGGGATTCGAACCCCCGAATGGTGGGACCAGAACCCACTGCCTTACCACTTGGCGAATCCCCAACGGATGAATCTATATTAGCACAAACGTTGCGAATGGGCAAGATTTTTTGTGAAGATAGGACAAATGCTTGTTGTTTGTCCGATTTTATGCCATAATACGCTAGACGTTCGCGTCGTATCTTATCATAAGAGGAGAGTGGTGTTTGTGAAAGCTTTTACTCCGAAAGAGCTCACGCAGATGTCCGCGGCTGAGCTCATCGACAAAATGACGAAGGGCGAGTTGTCCATCGTCGGCGCCTTTAAGCGCAAAAAACTTCTGAGGGAGCTCTGGGCCGGAAAAACCGGAGCTAAATTCATCATATGGCTGAGCCAGCTTCACTGCAAGGATAGCGACGGCGCGACAAAGAGAAAGGCCCTGAGTAAATCCTTGAAGCGTGTGGCCCCCTACGTCGGAAATGGCCGAATTTCGGAAAATCTGGATGAAACTGGTGCGATTTTCGCGTTTAATCACCCATCGCTCGGCGAGATCTTGCGCTTGATTGAGTATTGTACCGATAATTTCCCCAAAAAGCAGATGCTCTTTCCGGTGACCATCGCTTGGTTTGAGGCATTGGCGCCGAAATTTGAGTTCCTGAAAAGCATCGGAATTACAATTACACCCACGATTACGCCGACGGCAGTCGATGAAATTCTGAACGGCAAGGATACTTTCAAGGAAGAGCTGAGTAGTCTGACCAGCAAATTGACCGCCTATTATCTCGAGCTTGTGCAGGATACGCTTGAACATAATGGCATCGTGCTGGTAGCGCCATCGGCAACGCGAAAGCAGTTCATTTTCGACAGCGAAGCGCAGAAAAATGGCGAGGAGCCGATTGAGCCGCAAACTCTATCACTGATTGTTACACAGCTAAAGAAAGCTGCACCGGCCTTAGATTACCTGCTGTATCCGATTTGCGTCGTACCGCCAGATTTCTATTCCACGGGATTGAATTTGTTCGAGAAGTACACTCTGTCGCCTTGTGCCTACTTCAATTCTTGTGAAGCACAACATCTCGCAACGAAGAGGGTTAAGCCGAGAAAACTGATTGATGCCGTCGACGACAGCCATAAAGCTAAACACAGTAAAGCTCCGCGTAAACTCGAGTATGACTTCCTGATGCAGCTCGCAGACTGCCTTTGTAGCCTGAACCGCCCTTTGCTCGTAACGCGTCCGGATTACATCCCCGACGTGGTCGATATCTGGAAGGATTACAGCTAACTCTACTCACTTTCGAGCCGGTTTCGCCGGCTCATTTTTATACGCGTTTTTGGCACATTTTGCATCGCGCTTATGATATACTAGAGTTAATTATTATCTAAAATAAGGTGGGAAAGTGAATAATCAGGAAAACCAGCAGACTTATCATCCGCTCGATAGTATCGAGGATGTTGAGCAGTTTTATGCGGCAATTCGTCGCGATAAATTAACCGAGAAATTGTCGCCAGAACGCCCGTATTGCTATTGGACGATTGAGACTTACGACAAGTCGAACGGTATTCGTGGTGGCGGTGGCCTCGGCGTTTTGGCTGCAGATATGCGCCGCGTGGCCGAACAGCTTTCGGTACCATTCGTGCTCGTGACGCCATTCTATCCATGGGAATCGCATCAGAAGATGAATAATCTTGAGCAGACCGATTACCATGTTCAGCAAAATTACAAAGATTTCGGCTTTAATTTCGTCGACAATGTGAGCATTAAGACTGCCACCACCTCAGTCCAGCTCGACGTCGTCGAAAAGCGTCTTGGCGCTTCCCGTTTCTTGTGTATTACGGAACCAAACTTTGGCGAGCTTTACTCCGGCGAATCCGGCTCGGATCACCGCCTCTATCAGGAAGTAGCGCTTGGCTTTGGTGGCTACAAAGCCTTGAAGCTGGTCGGCTGCCGTCCTGGCATTATTCAGTTGAACGAGGTCGCAACCTTCTTCGCTGCGCTCGCCCGCCTCGATGAGCTCGTAAGCTCTGGCATGGATTTCTACGAAGCCGTCGTTTACACGCGCAAACATACACTTTACACGAACCACACTTTGGTCCAGGCAGCAGAAGCTACTTTCCGCTATTCGCAGTTCGAGCAGTATGTCTTCCCGAATATTAAGTCGGTCGCTGTTCGCCGCTGGCTTTCCGATAAGTTCACGGACGGTTGGATTCGCCTTTCGACGCCAAGTGTCGAGATTGCCGAGCTTCGCAGCGGCGTTTCGAAACTCCATGCCCGCGTTGCAAATTACCGCGATATTAATGGTAATAAAGTGAAATTCAAGGCTGTTACGAACGGTATCCATATGCGCACCTGGACCCATCCAGAAATCATGGAGTTCTACCACAAGCGCGAAATCTTGAACAAGTTCGATTTGCCAACCGAAAAGAACTTCGAAGAAAACGTCAATGCAATCAGTGCCGCAGATATTCGCCATTTGAAGAATCTTGGTCGCGCAAAGCTCAATAGCATTTTGCAGCATCGCACCGATCAGTACGGCAACGCAATTCAGATTCCAGAAGACGCCATGCTCTTCGACTTCAAGCGCCGCTTTGTCGATTACAAGCGCCCATGGTTGCCATTCTCGAATCCTGACAAGATTGCGCAAATTCTCGAAGAAAACAATGCGCACTACATCTTGGCTGGCCGCGTCCATACCGGCGATACTACCATGTATAACCGCTTGATGAATCTTTTGCACTTGATCGATTCGAATCCAATTCTCAAGGCGCGTGTGCACTATTTGCCGGATTACGACGAAGAGCTTGGTCTCGGTTTGTCGCTTGGCGCAAATGCTTCTATCAATACGCCGATTGTCGGCCTTGAAGCTTGCGGTACGAGCTGGATGAAGGATATTGCCAACCTCGGCTTACTAATTTCGACCCACGATGGCGGCGTTGCTGATATGCCGGCCGACAATTATCTCACGATTGAAGGCAAGACAGAAGCCGAAGAATGCGAATCGCTCTATCGTCAGATGGATGTCGCGGCGAAAGCTTGGCGCAATGACTTCGATCTTGAGTACTGGGTGCATAAGCAACTTATTGCCTATCTCGATGTGATTTCGGGTTCTCGCATGATGCGCGATTACTTGAATTTCCTCTTCTAGTGTGGTAGACTCTTGACAGAGTCCCACAACGGACTATTTTTAATGGGAGCATTTCAGAAATATGGCAAATATCACGAGAATTAAGGCTAGCGACTCCAAGGCCGACAAGGCTGAGAAGAGCGACGCCGAAGAGGTAACTCGCAAAGTCCGCGTCAAAGCAAAAAATAGCGATAACAAGAAGGTCAAGGACGAAGCCAAGGCCAAGATTAAAGCTATTGAAAAGAAAGAAAAGGACGCCGAAAAAAGCAAAAAAAAGGTCAAGACCGACAAGAATGGCAAAAAGATTCGCAAGAGCGATGAGGAAGTTGGCTACTTCCGCGGCGCCGTACGCGAGCTTCGCCAGGTTCGTTGGCCAGATCGCAAGACGACCTGGAAACTGACTTTCACCGTAATTGGCTACGTCATCTTGATTGCCGTTACGATCATGTTACTCGATGCTCTCTTTACGTTCATCTTTAATAAACTCTTGGGAGGAAACTAATTTATGGCCGTTAACCGTTACGATGGTACGCGTGCTTGGTATGCTATTAGCACCTACTCTGGCTACGAAGACAAGGTAGCAGATTCTATTAATCAGCGTTGCGACAGTGTTGATTTTGCCGACAAAATCTTTGGCGCAATGGTTCCAAAAGAAAAGCAGATTGAAATTAAGAACGGCAAGCGCCGCATTGCCGACAAGAAAATCTTCCAGGGCTACGTCTTGGTCGATATGTGCTTGTCCGATGCGACTTGGTACATTATCCGCAACACGCCTGGCGTGACCGGCTTCGTTGGTACCGGCACTCAGCCAACTCCAGTTTCCGAAAAAGAAATCGAGAAGATCAAGAAGCGCATGGGCGTCGAGGATCCAAAGTTCACCGTTAGCTACAGCGTTGGCGAGGTTATCACGGTTACCGATGGTCCATTCAAGGGCTTTGAAGGTACGATTTCCGAGATTGACGCCAACAAGGGCAAGCTCAAGGTCATGGTTTCCATGTTTGGCCGCGAAACCGCTGTCGAGCTCGACGCTCTTCAGGTCAAGAAGATTGAAGACTAATCAAACAACAAAATTCCGCCAGTGCGTCTGGCGGTTTTTTGTTACATATGTTGCATGCAGTAGTCAATGAGAAAACCGCTCAGATAGATTAGGAGCGGGCCAACAAATAATCCAATAATGCTCTTGCGAATTTGTTTTGGAGCGCCAGTAAAAATCGCGGCCGCCCAAGACACAATAGCGATGCCAAAAAGCGTAAGCGGAAGCATAATATCGCCGCTAAGTATCATCTGAGCTAGCTTTGAATTATCCAAGGAGGCAGGAATGTCTGTTACGATACGCGGAACGATATAGCCGCAGAACAGCACGGCCATCAATAGCATCTTCGCAAGCTTGAATAGAATCAGGAATAGGACGCCAAAAGGATTGCGCTTGGTTTTGACGCCATTTAATTGGCCCGTTTCATAGTCATAGCCTTGCGGAACTTCTGAATTTAGCGGAGATTGCGAGCTGGTCGATGAATAATCTACACCAGCAAGAGTTTTATTGCGCCAATCGTTATCCATAAGCCCATTATATCACATTGACTTTTTGCGTGTTTTATGCTATAATTATAAGATATTTGCACCTTACAATCGATACTTTATGTTTGGTGCGCAGGAGGTTATTTATGAAAAACGTCAAATCAAACACCATCCACCCCATCATCGAAATCATCATCGCAGTAGCAGTGCTCTGCACTATCGTCTTTACGGTAGTGTTCTTGTGTAAGCCGAGCACTGTTCCGAAAGCAACTGAGTTTGCTGGCTCGAATTTTAAGACCGAGAATTACACGAGTGAAAACGAAGTATTGAAATTCCTCGTCGCAAACTCGGAAAATATCTGGTCGGTTACACCGACGGATGACGGATACAGTATTGAGCTCTGCGACGCAGAAGATCCTATTTTTATGGCATGCGAGCATGGTCTTGACCATATGAGCACAAAACAGTTCATGAAAATGGCTGTCTTTATTGAAGATATGAGCCTGAGCGGCACTCCAGTGAAGACCATGTCTTTCGAGGATGATTGCGTTAGATTTACGACAGAATACCAGAGCTATGAATTTAAGGATTGGCAGATAGCCTACAATGCAAAGTTCGAGCAGTATAGCGACGGACTTAAATGTGGTAGATACGATATTTCGGTCGGACCGATTGACCACATTAGAGTAATATCTGAATCTGGCGCCATAATGTATGCGCAGAATAAACACAGCGACAGAATTCCTATGACTGACGAAGAGCGCCTGATAAAGGAGCTTGATTTCGACTCACTGATTGAGGTCGAGGACTTCTTGAAGGTATGGGGCTATCCCCACGACAAAGTATCGGAAAGAATCGAGAGCCTCAGCTAAGCTGAGGCTTTTGCCTGCCCTTTACAGATTTGGGCTTTTGCGGTATAATTATGAACGTTACGCATTCAATTGAATAAACTTACATAAGGGAAATTATGGCAAAGAAAGTTATCGGTAACTTGAAATTGCGTGTTCCTGGTGGCAAGGCGACGGCCGGACCTCCAGTAGGTAGCACGCTCGGTCAGTGGGGTTTGAACATGATGGATTTCATCAACCCGTTCAACGAAGCGACCAAAGAATTTATGGGTAAGGACGTTATCGTCCACATCCAGGTCTACGACGACCGCACCTTTACTTGGAACTGTTTGGGTCGCCCAAACGATGACCTCATTCGTGAGGCTATCGGCCTTGAAAAAGGTAGCGGCAAGCCAAACACCGAAAAGGTTGGCAAGATTACTCGCGCTCAGCTCGAGGAAATCGCCAAGGCTAAGATGAAAGATTTGAACGCCATCGATCTCGAAGGCGCCATCAAGACCATCGCGGGCACCGCTCGCTCGATGGGCGTCGAAGTCGTTGACTAATCTATCGATTCAAAAATATCCCCTCACGGGGATATTTTTTGTGGTTTTACTAGAACTGAGTACTCGTTGCCGAAGAACTGCCTTCGTAGTAGTAAGTATTTACATCGAAGAGATACTCGCGCATCGTCTTTGCGCCTTCTTTCATCAGCCGGAATAATTCTGCCTCATCGTCCGTCATTTCGAGTCCGTCAACCATATCGAAGAAAGATTCCTTGAGCGCAAAGGCAATGATTGTCTTATTGCCGACCGTGCGCATTTCTTTAAACTCGAGATATTCGCGGCTACCCTCACCAAGCGTATCATAATCAATATTGCCAGTATAGGATAGAGCGACGCCGCCCATAGCAAAGTACTCCATCTCGTCGTCGATAATCTCTTGGACGCCCGCGCTTGGCTTGCTCGGGAAGCCGCCGATAATCACCGCACCAACATTCGTGTCGTCATCGCGACAAGTGTCGTTAGTCTGCACATAGCCAAAGACGGATTCTGGATCCTTGATATAGAGCGGTGTGCTGCAAATTTGGAAGGTATAATCGCTCTTTTTGCCTGGGTTTTGCTGACCGGAGTCGCCGCCAGAGCCTTTTTTATCCTCTTTCTTATCTTCTTTCTTGTCGTCTTTCTTGTCGTCTTCCTTTTTGTTGTCAGGATCGTCGTCATCATCTTCGACATCTTTTGTGGATTTCTTGTCTGGATCCGAAGTCTTATTCTTATCGTCTTCCTTTGAGATGTCGGTCGTCTTTTTGTCGAGATCTTTGATGGCCTTATAGGTAAAGTAGCCCCCAATGCCGAGGCCGGCGACGAGTAGGATAATGATCAAAACAATGATGCCGGCACGAGATTTATTGCCCGGGTTTGGCTGGGCGCCTGGAACATTGGAAGTAGTACTAGGTGCTGGAGTCGTGGTTTGGATTGGGTTTGGCGCAGACGTAGGAGCTGTTTCGACTACCGGATTAATTGTCTGTTCAGCAGCAGGCGCTGCAATCGCCTCGGCAGCAACAGGCTCGACTGGGGCTGGCTCCGCAATCGGTTCAGCTGGCGTTTCCGCAATAGGATTATTCGGCATAGAACCAAGATTATTCATACTATTAGCGAGTTCAATATCCGCCATCGCCTGATCCTGAGCACTATCTGCTGGCGCCGCGTCAAGATTATCGACATCGAACGCAGGCGTAATCGGAGTGTCATCCATTATTTTTTCTTCCTTATATTAAGCTTATTTTTATTATACATTATCCGTAAGCGTTTTTGTCCAAGATAGAGACATGTTATAATAAGGTAAGCTGATTGGCTTCACGAAAAATTCTCAAATCAAGGAGGTGCGGACATGAAAAAAATTTTGAACGGAAGGCTGATTGGAGCTTCTTTCGTAGTTATTGCCTTTCTGACAACTTATTTTCTGGCCGACGGAGTAGCCCTTAAGCCTTTCGTTTTCTGTTGTTTACTGGCAGCCTTAATCGAGATTGCAGCCGACTTGCCTCAAAAAGACGAGTTCAGGAAAGCTGGCAAAGGTTTCCGCGTTGCAGCGATCTGCGAAATCCTCGTATTTATCTTGGCTGCAATTTCCTGCTTCTTCCTCGATTATCGCATGATTGCGACCGTAATGATCGCGGGGGCTATCTCCGATACGGGCGCCTTTATATTTGGCTGCCTATTCGGAAAAAACAACAAGGTAAAAGCATTGGCGAAGGTTTCCAAGAACAAATCCTGGGTAGGATTTATCGCTGGCGCAATTATCCCTTTTGGCTTAGTCATTCTTTTCGTGAAGCTGACGATGCCGGAGCTGTACGAATCGACAACAAGTTTCTATCGGACAATTATTATCTATGCAGCAATCTCGGGTATTGCAGCAGAGATTGGCGACTTGCTCGACTCCGCAACAAAACGCCTGTGCGGCGTAAAGGATTCGTGCGAGATTTTGCTCAAGAAGCCGTTTTTCTCGGCGATTGAGTGGCCAATCAAGACCCACGGCGGCTATCTGGATCGCTTCGATTCGACCGCCTTCGGCCTATGTGTCTTTACGGCAATATACGGAATCGCGTCGCTTGTCTGCTGAGCGGCGCTTTTTCTTGCCTTTTTAGGGGTTTTCTGATATAATTTTGAAGTTAATTTTAATTGTCGGGAGGCGAAAGCCGTTTGTACCGCGAAAGGATTTTTATGGCAGAAGAAGAAGCCAAAAAAGTCGTCGAAGCAGTCGAAGAAACTGTAGAGACTCCAGAAACTGAGGAAAAATTTGCCAAGGCTGGCAAAAAGTCCAAGAAGCACATCGAGGAAGTTAAGGCCGAAGAAGAGCGCCAAGCTCGCAAGGCTGAAGCTGCCGCTGCTCCAGAAGTAAAGGCTGGTCCAAAGCCAATTACTCGTAGCCGCCTCGAACGCCGCGGCAAGAACTACCGCAAGGCTAACGAGAAGATTGAAAAAGGCAAGATTTACAGCCTCGAAGATGGCTTGAAGCTCGCTATCGAAACGAGCCCAGTCAAGTTTGACGCTACTTTGGAAATGCATTTCCGCTTGGGCGTCGATCCACGCCAGGCCGATCAGAACATTCGCGCAACCGTTACCCTTCCAGCCGGTACCGGTAAGGATGTTCGCGTTGCCGTCTTTGCTCCGCTCGATGCCGCCAAGGCTGCCAAGGCTGCAGGCGCAGATATCGCCGAGGACGAAGAGTTTACCAAGCGCCTCGACAAAGAACAGCTCGATTTCGACGTTCTTATCTCGACTCCACAGTACATGCCAAAGCTCGGTAAGTACGCCCGCTTGCTTGGTCCAAAGGGTTTGATGCCAAATCCAAAGGCCGGCACCGTTACGACCGATATCGAAAAGGCTGTCAAGGAAGCCAAAGCTGGTAAGATTGAGTACCGCGTCGACAAGCAGGCCATCGTTCATGTTGGTCTCGGCAAGTTGAGCTTCGGCGAAGAGAAGTTGATGGAAAACATCAAGGCCTTCATCGAGAGCCTCAAGAGCCAGAAGCCTGCATCCATCAAGGGTCAGTATGTAAAGTCCGTCTTCATTTCGACCACGATGGGCCCAAGCATCCAGATTGAAAACATCTACAACTAATATGTTTTCGGAGAATATCCCCGCCCGACGGGGATATTTTTGTGTTTGTTTTTAGCGGCACAACATCAAAAAGCGCCCTTGGCGGGCGCTCTTGTTTTTTATTCTGCAGGAATTGCTTCATAGTTGGCCGAGTCGGTAAGCCAGTCGAATAGAAAGGCTAGGCTTTCGCTTTCCCATGCGCCATTCTCTTCATCTCTACTATAAGGGCCGTTCATGTTTGGCTGATACAAGAAATAGTATTCCCCATTGTTGTAGACCGTCTGACCATAGTCGGAGTCTTCCACGAGCCAGAACCTCACAGCCGCCATGCCGCCAGTATTCGAGAATCGGTCGGCAAATTCCGGAATAGAGGGCTCCGCCGCACAATTCTCTTCTTGCTCGGCACTCTGTTCATTATTTTCACAATTTGTCTGAGCCGAAAAATCTACACCGTCGCGCTTGGTTGCAGCCCAGAAGTAGACAGTGTCGCCGATTACACGGTAATTAACATAATTTTCCGTCTCTGGCATGCGAATGCGTACGCCCGGCGTATCGAGATTAATGTAGATTGCCGTATCCTCCGGCGTCTCGACAGGTGTCTCTTCCTGAGATGTTTCAGTCTGCTCTTCGTCTTCAGCTTTCTTCTTCTTCGGTAAGGTAATGTGGCGTCCAGTAGTCTCCTCCTCTACTTTTTCTTCGACAGCCTCGACGGCTTCCTCAACAACAGGAGCGGCACGCTTTGCGACCCCCATAGCAATTAAGATGACAATGCCGACCACTAAAATACCAATAATACAGATAAAGACTATGATTGCCGGCCCCACGCTGCGCTTTGCGGGAGCTGCCGGACGCGTACTATTGAGAAGTTCTGGCCCCTTCTCGTTAATTGGAATATTGTCCAGAATTGGGGTTTCGAGACTCTCGGTTTCGATTTCGGCTTCTAGCTCGCCGGCTTCTGGCTGTTCAGAAACAGGGTTTTCGGGCGTTCCAATCGGTGTCGGTTCTGAAACCTGAAAATCGACCGATTCTTCGATTGCATTAGTGACCGCCGGCTCCGCAACCGACTCAACTGGAGCTGACTCCTCGATGGGCACTGACGTTTCTGCGATCGCAACAGTTTCTACTGTTTGCTCAACAATAACCGCATTATCACTCGACTGCGCTTCAGTAGCAGGTGCTGACACTGGCGCTTTCGCTGATGCGCCAAAGATGTTTGCAGGATCAAAATTGATGCCAATTTTCGGGCGATTGGATTGCCCTTGTGACGGAGCGGCGCCGCTAGCCGCACCCATAGCTGCCGGATTCTCTCCGTCTTGCATTATAGTCCTCCTTATGTGTTTATTTTAGCATATGCGGCATGTTTTTGGGCATAAAAATATATCCCGCAAGGGGGATATATTTAGCGCTTCTTTTCCTTAACTTCGTTGCGACCGAGGTTCTTTTTCGTCTCGGTGAAGACGACGTGCTTGCGTAGAACGGGGTCGTACTTGCGAAGGCTAAGCTTATCTGGGGTATTCATCGTGTTCTTCTTGGTGTAGTAGAGACGAATGCCGGATTCTTCGGAAACCAAACCAACAAGCTTGCGCTTAGTATTATTTTTCTTTGCCATATTGGAGTTATTTTATCACATCTGTTTGATTTTGTAAAATACCCTAGGCGGTTTGCAAAAAGAGCTGCAAAAACGTATTATATAAGTATAGAAAGGAGGCAGAAATGATAGAGGTGACAGCCGAGAATTTCAAGCAAGAAGTCTTATCGGTGGATAAGATCGTGATTGTCGATTTTAACGCCGATTGGTGCGGACCATGCCAGATGCAGGCCCCATTACTCGAAGAGGCCGCCGAAGAGCTCGGCGATGTTTGTAAATTTGCGTCAGCTAATATCGATTTCGCGAAAGATTTAGCGATTGAGTATGAAGTCGGCACAATTCCTTGCCTAGTCATGTTCAAGAACGGCGAGGAAATCGATCGCAAAATCGGCCTCCAGGCAACCAAAAAAGTTATTAAATGGGTGACGAAGAAATGTACGACATTGTAATTATTGGCGCCGGCATCGCTGGCTTAACCGCTTCAATCTATGCGAGGCGTGCAGGAAAGAAGGTTTTGATTGTTGAGGCCAGTAGCTATGGTGGGCAGATTATTAATTCGCCAAATATTGAGAACTTCCCGAGCTACGATAACGTTTCGGGCATCGATTTGATGCGCAAGACTTATCGTCAGGCCGAAAGGCTCGGCGTAGAATTCGTCTTCAATAAAGTCCTTAAGGTCGAAAAGAAAGAAACAACATTCTTGATCGTGACCGACGACGGTGATTTCGAAGCGAATGCCGTAATCCTTGCGAGCGGTACGCAGAACCGCCGTATCGGCCTCGAGCACGAGAGCGAATTTATGAGCCGCGGCGTTTCTTATTGCGCTACTTGCGACGGTGCGCTCTATAAGGATAAGGTTGTGGCGGTTTACGGTGGCGGCTATACAGCCGTTAGCGGCGCTTGCTATTTGGCCGATATTTGCCAGCATGTTTATTTGATTCATCGCCGCAATAAACTACGTGCAGTCGGCATGCCAGTCGAGCGCTTGAAGGATTTCAAGAATGTCGAGACCCAGCTGTCGAGCACAATCGTAAAGCTTAATGGCGAAGATAAGCTCGAGAGTATTACATTAGCTACGCCAGAAGGAGAAAAGACCCTGCCAGTCGATGCACTGTTTGTGACAATTGGCCGCGAACCGAACGTTAACTTTATTGAAGGCCTTGAGAAGGATGACGATGGTTATATTGTCGCTGGTGAAGATTGCAAGACAAATATTCCTGGTTTGTTCGTAGCGGGAGACATACGCACAAAGAAGCTGCGCCAGCTCGTGACTGCGGCTAGCGATGGCGCCGTTGCGGCAACAGAAGCACTCGAATACCTGCAAGGAGCCTAGACAAAAAATAGCACCGGGCGTGAAGCTCGGTGCTTTTTGATGAGGCTCACTTTTTCCCGCCCTTTGCCTGCTTAGGCTTAGGGCGATACGTGATGATGTGGTTGTACAACAGCACAGGAAATGCGGTTCCTTCGGACGAAAGAGATAACTCAATCGTTTCTTCACCCGCAGTGTAGACGCATTTCGTCTCGCTAATTGTGTTTTTCTCGCAAACGGCCGAAATCGCCGCGTCATGATCGTCATAGGCCAGATCGTCGATGAACTTCGGCGGGATCCGAAGGTGACCATCCAGATTATTCCAGCCAATCTCGTCATCGAAACACGGGATAACAATCCTCGTGCTCGTGATTTCAGAAATGCCTTCATCAGCGTGAGTGAAGACAGGCGTTTCTACGCCTTCATAGACCGAAGCGCCGTCGCCTCTACGAAGCACCGCATAATTCACCATCATCCAACAGACGTGGCCGAAGGTTTCTTCGCGAGTGCCGCAGATAGCATAGTAGTTCTTCTGCCCGTCCGGACCATCAAAGCGAAGGTAGTAGGTGAGCCCCTCCGTATCCGGAACATTGACGAGCAAAATCCTGTCACCTATGCATTGTCTGGATTTGACCTTGGAAATATATTTTGCGAATTTCTCCAGGGCAAAATCTCCGTCTTGTGCCGTGCATAGATTCGCTTTGTCGCTCGCATGAAGCGCGAGTAACTGTGCAAGGGTAAATGATTTTCGCATTTCGCATGCCTCCTTTAATGTTCTTGCGCGTTAGGGCGCGCGCATGGCCTCATTTTACCATATTTCCAGCATTAGTCAAATGTCGTCTGCACAACAAAAAGCGACGCAATTGCGCCGCTCTCGTTTTTATTCTTCGTCAAGTTCTACGATTTTAACGCTCTTTGGTTTTACGTTGTCGATTTTGATGAAGTAAACTTGGCCATAAATATAATCGTTCGAAGTAATTGTGGCCTGCGCTTCAGACTCTTCGGTCTGAATCGTGACGTTATATTTGTCGTCGCGAAGAACGTTCTTGATAGTGGTCGTAGTCAAATCAGTGCTTTCCGCAGAGATTGCAATGACGGAGCCGCTCTTAAAGAAATTCTCGTCGACATCATAATCGATAAGATCAGAATCGAGCATGGAATGTTCTTTGGCGAGTTTCAATAGCGCATCGTAGCGCTCCTTGCTGTTAATGATTGCAATGCGGTCATGAGAGCCATTGAACTCATTGAGGAGCTGCGAATCGACATCTTCATTTTCGTTTTCGCGACCATAAGTATAGGCGAGACCGGCCCTCTTATAGGACATTTCATATTCATTGGCACTATTTGAGCTAAAGATGCCAATTGTACCATTTGCGCCATAATTATAGCCAGCAATAAATGAGCCAAGACCGATAATCGCTACGATAGCGACGACAATCGCCCAAATGCCGCCGATAGTCGCAACACGCGAAGCGGAATCGACGCCGCTTGCCTTCTTTGCGCTTGATTTTTTTGTTCCACCCTTTTCGGACATTTGTTTCTCCTTATATCCTTATATTTTCATGATTTCGGCTTCTTTTTCGGCGAAGAGCTTGTCAACGTCGGCGTTGAAGCTTTTAATTAAATCATCGATTTCTTTTTCGGCGCGTTTTTTGGCGTCTTCGGTCAATTCGCCGCCCTTAATTTCCTTGCGTGCGTCGTCGCGAGCTTGGCGAAGAGCGATTTTTGCATCCTCGACCTTGCTGCTGGCATTCTTAACAATTTCCTTGCGGCGCTCTTCCGTAAGTGGCGGAATCGGCACGCGAACAATACGGCCATCATCGGTTGGATTGAGGCCAAGAGATTGATCGGCACGGATGGCGGCTGAAATCTTGGCAATATTCGAAACGTCATATGGCGTAATCTGGAGCATTGAGGCGCCGGAAACAGAAATGTTGGAGATCTGATTCAATGGCGAATACTGGCCATAAACCTCAACCTTAACATTTGACAACATGTCTGGATGTGCGCGACCGGTGCGAACCTTCTTCATTTCTTCCTTGAAGCGGTCGACGGCGGCAGTCATTTTTTCTTTTACGCTGCTAGAATCGTACATAATTTTTCAAACTCCTTCTCGTCTTTAAATTTTAGCACAATATTACCTGCACCTCTAGAGTTGGTGCGCACCTTAACCTCGACGCCAAGCCTGCGATGGATGCGCTGTGTGTATTTCTCCGTCTCTGCGCTCATTGGCGGGCGATCTTTGCCATGCTTTCTTGCGTCTGCGCGTTGGCGGATTTCGACCATCTTTTGCTCTACTTTGCGCGCACTCCAGTTTTCTTTAATGATGCTCGGAAGAATCATATCAATCTGTTCTGGCGTAGCGGAAATCAGTGGACGCATCTGACCTTCGGAAAGACCATTTTCGACCATTGCCTTCTTGGCTTCTTCTGGAAGTTGCAAAAGACGCATCGTATTGACGATAGATGCCTTACTCTTACCAACGCGCTGAGCGACCCCATCTGGCGTCATATTAAACTGATTCTTGAGCTTCGCATAAGCGGTTGCGATTTCAATTGGATTGAGGTCTTCGCGCTGAACGTTTTCAATCAAAGAGAGCTCAAGGCGATTCTGAGCATCGAGCGTACGTACAATAGCTGGAATTTTTTCGAGCTCAGCAATCTGCGAAGCGCGCCAGCGGCGTTCACCGGCAACAATCTTGTATTTCTTGCCTTCTTTCGTGACGACGATTGGCTGCAAAACGCCATGCTCTTTAATGGATTCAGCAAGCGCATTGAGCTGTTCTTCCGAAAAATGACGGCGAGGCTGCTCGCTATCTGGCTCAATGTCGGAAAGTTTGATTTCTTTTAGGCTACTATTCGCCTTATCCTCGGCATCGGTAGGATCAAAACCCTCTTCGATAATATCCGTCGGGATTAAGGTACTAAATCCGCGGCCCAACCCATGCTTCGCCATTATTTCGTCCTTTCGATTACTTCTTGCGCTAAATTCTTGTAGGCTTTTGCGCCTTTACTAAAGCGATCATATTGACCGATAGCAACGCCATGACTTGGCGCTTCGGCGAGACGAACATTGCGCGGAATAGTTGTTTCGAAAACTTTGTCTTTGAAATACTTCTTTACTTCAGCATAGACCTGCGAGCTGAGACCAGTGCGACGATCATACATCGTTGCGACCACGCCAAGGAGCTGAAGGCTAGGATTGTTCTTACGCACATCAGCCATCGTCTTGAGCAACTGCGCGACGCCTTCGAGCGCATAAAACTCGGTCTGGACCGGAATTAGGACGTAATCCGCTGCTAGCATGCCATTTACAGTGAGATAGGAGAGGCTTGGCGGGCTATCAATGATAATGTAATCATATTGCTCACTAACTTCCTTGACGGCGTTGCGGAGCATCAAAAACTTACGCGCACCCTCACTGGCAGCAATTTCCGCTTCAGCATCAGCCAAATCTGGCGTTGTTGGCGCAATCGAAAGATTTTTCGTCTTGGTTTCGAGTACGATTTCAGACATTGTCGCTTCGCCCAAAATCAAATCAGACATCGTCTTCTGTAATTCATTTTTGTCTACACCAAGGCCAGAACTTGCGTTGCCTTGGGGATCGAGATCAACAAGCAGAACCTTCTGACCGGCTTTCGCAAGATAATAAGAAAGATTGATAGACGTCGTCGTCTTACCAACACCTCCTTTTTGATTGGTAATCGTAATCACCTTTGCCATAAATCTATTTTACCATAAGTACGACTCAATAATTTCCGGAATCGGAATCTCCAGAAGCACGAGTACGCTTTCCTCTAGGCGACTACCTAGATAGTTAATCAATTCAATTTCGGTCGTAAACTGGTGGAATTTCTCTGGCAAATCATTGCGCGGCGCATCAGTAAGCACAAGAACATCCGACAAAAGGTCGAGATTGATATTCTTGAGTTTCATAACATCGTCAATTACGAGAATACGCGAGGCTGCCTCGTAGGAATAAAGCGCAAGAAGACCGAGCTGAATGGACTCCGGCGATTCATCGGCAGAATCATCAATGATATAGGAACCGCGAAGGCCGCGCGCTGGCGACATACGCCCGTAGACTGGACGAACCGCCTCGAGGCCGCCCATGATTTGCTCACGCGCAACGCCAAACTTTTTCGCCACGATCGTCGCCATAACGAGATAGCGCATATTGTGTTCGCCAAGGATTTTCGCTTCGACCGGAATATGCTCGCGCTCAATATTAACAATGTCGCCCTTCTGACCTTCGGTCACCGTATGGCTCTGGTTCTCGAAGTAGTAGTCGGCAGGAAGCTCATTGCCATAAGTTGTCACCTCTGGATTCTGCAAGAGGCTAGCATATTGACGCGGAACTTCGTCATAGTTCAAAACGACTTGATTAGAGCGATTTGCAAGCGCGAAAAAGTCCTGCGCTGCAGCATCGTCATTGCAGGCAGTGATTACGGTGACATCAGGATTAAGCCACGAGAGGTCTTCTTGCGAACGCGTATCGACCAATACAATATCTGGATTTGCATCCTCATTGACGCCCAGCGACACGACAAATGTGTGGCCCAAAATCATACCAAGAGCATTAATCGCCGAGGCATGACCGCGCGTGCCTGCAATCGCTACGGTGCGCGCATTCGGATGAGCCTTGAGGTAATCCTGGAGACTCATCTCCTTTTTCTTGAATAAACTCATTTCTTTCCTTTCGTAATCTTCTTTGAATGAGCTACACGAACGTTGTGAAGCTCGGCCATTTCGTCTTTTGAATGAATGCCGAAATAGAGATCAGTCAAACCTTTGACGAGGAGGTAGATGCCAAAGATTTTGATGTGCGTAATATTGCTGATACCATTGTCCGCAAAAGTCGTAATACCAAGGATTGCGCCAATAATACCCTGAACAATCCAGAATAGGCTGTCTGTAAGATTTTTGAAGCAAGTGAAGCCAATAATGATTGATATGACCGAGGCATAGAGAATAAAGCTAGCAAAAATTACCAAGCGCAGCACGATGTTGTTTGCGTTCGGATTGCCTTCTTGGCTCAAAATCATCAACGCGAGACCAGCAACAAACTCGACCAAGCTAATCGCGAAAGGCATACCCCAGTTGCGCTGTAAACTCTTGCGGTGGAAGATATTAAAAATCTCGATAACCGCCATGCCGATAAGCGCAAAACTGGCGATGCGAGTCAAATACTGCAGGTCGTTCTTGAAACTCAAAATCATACAGATGCCAGCAAAAGCCGCCAAAGCACCCTTCAGAGCAAAAATGAGCCAGTGACTCTCAATATATTTTCTCTTTGTATTTTTCACTATACCTCCTGTTACTTTTCCTATTATAGCGAAAACGATTATCTTTCGTCAAAGCATCAAAAATCGAGCCGTGAGGCCCGATTGCATTTTAGACGTGGCGAATTTTTGAACGAATTGTTTCAATCAAATAGTTAGCACGGTATGGCAGTGGCTTGATGATCATATCATGCGCATGAAGATATTTGAGCTCAGAGACGCCAAAACTGCGTTTGAACTGGCTGACGCCATAGAAACGATGCTTTGTCTCGTCAAGTCCAGTAATGCCCCAGAAATTATAACGCTTAATACCGCGCTCGCGAGCGTCACGCATCGCCTGCATATGAAGTAGCGGCGCGCCGGAATACTTCGTGCCAAGCTCCGTCGAGACGCCATAATGATACGAGCATTCATTGCCGTAGAAAATCATGAAATTCTGCGCCAAAATCTCGTCGCCAAGCTTGGCAGTATAGAGCTTAACCTCGTCATATTTCGCGAAAGCTTCAAACTGCTTCTGCAAGAAACTCTCGGAGAACTCGACGAAGCCGTGACGCGCAGCAGTCTGCAACTCAATTTCGTAGAACTGATGAATATCTTCCGGGTTCGTACTGGTCTCGACTGTAATTCCGTTCTTTTGTGCCTTGCGAATCTTGCGGCGAAGGCCTTGGGCGGCACCCGCAAGGATTTCTTCTTCACTCTTCGTAAGATCAAGTACGCCCGCAAATTCTACCGAGAGGTAGAACGGCGCCGGCTTCAGGCCGTATTGCGCAAAGATTTTGCGGGATTTTTCTCCTTCCTCAATCTGCGGGCGAATACGCACGAAGACACACTTATTCTGTCTACCCCGCTCTCGAATATCGGCAAAAATCGCATCACGAAGCTTTTTGTTCGACCAGTCCATGATTGGACCACCAGCAATCGCCATAAATGTACCGCGACGGGCGGTCTCGACTTGGCCAACGTAGGCGCCAATAATCTTTTCGTCTTTATCTAGCGCGATGCGGCGCACGACTTTCTTGCCGCGCGCTTCATGAAAATCGCCCCAAGCCCAAGCCTGTAGAAAGTTCGCCTCTTCATGGGAACTAACAAACTCATCCCAAGCTTTTTGATCTGTTGCATCTATAATTTTCATGATTTCTTTCCCGTTCTAGTTTTACCAATTAATCCAAAGGCCGCGCAAGCTATACCTAATACAATAACGACATTACGGAATGTGCGCGATTTGCTCCCTACATACTTTACCATAGTATTGCCATCCAATTCGCCAGCCGCAATTTCAAATAGCTTCACGTCGTTCGATTCGAAGGCTTCGAGCGTGTCGCCGACCTGTTTGGCGAGAATTGTCACTTCTGTCGGCTCAAATATACGGTAACTCACGCGAATATCACTAATATTTGGCCTTTCAGGATTAATAGAATTCGTAAGGTAATTTTCATAGATACTATAGCTACCAGCGGTCAAATCTTCTTCTGCAAGATCAAGGCGAGAGGAAATCAGGTTTTTAAGTAAAGCCTCAGGGATTTTATATTGCCCAAGCTTAACATCGCTCGCAATGAATGATTTCGAACTATAGGCCTGATAGCTAGGATTGCTACGGCGAGAATCTTGATATTCCGACGAATCGACAAGCTCCTCGCGCCATTCTTTGTCATAACTACAGTTCGAGAGCGCGCCGTCTTCCTCTTCGCCCTTAGAGTTTTCGATTTTTTCGCTTTCGCAATTCTCTATCCATTGGTAAGTCTCAACCGTGCGCTCGAGCTTAATAGCCTTCTTCGCAATGCCAAAGTCGGCGTCGCTGAGTGTTTGCTCGGTTGTCAATTTACCCTTAATAAGGACTAGCTTACCATCGTTCTCAGGATTAATCGAGCTACTATCGACCTCAACATAGTTCGCGGAAGCTTCACGAGCACGCTGTGTATCTTTGTGATTGTAATATAAGCTACCGAGCGCCATGGCTAGCCCGAGGCAAATGAAGACATAATTTTGCGTTTTGAGTGCCATATTTCCTCCTATAGATGACGACGTTTCTTCCTAATGCGCTCGAGAATTTGTACAAATTTGTAGCGAAGCGGCTTTACGACGAGATCCTGTGCCGGAAGATAGGTAATTTGTTCGCCGCCGAAGCCTGTTTTAAAAGTCGTAACACCCGCATAGCGATGATGCGGAGAGTTTGGCGGCGCGATGCCGAACAGGTTGTAACGCGTGAGACCAGCCGCCTTGGCGTCTTGAATGACTTTCCATTGCAAGGCATAGGCGCCTGGAAGTTTACGGCCCGCCTCCGTCGATGCAGCCTCGTTGTAGACTGCTTCTGGCGCGCAAAGCATCACTAAGCCGCGCGCGAGCACTTCGCCATCAAGGCTCGCCGTATAAATCTGCGCATTATCGCCAAAAGCCTTGCGCTGAGCATGTAGGAATGCGCTCGAAGGCGGAATAAAACCTTGGCGCTTGGCAGTTTCTTGCTGGAGTTCGTAAAAATCATCAAAAGCCTGCTCGGAATTATCACGCGTGACTTCGATACCGAGTTTTGCGGCGCGGCGAACCTCGTAGCGCGTCTGGCGACGCATATCAGACATCAAATCATCTTCACTCTTCGTCAAATCAAGCATCACGGTGTGTTCAGCATGCAAATGCATCGGCGAAGGCAATAACTTGCGCTCCTTGGCAGCGACACGGTTCTCCTCCGTATCGTAAACATTTGGGCGCATGCGGACGAACACGCAGCCTTTTTCACGCGCTAATTCGCCAACACCTTGTAAAAACTCCGTCATTGCTTTCGAGTGCCAGTCGCCGACTGGTCCACCTGGAATCTCGAGATAATGCCCGCGCTTGGCTTTCTTGAGAATCACGAGCGCGGCAACGGCAATCTTCGAACCGCTCTGGAATGCCGGATAAAACACCTCGTCGCCAATCTCCTCATAAGAACGGCCCCATGCGGAAGTCTGCAAGAAATTCACCTCGAGGTGAGATGAAACGAAAGTATCAAACTCTTTTGGCGAAATCTGCGTAAACTTACTTTTCATCGAACTGTTTCACTTTCTCGGCGATTACCTCCGCCAGCTCGCGCGTCGACACGAGATAATGCGAATGACGCCAACCTTCTTTTACGGTTAGCTTTGAGCCTTTGATTTGCTCATGCATCTTCTTGCCTTGGCGAAGCGGCGTTATCGTGTCATCGCTACCCCAAATAATCTCCGTCGGAGTCGTCACCTTCGTAATATCGAGCACCTTGTCGGATTCGAGCATATTCGAGAGCGTCTTCTTCATATTCTCTGGCGCATCATTATAATCGTGCGCGCCGGCAACTTTATAGACCACCTTGCGCATTAGCTTGCTCTTTTTGAGTGGCGAGAAGGCCTTTGAGAGCTTGCGCATGAGGTCACGCTTCATGGATTCTTCGTAAATACCGGCCGAATCGAGTAAAATCAGGCCGCGAAGATAGTCCGAACCTTGCTCATTGAGCATGTTGAGCAAAATGCGGCCACCATTACTGTGACCGAGCGCCAAAGCACCTTTTGGAATCTTTTTCGCTGCCCATTTTGCGTAATCTTCAATCGTATAGACATCAGTCGAAGCAGTACCAAGACCCGGCACGCGCAATAATTCCGCATCCACGCCGAGCGTTTTGAGTTCTTTAATCACCTCTTCCCATGGTTCCGGTTTGTAGGTCCAACCATGAATAATATAAAGCTTTGTCATCATTCCAATCCCCAGCTAGCGCGGCGGCGGCGATGAGCCTCGTCTTGGCGCGCAAGTTTAATTTTATCCGCTGGATCCTCGAGCAACTTCTCGATAATCCATTCCAAATATTGACTACCCTTAAATAGCACGGTTTCTTTACCGGTTAGGTTTTCTTCGAGATAAGCGAGCGCCCGTTGCGGCTTGTCGAAGGACTCGACTTTCTTCTTGTTCTTGAGTAGCGGATAAGTATATTGCTTCGTGCGACGGCCAACCATAATAATGCGTTCTGCATCGACATTCGCGAGGAGCTTGGCAAGCTTTTTGTGCTCTTCGCCTTCGAGCTGGCCCTGATCAATAATATCACCGATCACCATCCACTTATGCTCCGCCTTCATATCGCGGAACATTTCGAGGACAGTCGTCATACTGATAATGTGCGCGTTGTAGCTACTGTCTATAATTTGAATGCCGTTTTTGCCGCGGAGGAAGTTATTGCGGGCTGGCGGCGTTTTAAAATTACTCAAATCCGACTTGATTGGCAAGCCAAGATAGTCCATCAATTCACCAAGCATCATTAGCTGCACCACCACATCGCGCGGCATTGGCTCTTTGAACTGATACTTGAATTTTTCAAAGGTAAAGATGGCCTTTTGCGGCTCGACTTGATACTTCTTGAGCGATTCGCGACAGACCGCAACAACCTTCGCCTTGAGACTATCACACATCTTAACCATCGTTTCATTGTCGCCATCAATCAGTACGAGCTTGCGCGTATTTTCTGGCAAGGTGAAGAATTCGTGTGCAATTGCCTCGTCAATGTCTTTGAAACGGCCGGCGGCGACATCTTTTTCGTAGAAGACTGCATGCGAACGGCCGAGGCTCACCCACATCGTCACTTCTGGCTTCAGCCATTTGGCGATATATTCAGCCTCGTGCGGGCGCTCGCCATCACATTCGACAATGTAGAAATCTTCTGTATGACGATAATTAAAAGCGCGAATCGGTGCCAAGAAAAAGAGCGCCAACCATTTTAGCTTCGAGCCCGTAATGCCGCGCATGCCCAAAATGTCAAAGGCAATACCATAGGCCGAGTTAGCATTGTGTGAATAGTGCGCCTTGCCGCCGAGCTGACTTTCGACAAGATTCAACATCGTCGTCTTGCCGGCCGAGCCAGTAATCACGAAAATGCGCGGATGCCAGCGCTTGAGAGAAATGTTCGCAAAAAATTTAAAGTAGTTTACGACTACCAAATATAACTTCTTCTTCGTTTCAGTAATAAAACTCATCTATTCTATTTTACTATAAATTCTCAACACGCGCTTTAATCGTGGCGAGCGCCGTTTTGGCTGCCGCCGGATCGCGCGGATTCATCGCGACAGCATTTTGCGATGCGTTATGCCCACTCAGAATCATGCGTTCGACCTGAAAAACCGAATCGTCTAGCCAGATAAAATCGCTATCAAAATCAATTGCATCGGTTTTCATGGCGCCCCATTCGGTAGCTCGCACTTTTGCATCAAGTTCGGCGAGCAATTCTGACGAAAACTCTTGCGAGAGCGCCAAAATCGCATTGTTGACGCCATGCTTGCAATGCGTCGTCAGCCAATAAGCCTCGCAATTCGCCAAAATATAGCGAAGCAACTCTTCGCGATCCTCGACCGGCGAAGCACAGCCGCGCAAAACACCATCGATATCTAAATAAACCTTTAGCACGAAATAATTATAATTCTTCGCGTCGCTTAAGTTCAAGCAAGACGCATGGCACCGCTGGCGGCGGCGTAAAGTAGTTTGGGCGCATCGGCAAACGAATGCGCGGCGCATAGTGTACGAACAATTGCTTTCCAAGTTGCGAAGTATAGTGGCGCTCGGTATTGAGCGTCTTTAGCGCAAACTGCTTCTGCAGAATCAAATAGATAGCCTCCGGCGGGTTTGGCGCCTCGTCGAGCTTATGGAGAATCGCCGAGCTAAGATGGAATGGCGGATTGGCAAAAACCTTATACGGCTCGTCCGGGAGTTGCATTTCGAGAAAATCTTGCGCCACAATTTCCACATTTTCGAGCTTACCGACGTTCTTGTGCAAGAGCTGCAAAGTTTCCGGATCCGGCTCAACTGCGAGCACCTTACGGCAGCGCTTGGCGAGCGCAGCGGAAATTACACCTGAGCCAGCGCCAATATCAATCACGAGATCGCGCTTCTTAATATTGCTATGGCCAATCAAAAAGCCAGCCAATTTCGGGCTGCGCAGAAAATGCTGCGAAAGTTCAGCTTTACGCATTCTTTAGATATCCCAAACGGCGCACCGCCTCATACATCGCTACAGCCGAGGCACAGCCAACATTAATCGAGCGTGTCGAGCCGAGTTGCTCGATATAGAATGCTTGGTCAGCCTGATCGAGTAACTCCTGCGAAATACCATCCGACTCAGAGCCAAAAATCAAAATCGATTTTTCGCGAATTTCGGCACCCTGCAAAGGCTTACTTTCCGGCCGGTTATTATCGATAGCTACCAAAACACAGCCGCGCGCACGAGCGTCGGCAACAAATTCCTCTACAGTAGCAAAGTGATCGATATGCAAATATTTATCGGTCACCATGGCACCGCGGCGGTTGTACTTGCGCTTGCCAATAATATGAACGCGCGCAACATTGAAAGCATTCGCGTTGCGCACAATCGTGCCAATATTGAAATCATGCGCCAAATTCTCGATAGCAATTTCGAGTGGCACGCGACTCTTGTCGAGGTCGGCAACAATCTCCTCGTTTGGGAGGCCTTTGTACTTATCAATAAGATTCCGCGTATCGTTTGCTGGATTTAGCGCTTCCATCTTTTACCTTCTTTGCAGCTTTAGTGGCCGTAACGTAGCCATATATCGAGAATAATGATAACACGCCTTCGAGGATTACGCCGAATACCGAGCCGATGTAAGCGTTGTAGAAAGCCCAGGTAATTGCGACTGGAATACCGAGAAGCTTAAAGACGAGCGGATCCTTTTGCCAGATAGAATAGTTATAAAGCAGCGAACCAATGACTGGCATAATGCAAATTGCACCGTTATAGGTCGGGATAGAGATGGCGATCGATGTTGCGCAAGTAATGATTAGTACTGCGAGATCGCGTTTCGGATTCGGCTTCACGCCGTCTTTTTCTGTTAGGAGTGAATAGATTGCGCGCATCGTCGAGACGAAGCTCATAGCAAGACCAGTCCAAGCGCCAAGAAAAACAAAAGCAATTGCATTCACGATCACGCCAATCAGATTCACGACGACAATCTTTTTGCGCTCGCTCTTCAAAAAGCTTAGACCATAAAATGCATAGGCCAAAACAGTTAGAATTTGAGACAACACAAAATTAAGAGTCATTGTTCTATTCTAGCACAAAGCTACTTTTCGCTCTTTTTGGCGACTTTTTTCTTCTCTTTGAGCGTATCGAAAATCGTATGAATAATCGACCAAGCAACAAGATTCAAAAGCAAAACAAATACGCAGACTACTGGAACAATAAGAACGGCGCGGCCGAGATTCTGATCAACGATAGCAAAAAGACCAGCAACCACGATGGCGACGGCGGAAACGGTGCCATAAATCCAAGTTAGGAGCGCGATTTGGCGGCCTTCTTTATATAGATTAGTGAAATACTTAATCAAATCCATACCTATATTATATCACACTTTTGCTAATTTTGCAAGACGTAAGCGTTATAGCATGCTATAATACTTGCATGTACGACGAGATTGTCGCAAAAATCGAAAAAGACATTGACGGCGAGCGCGCAGACCGCTCGGCGCATTATTTTGGCATCGCGCCTGGAAAATATGGCGAAGGTGACATCTTTTTAGGCTGCACGGTTCCCTATCTGCGGAAAGTCGCCAAGGAATATAAGGGGGCGCCGCTCGAGGACGTCGAGCGCTTACTCTGTTCTGAGGTGCACGAGTTCCGTTTCGTGGCTTTGGCGATTCTCGCGGAGCAGTACGCGAAAAATCCAGACACGATAAAAGATTTCTATCTGAAGCACATCAAATTTTCGAATAACTGGGATCTCGTGGATGCCTTTAGCTGGCGCATTCTGGGCCAGTGGTGCCTCGACTATAAAGACGAGCGCATTTTGCACGAGCTAAATCAGAGCGACGAGCTTTGGAAGAAGCGAATTTCGATCGTCGGTTATCAGGCCTTTTATCGTCGCGGCATTCTGGGCGATGGTCTGGATAATATTAAGCACATCCTCGAGGATAAGCACGATTTGATTCAGAAGGCGAACGGCTGGATGTTGCGTGAGATTTACTGGCGCGTCGATAGGCCGGTCATCGAGTCGTTCATTATCGACAATTACAAGCGTATGCCGCGCACGACTTTGCGCTACGCGATTGAGCGTATGCCAGAGGCGCAGCGTTTAGCCTATTTACATGGGGAGTTTCATGAAAAGAATTAATAATTATCAGCCGCCAGAGCCGCCGAAGTGCTGGGTTGGCGACAAGCACAAGATTTGCTATCCAGATCAGGAAACCGCAGAAATGAGCGCACGCCTCGTTGAGGCTGAGTATGGCCTGCCGGGCGGCTCTCTCACTTGCTATCATTGCGAATATGGCAACCATTGGCATCTCGCCAACAAGAAATAAATTGCTTTATAGTCATAAGCATAGGCGCCATTGACTAGTTTTGCGTTTTGTGATATAATAGTACTTATAGGCCGGTCGGTAGGATAGGCCTCGCCCCTTAAGGGGTAATACTTTCCGAAAGGATGATTTGGATGTTTTTCAATAACGGCACCGATTACGAGAAGGAGCGGCGCGATTACATTAAGCGACAGTCAAGAGTTTTCGAAGGCGGAGATTTCGCCGTAGGACTGCTGGTTGGCGCCGCTGCTGGAGTCATTATGTTCCTGATCGCCGGCTTCACGCCGCTTCTCGAGAAAGAGTTAGTACTCAATTTCTTAGGCGCCAAACTAGATCTTCGAGTGCTATTCGCTATGCCATATGGCGCACTCTGTGCTGCCGCAATCGGCGGCCTCGGCATGATTTGGTCGTATAGCCGCCGCAAGAAGAAGGCTGAAGAAGAAGCTGCGGAAGAAGCCGCAAGAAAGACAGAAGAACGTAGACGCAAAAGTAGACTGTATTAATCCCCGCAATAATTCCCGCCTCCCCGGAGGCGGGTTTTCTTGGTCTGCTCAGATTGACTTTTTGGCGATTTTGTGCTATAGTATTTGTATAGGTCGATTCGCGACCTCGCCCTTTAAGGGCAATCTTATGAAAGAAGGTGTGCTTAGTGCAAAGTACGAAAAAGGAAAAAGGCGGAATGTTGACGGGGATTATTACTGCAGCCGTATTCGCCGTAATTTCCTACGTACTGACATCAAAGAACGGGACATTCGTAGGCAAATTCATGGAGCTTGACGGCTTCAAGATTGACCTGACCGATTATGGTCCATTTTTTCTCGCAACACTGGTGTTTATAATCGGCTTCGTCATTGGAACCGCGCTCGGATCGCGCGGCGAATAAGCTTTTTGGAGAAAGGATATATCATGGAATTCTTTTTTAATGGCCTGTTCGAGCAAAACGGCAGCACAACGAGGCTGTTTGCCGACTGGAAACTGTTGTACGACAACAGTGTTAACACTGCAATTTTCGCGTTAATACTGTCCGTAATTTTCGCCGTTTTGACGATACGGTCGGCGACAAAGAAAGATACTTCGGCCAAAAAATTCTATGCCGTTATGACGGCGGCCAGTCTTGCGGTTGCAGGCATTGCATACTTCGCTTCGAAGAATCTCATCGCATAAAGATTGCGTCTACACACTACACCCGCTTCGGCGGGTGTTTTTATTGCCATAAAAAATACCCCCTTGCGGGGGCATTTTGCTTATTTCTTAGCCTTTTTAGCCTTGGCGTCTTTCTTGTCGGACTTCTTCTCTGCCTTTTTTGCGGATTCTTTGTCGGCCTTCTTGGCTTCGTCCTTCTCATTGACAATCTTGGCGTTTGGCTTGTTGAGCTCAGCGAGCTTGTCGAGAGTCAAGTTAATGCGCATGCGATTGCGGATGTTTTCGATCGTCTGAGGGTCAGCGAGCTGCTCGGCGGCTTTGGCATCCTTCTTGTAGACAGCCTGCATTTCAGCAACCTGGCGTTCGAGATCGGCCTCAGCGACCTTCGTATCGAGTTCGTCGGCGAGGGCCTGAACAATAATGCTCGAGATAACACGCTGTTCGGCGCGTTTGCGGACGTCGTCTTCCCAATCTTCCATGGCCATGCCGCGAGCTTCGAGGAATTCGTCGAGGCTCATGCCACGAGTGGTGAGGTTACGGCGGAAGTCAGCCTTCATAGATTCGGTATTTTCCTGGACGAGAGTCTTTGGAGCCTCGGTCTTGGAAATTTCGACGAGCTTAGCAATGAGCTCGTCTTTGTAGCGATCATCAGAGTTGCGCTTGGTCTGCGCTTCGAGGTTCTGGCGGATATCTTTCTTGAGGTCTTCGAGATTCTTGAAGGCGCCAGTCTTGACAGCGAGTTCGTCGTCGATGGCCGGAGTGACAACTTCGGAGATTTGTTTAATCAAGATTTCGAAAACGGCTGGCTGGCCGGCGAGATCTTTGTTGCCATAATCTTCTGGAAAAGTGACGTCAATATTGAACTTGTCGCCAACTTCATGGCCGATAATGCCGTCTTCGAAGCCTGGGATGAACTGGCCGGAGCCGAGGCGAAGACTAAAATCTTTGGCGCTGCCACCCTCGAAAGCGACACCATCCTTCGTGCCGGTAAAGTCAATGATAACTTCGTCGCCGGACTGCGAAGCGCGCTTGGTAACCTTGGTTTCAGCAAAGCTTTCGGCGATGCGCTTGAGGACGTCCTCGATGTCAGCTTCTTCGATTTCGCGCTGATGATAGTCGACCTTGAGATTCTTGTAATCGCCAAGTTTGACTTCTGGCATAATGTCGGATTCGATAGTCAACTCAGCCATTTCACCTGGGATAAACTTGGAGATTTCGACATGAGGGGTCGAAATTGGACGAATCTTAGCATCGTCGTAAACTTTTGGAATGGTCTGGCGAACCAAAATATCGAGCGTCAAGCTAGCAAGTTCATTTGGATCGACATGCTGCTCAACGACGTTTGCTGGGGCCTTGCCGTTGCGGAAACCGGCAACTTTTACTTTGCGTGCGAGACGCGCTAGAGCCTTGGTGCGTGCAGGCTCAAAATCGTTCTGATCAAATTTGATTTCAAACTTCACAGAGGTCTTAGATTTTTCGAAGGTAGATTTCATATCAAAAATTATAGCACGGAACCTCTGTAAAAACCAAACCTGAGCCCTAGTGGGCAGATTGAGGCGTCAAATCGTACTCGCTACGAAGATGGCGAAAGACGACGCGCGCATCGACATCCTGCTTGATACCCGGATTGAAAATGCCCTGCGGATCGAAGCATTCTTTGACTTTGCCATAGAAATCGCGGAGTTCTGGACTACTCTGGCTCTTGATAAAGGCCGAGATGAAGCGACCACCAGCGGCGCCACCGCAAGTCTGGCCACCACAATCGTCGACGAGCTTCGTATAGCGACGCAAGAAATCGACGAGGCTCTGATAGTTGTTCTTGGCCGCCGGCATGAAGACCGGGCGAACACTAAAGAGATTGTAGTCAGCAGAACCGAAGACGGCGAGCTGGCGGCTGAGTTCATTAGCAAGAGCGGTCACACCATCGAGATATTCAGCCTGCTTTTCGGTCGGAATGTAAACATTGTCGACAATTGGTACACGAACACCACGCGGCGACGCGCTAAGATAGGCAAGCAAGCTCTCTTCGATAGCAGCAAAATCACGGCGATTCTCTTTATCGCAGATAATGAGGCGAGAGCTGGACGGAAGCTTCTTTTTGAGCGCGGAAATCTTGCGGCGACGAGCGAGACGCGAATCATCTTTCGCGTTTGCGACTAGTAGGTAGCCATCGCGGGATGGCTTGCGGAAGAATTTGGAAACTTTGCCAGTCAGTTGCGAGTCGGCGAAAATTTCTGTGTCGTAGAAAATAATATCCGTAAACTTGAG
This sequence comes from uncultured Candidatus Saccharibacteria bacterium, assembly GCA_946408075.1. Classification (GTDB taxonomy): domain Bacteria; phylum Patescibacteriota; class Saccharimonadia; order Saccharimonadales; family Saccharimonadaceae; genus UBA2834. The sequence goes on along the minus strand of CAMJQQ010000002.1, from coordinate 97,776 downwards.
ATCCTTGAGAATTTTGACGTTCTGTGCGAAAGCCTGAGCATTATCACAAGTGACCGCAATATAGTTCGGATCCTCAAAGATTGGCTCGCAGCGCAAAATCACCTCCGTAATGATACCGAGAGAACCTTCAGAGCCGCAAAGGAGCGGAATGAGGCTAAACTTACGCCTTTGCTGGATGTTGGCGAGGCCGGAATAGTTGGCGCGGCTTTCTTTCTGGCTCGGGATTTGCTCGATGAGCTTCGAGCCCTCATCGATGAGCTTGAGGAGCTTGGCGTAGATTTTGCCTTCGAAAGTTTTTTCGGCGGCCTTCTTGCGAATCTTCGATAGACTCTCTGTGCCAAATTGCGCGAGACTACCGTCTGCAAGGACAACTTCCGCACGATCGATAAAATCGACAATCGTCGAAGGTTCGGTATTGTTCGAGGCGCTTACGCACTGCGCGACGAGACCGCCAATCGTTTCGGAAGGATCGCCATAGATCGGCAACTCAAGGCCGCTAAGAGCGAGAGTCTTTTGCAGTTCGCCGAGCGTAACGCCAGCCTGGACGCGAATGAGGCGCTGACGGACGTCGATTTCTTGGATATGGTCGAGCTTTTCCATTGAGATAACGAGGCCAGTCGTGAGGCAGCCGCCATTTTTGCCATAGCCCGCACCGCGAACCGCAATTGGCAAATCGAGGCCTTTGGCGGAAAGCTGCGCAGAGAATTTCACGAGGCGACGTACGTCGGTCACGTCGGCCGGAATCGCGACGAGTTTCGGCTGATAATGCAAAAGCGAACGGTCAGTAGAATACTGATCCAAAATGTCCGGCGCACTATAGGCAACGCCATTGATATGCTGATTCAAGTAAACAGCCATCTTATTCATAAACAAACACCCTTTTGGTCATTAATATCATTTTAACATAAGTTTTATCGTTTTGCGGGTATGGAAAAGCCCCGCTTGTACGCGAGGCTTTATAATGTGCGGAATCTGCAGTGAAGGCAGATTGTTACTAATGTATTGGTCGCCACTGTACGTGGCTGGCCGCTAAGGAAAGATTATGTGTCTAATTCGCTATCTTTATGCAAACTATCGTACTTGTGACGTACGCCAATTCCTTTGCAGATAGCAGTAATTAAACAACGTCGCGCGGTATTACGATTATTCCGGTGTTGCCCGAAATCTCTTCTGGCAGTCTTTTAATTGCATTGACGTCATCTACGGGTTTGTAACCATCAGGAGCAGATGCGATCCAATGCGATGTAGCCCGAAATGCAGACTGCCACTGATTGTCGTCGCGTTCATTCCAGAATACGCAGTATTCCGAATGATTCGTGCGGACCTTGAATACATACTCGCGATTCAGAACCTGCTCCGTACGAGCGATTCCGAGCACGACGGATGTGCCGGGGCCTTCAAAATCATGCGGAATGTCCCTGCGGTCATAGATCATTTTCTTGGTTTTCTTCTGAAGCTCTTCGAGGTCAGACCAGCGATAGCCAGCAATCGAGAGACGCAGATGCGAAACGTCGATTGCCTTGTCGCCAGGATGCTGAGTGAGCCACCAGAAGAGGCGCAGAAACTCGTCCCTCCTCTGATAAAACTGGTACAGATCAGTTTCATCTTTTTTAAGGCGGATGCGCCAGAAACGAAGGGTTCTATCTTTGATAATCTTTTCCATTTTTAGGTGCTCCTTCCTGTCCGTGTTTATCTCTAGACGGATGGTAATTTGATTATAGCACATTTTATGCTTTTGTCAAAGATAAGCATTGGCGGCAAGTGGCGGCGTTTGCGATTTTGGGGCGCTTCTGCTAATATTTAAGTACTGCCCGCGTGGTGAAATTGGTATACACGTATGCCTTAGGAGCATATGCCATTGGCGTGCTAGTTCGAGTCTAGTCGCGGGCACCATTAAAAAAACACCCACTTCGGGGTGCTTTTTTGTCGAAATTGATTATTTTGCGATGCAGCGGATAATCTTGCCGTCAACCAACTTCGAACTTTCTGTCGGCGTGGCAGATGGGTCGCCAAGGACTACGCTTGTTGCACTGCCTGCATTGGCAGATTTCGAGGTCCAGAAATCGTCTAGTTCCCCGCGCCCCAGCAATTCGCCATTCACGATATGGCCAGATAAGAGGAGGTTCGCATCGGTTATGAAATCTGCCGGCGAGCTATAGCTATTAGCTAGCGTCGTGAGTTCGATATCAGTCGGAAGTCGCCAACCCTTAGGGCAGATATCCTTCGGCGCAGTACCAGAATTACCCGCATCGACATCACCCCAACCCGCAGTGGCGCCACGGTAGTTGTAGTAGGTGCCATACATTTCATTATTGGAGTTATCGTGATAATGAACCTCGTTGCCGTAGCCCCAAGTGAAGCCTTCTGGCTTACTTGTTGAGTATTCAACATTGTATGTTTCGCCTTCTGGGAGATTCGAGTCATTGCTAGACAGCAACTGACCGTTAAATATGTCTAGATTTTGAGTCATCCATACATTGCCGTCGGCAAGTTTCTTCACGGAATAAGACTTGCTATTGCGAGTGTCTTCAAAGAAGGCCGAATCGCCGATTTCGGAAATCGTGTAGGCGTTAGTGTCTTTATTGAAGTTTTGCATGTTCGGTTTATCTGACATACATCGAACATTAAGTCCGTTTTTCCGATTTGCTATGGTACTACCCGGCCAATAGTATGCTGAGCCGTCAGATTCCTCTTCTCTGTAGGCGGCGCCTGCGTAGATTGGGTAGATTTTGTCGGAGCCATAAGGTCGCATAATAGCTGCGTTATTGAGCCAAGCTTCACTAAATGTCCAGTCATCGCCACCCAAGTCTAGCTCGCCATCAATGATTTCACCGCCTGCTCGAGGCCGATATTTCTCCGATATCACATCGTCATCCCAGTCGTATAGGTCAGCCAGGAGCGTTGCTTCGCTATCCGACGGCAAACGCCAACCCTTAGGGCAGATATCCATTGGCGACGCTCCTTCGGTTTCCTCGGTCACCCATCCCGCAGTTGCGGTATAGAAGTTGTAGAGGGAGCCATACTCGCCGTTATAGTATGCGGCCGGATGATATGCGTCGCCCGTAAATACTGATATGTCACTTGCCGGGATGGTAAAGGTGACGCCTTCTGGCAAATGCGAGTCTGCTGATGAAATCGTTTTGTCGATTAGATGGAGATCTTCCTGCATCCAAATATTGCCGTCTGCCATTCTCATGACATCATAATAACGTTCGTCACGGCTGTCGCGAAGCTGGTATTGCTCATCATATGGCATAGTTTCGATAGTCATCGGATTAATGTCCTGCAAACAGACCGTATCGTCGAAATGGGTCGCGTTCGGATTACACGGCATTACCTTCCACTGCGCATAGAGCGTAATTGTGGCGCCATCCTCGGTGGTAAGATTCGAGATTTCTTGCTCATTCGCGAAGCTCTGGCCACCCTCGCCGTCTTCGGTTGTAGTCCACCTGTCTAAGCCAAAGCCATGCTTTTTGAAGAGGTTTGTAGCAAGGTTCTGCGATTCGTCGTAGGTGAAAGTCTGCGGCTCCATCGAGCCTTTTCTGGCGCCATGGCCATCAAATGCTACCGTGAAAGTAATCGGAGCATAGTTCGCAGTGAGCGTAATATCGTCAAATATTTTCGAATTAGTATCAAATACTGCGCCGTCAGCTAAGGTCCAATTACTTAATTTATAGCCGGCTCTCGCGGTTAATTCTTTATTGATCGTTGAGCCGTAATCGACCAGCTCAATTTCCTCAGATCCATCAATTACATAAGTCACAACAACCTTGTCGCGGAAGTTAACAGTGGAGTTAATTGCTAGCTCATTACTGTTAGTATTTACAGCATTGACAGAAGTGGCCACTACCGATAGCGCGGAAACGACAAGCATCAATGCGGCAACATATTTGACGGTTTTCTTGTTGCCCTTAATAACTAGGACCATGCTAATAATAAGGCCAGCTGAGGCGATGACAAATATTGTAATATTTGCAAGAATGCTATCGCCAGTCCTAGGAGCGATGCCGAGCGTCTCTTCGGTATTATCATAGGCGATAGTAAATGAGACATTTGTATTTTGTGTGCGCAAAGCTGCATCATTGACGGCGGTTGAGTATTTTACGGTTACAACAAAATCGAATATCTCGCCTGCAGAAACAGTCTTGTTTATATTGGACTCATAGAGATAGGAGAGATTATTATTAGTATTATTATCACTAATCGTCTTTATGTAGTGATCTACGTCGTCTACATTCTTGAGGCTAATCTTATAAGTAGCAGTATCGCCTAGCTTATGAAAAGTAAGGTTGCTAACAATATTCAAGCCATCATACGAAACAATTTCGCCATCAACGGCGTCTGACTTGTCAGAAATAATAGCATTCTCGACTGAAAATTTATTTGTTTTAGCATAAGTGTTAAATCCAACAATTGCCACCAATATGCTCGCAACAATAGCTAACCCCGTGAGCTTCTTTAGGCTCATAGCACCTCTTTCATAATTATTTCCTCTTCTATTCTATTGTATTATGCTTTTGGCTATTTCGGAAGCGGTACAGCTATTATTTTAGCGCAACAAAAACCAGCCCCGAAGGACTGGCATTGTAGCGAAGCAATTATTATTCCGTCAATGTCGCCGTGACCAAATCTCCGTATATGGTATGCGTACTACTACTTCGCAGTATCCTCGTCAAGTTCAAGCTTTGCCGATTTTGCTAAGACATAGTAAATGATGTCGTAGTTAATTATGCTGTCGAAAATCAAAGAGCGGATTTCTTCGAGCACGCAGATCAACTGGAACGTGCTGTTTTTACAGTAGATATTGCCGGCGAGGCTAGTGCCAGGAATGTAGGCTGTTCTGCGCCAGACTGTTTCGCGCACATAGGTATCAAAACCATCGGAATCCATAACCATCGAGAAATCTGTTCCCTGAAGCGCATTGAGATGCTTGACAACCCGCTCAAATATCTCTGCCAAACTCTTGCTCTCCGTTTCCGTCATCGCGCATTCATAAAGCTTAGCAAAGTGATCAAATACGATGTCAGAAGTTGTTTCGAGTACGTAATTTTTCTCATGATATTCATCTTCGATAGTATAGAGACAATCGATCGTCTCGTTAAGATGACCGAGCGTCTCCGCGCGCAACTTCTGCATCGGACCGGTGCTCTGTTCGAGCTTCAGATTGACGACTTTCGACAGAACAGAAAGTTCCTCTGGTTTTATCCGTTCCAACATTAGCTTTCCCTCCTAAAAAAGAACATTCTACGCGAGATGCGTAGTATGTGCATATTATAACATGGTTCTCTGGTTTTACAATATGCACCGCACGGGGTATTTTTATTTGAACTTTATTTGCGCAGACGAAGCGAGTTCGTAGTCGTCAATGCGATCTTTTTTGATAGCCTGCTCATTGTATTTCTCAATGAGGGCTGGAATTTTTTCGCGCGCATCATCGGCAACATAGAGCGTAAACTTCAACAGGCCATCCGGCTTGACGACAGCGGTAACTTTCGCGACAAGTTCTTCGATTTTATTGAGATTTGCAAGAACTTCAGCAAGGTAGACATTCTCGGCATTTTCGCCAACTACGATATCGTTATTGCGTCCCATGACATAAATCTTATCCCCATCAATCCGACCATAGTCGCCAGTAATGAAGTAGCCGTCATCAGTGAAGGCGGCACGAGTTTTCTCCGGGTCGTTTAGGTAGCCGAGGAAGACGTTTTCACCTTTCACTACAATGCTGCCGACACCGTTCGCGTCTGGATTGCGAATTTGCGCCTCGATATTTTCGTAAATCGTGCCGGTACTTTCGAGATCGTCCGGGTTCGGATAGTCGACAGCAAAAGACGAGGCGACCTCTGTGAGTGCGTAAGCCTCGAGAATCGGGACGCCGTGGTCGTGATAGAATGCGCGGAGCTTTTTGTCGAAGACCGCACCGCCGACGTAGAGATATTTAATGCGGTCGCCAAAAGCTTGCGCGATGTTTTCGCCGTAGGCGTCGTATAGGCGGCGATAGATAATCGGTACAGCGCAGAAGGCGGTCGGGCGAACTTCGCGTAACTCTTGGCCAATTTTATCCGTATCGCTGCAAAGATAGAGCTCCGGACCGTACAGGAATGAATAAAGGAAGTTATAGATATCGCAGTAGGTATGGCTGAGTGGCAAGAAAACATAGACAACTTCAATGCCGTTGTCGCCGAAGCCGGTGCGGTCATAGAGCGGTTTCCAGCCGGCAAAAATGTTACGTAGCGAAAGCATGACGCCCTTCGGCGCAGAGGTCGTGCCGCTAGTGAAGATGATTTTCGAGCAGATATCTGGATCTTTTTCGGTAAAATCGAATAAATGCGGCGAGCTTTGGAGTTGCGCGACCGTTGTTTGAAGCTGGAACATTTTGACGTTCGGGAATTGTTCGGAGAGCTGCGCAAACTCTTTGCCGAGCTCTTCGCTATAGAATACCGCGCCGAGGTCGGCCTTCTCGATGATTTTGGCGAGCGACTCGACATTGACGGCCGGATTCACGTTTACGCAGGCACCGACATAGGCCGTAATCGCGAGATCAGCCATCATGTACTCGACGGAGTTTTTGCCGATCACCATAATATTGCGGCCGGCCAAGCCATGCCCTAGCATAAAATGCGCGAGCGCGTCGCTTTTCTCAATGAATTCCTTGTAGCTAATCGGTTCGTATTTGCCGTCACGTTTCGTGAAGACGAAGTGGCGATCGCCAAATTGTGCGTAGGCGTTTTTGATTACTTCATTAATTCTTAGCATCTAGTTTCTTCTCTAATAGTACGTATTCGTAAACATCCTCAATCATGTCTTTGGCATAGTTTTGCGTGACTTTGCCGTCGCGAGCAAGCGCGCCGATACTTGGCTTTTTACTACGATTGAGTTCCTGAATAATGCTATAAACCAGCGCACGGCCGAGGCCGTGATGCGCGTGATCGACACCCATGTAGAGCATGACGTAATCTTGCGGTTCTTTGCGCGTTTTGAGGATTTTGACAAGATTGAGCGGATTGAGATGATAGACGCGATTATTATAGTTCGGAATGCTAATGAAGAAACCGACAATTTCGCCATTCTTGTAGCCAAATTTAACCATGGTCGGGTCGATAATACTCTTGTAACTCTTGAAGGTCTCGATAAAATCTTCTTCGGAGAGATCTTTATAGATTGGGAAGTCGCTATAGAGCATGGTGAGGAGGCGGTAGAGCTCCTTCATGTCAGCATCATACTCTTCCATCTTGAGACTGCGAATGCGGTAGCCTTTTTGGACGAATTCCTTATACTTGCCCTCGTATTCGGCGTTCATATATTTGTACTGGGCGGCTTTGTAGCGGTTCGAAGTGTAGTGCTCGCAGATTTGATAGCCGTTCTTTTGGAAGAGTTCGAGATAGTAATCCTTATTGTAAGGCTCGCCGGTATATGGCGGCGTGTCGAATTTATTAATTTTGAGACGATACTTAATCCAGAACGAGGCGTCAACCGGGCCGACGATTTTGTCGCAGCTGTTATTTTTGGCGAAGCGTTCGGCGATTTTGAAAGCTTCTTTGGCGACCTTTAGGTCGTTTTCACACTCGAAAAAGCCGAAATAGGCGGTCTTGTCCTTTGGATAGCGCGTAATCGCGAAACGAGCGACCGGCTTTTGCTCGTCATAGACGATAAATTTATTGAGTTTAAAATATTTGTTGAGCGGATGCTGGCCGAGGAGAATTTGGCGCATTTGCTTCGGGTTTTCAGTATTGTCTTGGCGCGAATAAAGGCGCTTTGGAAGGCTGAGAAAATCGCGAATACGTTTCGGTTCGGTAGTAAATTCTATACACTTCATTTGCTTTTCTCCAACTTAATTTCGCCCGTGCGGCCGTCAATCGTGACAAGGTCGCCCGTTTTGAGGATTTTTGTGGCGTCCTTGACACCGACGACAGCCGGGACACCGAGTTCGCGCGAGATGATGGCGGTGTGCGATAAGAGTGAGCCGCGCTCAGAGATGACACCTTTGGCAGTTGAAAGCATGAACACCCAGCCTGGATCGGTCGATTGCGTGACAACGATTTTGCCGGAGGTGTCGGGGCTGTCTTGAGCAGACTCAACAATGACAACTTTGGCAGTAGCGAGCCCATTAGAGCATGGCGTGCCGCGGAGGGTGTTATTTGAGATGGCTTGTTCGTGCGAATTAATACGAGTCGGCAGCTTATCGAATTCTTGGTCGGCAAAAATGAGCTTCGAATAGCTTGGTAACTGTGCGAAAATTTCGTATTGCGCCTTGCGCTCTGCGACGAGCGGCTTGAGCGCAAATGGCTTGCGGTTGAACTTTTCGATTTCGTCGATAGTCAGATAATGAACATCCTTGGCGTGCGCAAGGTCGCCCTGCTTGGCAAGTTGGCGGCCGATTTGACGGAAAATGTCGCGAACGATACCAAAAATACGACTGCGATTTAGGCGGGAGATTTCGCGATTGCGAATGCCGAGCTCGCAACGCTTAAGTTGCGCCTGCGCGAAACGACCAAGATTGCTCGTATCCTTGTGCTCTGGGTGCATGATTGATTCGTAAAGGCGCTCGAGATTTTTTGGATGTGCGCGATATTCTTCAATACGCTGATTGAGCAGTTCTGGATTCGTGCGGAAGGTTTCGCTCTCGAGCTTCAGCTCTTCAACATTACGGTCGCCATACTTTTCAATATAGCTTTCGAGGCGACGCATATATTCCTCTGGCTGAATATTATCCTTCGCGTAAGCGAGGCGAATCATCTCTTGAACTGGCTTCATGCTTTCGAGGTTGGAAATGTTCGCGATATAGCCGTTCGCCCTGTCGCCAAGACGTTTCTTGAAAATGCCAACATTAATGAAGGCATACATGTCGTTAATGAGCGTGTAGTCCCAGTGCGGAATCAGCTGATCGGCAACACGATGGAAGAGTTTGAGGCTCTGCCTAATGTCGAGATTCGGCTCGAAGTCGCGGCGAAACTCGCGTTCGACCTGAATGAAGTACTCGTTGAGCCACTCCATATTTTTCGGAACTTTGCGGAGCTCTTTGAGATAATTCTTCGCCACGCGCGCATGGAGCCTCATGCCGGCCTGCGACTGGCGCTTCGTAGTACTTTTGATGCCGAGCATCTCTTCCCACATCGGCGTAATTTTCTTACTGAATGGCAGATAGTCAATCAGTGCGTACCAGTTGCTAATTTTATAATACATGCGACCATTGCAAGAGCCGACCATTTGGCCGAAGATGTGGCTTTGCTTTTTGAGTTCGCCCTCATCGCGGAGCATGCGGCGACATTCCGACTCAAAAACACTGCTATAAATCAGCTTCGCAAAGGAAATCGTAAGCGGGAGCGAAAGACCTGGGTAGCTCTCGACAATATTACTGTTATCTAGAACAAGCGGTGCGTCGGTTTTGAGGGTCGTGATTGGGCGCGCCTGCAGAATGAAGAGCTCGCCATCTTTGATCGCGAATTCGATATCGAGATAATCGCCAAGTTTTTCTTCGATTTGTTTGACGGTCGCGATGATGTTTTTGATGATTTTTGGCTCGAGATAATCTTGCTTGCCGTCATAATAATAGACATCGTCGGTACGATTGTAATAATAGCTGGTCGTCGTGGATTTTTCTGTAACAACACCCTCGCCGAGGCCGCGTGCGACCGTAATGACAGTTTCGTTGAGGAGGCCTTGCGGATTGGCCGTAAAGATAACGCCCGCAAAATCCGCCGCAACCATGCGCTGCACAATGACATTCATCTCAATTTTCGACGGAATGATGCGTTTCTCGCGCAAATAGGTTAGAACATTTTTCGAAGCGAGCGACAAGAAGCAATCGCGAATCTTCATGCCGAGATGCGACGGCGTGACATCTAAGAAAGTCTTGAACTGTCCTGCAAAACTATCAATGGCACCATCTTCAATGTTCGATGAGGAACGCACAGCATAAGCATCGGCAACCAAATTTGTCTCGAAATCAGTTTTGAGATGTTCGCGAAGGTATTTTTCAACCTCGATGCTGGCCCTAGCGGGATTTTCGAGCAGTTGTAGACCGAAAAATTCCGAGAAAGCCTGCACATCATCAATCGCGTCGGCGAATTTAATGAAATCAAATTCCGGCACGTTAATGCCACCGTCACGCAAAATTGTTAGATTGTCTATTTTTGAGCCATACATTTTTAAATCTTTCCAACAATCAAGAAGATAACAATCGTCAAAAGCATCGTGCTTTCTTGCAGGTAAGTGTAGCGTTCGACTTTATCGACAAGTTTGAACTTTTTCGGATTCTTGATAAAGCGGGCGAAAGTCCAGGTCATCCAGGTCGCGAGGAGCGCCAAAGCAAGAATGGCAATTTTATTGAGATTCCAAACGAGCACAAAGTTAGTCATGATATCGATGAGCGTCACGACCATGACGAAGCGCGTAGCTTTCTTGTAACCGAAGAGCTTCGAATAGGTCGTATAGGCATTTTCGTCCTTTGGCGCGCGGATTTTGCGCGAAACTTCCCAGATGAGCGCCGGGAAATAGAGCGTGAAGAGTGCCATAATGTTCACGAGCGAGACAGGCTGAATATTGTATTTCAGAACCGTGAAAGAAATAATATAGAGATTCACAATAGCTTGCACTGGGTTGTGCGTCACAAGCGCAAGCGGCAGGCTTGGCTGGATTTTGGAACGCTGAAAGAACCATTTGCTCATGAGGTAGCCGTAGAAATACAAAAACGCAAAGAATGGCAGATTGTTCATGAAAACGATATTTAGCACCACTGCGATTGCTTGCACGATTGTACAGATAATCATGACATCTTTGATTTTGACACGACCACTCGGCAATGGACGTTCCGGGAAGAGCTTTTTATCGGTTTCATAATCCTTAAGATCGTCTGCGATGCGAAGCCACATCAAGAACGCAAAGACCGTAAAGGCGCCAACCGCTTCCTGGATGCCGAGCTTTGGCAAAATATCACCCCAAGTCACGCCATTATTTAGCAAAATGATGAAATAGATTTCCGCGAACACAATTACACCAACGCCGATACGCGGAATAATCGGATAGCGCTCCTTAAAATAAATATAAAGACGTTTTAGCATTTTTCTCCAATCCTTTCTCCATAACTTACTTTCGTTTCGATTCCCTTTTTCGATTGCTTCAAGATATCGTCGTCGATTTTAACATTGTCTTTTACGAGCAGTACGACCGTGGAGCCGCCGAAATCAAAATAGCCTTTTTCGTCGCCCCTCTTGAAGGATTTGATTTCGTGATTATTGATGCGACCAACTAGCATGGCGCCGACTTCTATTTGGATAATTTCGCCGAAATTTTTCGTTTTTAGGACACTAACAACACGGTCATTTTGCGCATAAACGCGATAATTGTCCGAAAATGAGCTAACCGTATGGAGCTTACCCTTGATATGCTCTTCGCTAACAATTTCGCCATCATCAACAAAGCAATAGCGATGGTAATCATCAACGGCCAAACGAAAAACTAAGCAATGGCCATTTTCGAAGCCGTCAAAATCCCGGCCGACTAGGTCGCGAATGGAATACTTAGTATGCTTAATCGTAATAACCCGCGCGGGGTCAATGTCATAGCACAGCAATTTTGAATCCGCTGGCGCGATCATGGCGGTTTTCGTCTTAACCACCGTACGTTTTTCGTAACGATGGAAGAAATCCGAGAAGCAGCGATATTGCTCCGGATTCTCGATAGCCATGTGATTTTTCGCGATAAATGGCTTGATTTTGCGACGACTGAGGCGACTATGCGTATAGAGGCCGTAGAGATTTGAGCAAGTATGCCCAACAAGAATACGCAAGAAAACGCGTCCAAGCACAGTATTATACAAAAACTTCAGACCGCCGCCGCCATACTGGCCGAGCTCATAGCACTGCTTGGTTTTTCGGTTATAGACCTTGGTCATAGAAAGATTAGGCCTAATGCGGTTAGGATTGCGATTGCGATGAAGACTGGATAGACTTTCGGTTTTGGCTTCGGGCAATGGAAATCGAGAATATTGAGGCTACCAAGAATCGCTAGCGTGCAGGCATACATGATTGGCGCGATTTCGAATGGCAAGCCTCGGCTAATACCAAGAAAAATGAGCGGCAAGAAGAAGCCGGAAACTGTGACCGGGAGGCCGCGATAGTATTTGACCGGCTTGCTGTTATCTTTGCTGGCCAAAATATTAAAGAAGGCGAGGCGCGCGATGCCGCAAATCATGAAGAAAATTGCGATAGTAACTTCGTACCATTCTTTAATACCGATACAAAAGGCCAATACGACCGGCGTCACTACGAAGCTAATCGTGTCCGCTAGAGAATCAAGCTCGACGCCATATTGCTTTTCTTCGGCCGTACGCTTGCATTTGCGCGCAACAAAGCCGTCGAACATGTCGCAGATTGCCGCAACGAGCAAGAGAACGTGCGCGCAAGACAGCTCATTCTTTACGAAGGCAAGATACATTGCCGTGCCGGCCGCAGCGACCGAAGCGTACGTGAGCCAAGTGCTTTTATTCCATTTTCCAACTACGGGCATTTATTCGTCCTCCAATCTTATTTCGCCAGTGCTACCGTCGATGGTAATTTTCTGGCCATCTTTAATTTTCTTCATCGCATCGTGACAGTTTACGATTGCCGGAATGCCATACTCGCGGGAAACGATGGCGGCATGACATAGAATACCGCCGTATTCGGTAATAATTCCAGAAAGAATGGCAAACTTCGGCGTCCAGCCCGTGTCGGTAAACTTCGTCACGAGGATGTCGCCCTCTTGGAGACGCTCAATCTCCGAGAAATCTTCAATGACACGCGCGGTCGCCGTCACCGTGCCGCTGCAGGCGCCGAGGCCATGAAGCTGGGACTTTGTATTTGCAGCATGCGCACTGTCGCCCGGAACAATTTCATTATCACTCATGTAATTCGCGAAGGAATCGAAATACTTTTGGTTGCGCGCCACGATTTTACGCAAATCCTTGTCGGTATTTTTCTTGTCGAAGAAATCCCAAATGTCCGCTAGCTTGAGCATCCAGATGTCCGAAGCTTGTTCAAGAATGCCGTCCTTGGCAAACTTTTCGCCAAGTGCCTTCGTATAGAGGTGGACGACATAATAGAAGCACGTCGAAGTATCGCGGAATTCCTCGCGCCACCAAAGCATTTTGCGCATCTTCTTGATCTTGGCGCGAATTTTGGCATACTTTTTGGCACTAACTTTGCCCTTTATTGCTTGCAGAATATCGAGGCATTTTTGGCCATTACGCTCTTGGTCGTGCTCCGGCCCAAATTCATCACCAAGCGCGACCATATTTTTGAGATTCACAATATACGGTGTTGGATTTTCGTAGTAGCGATCCCAAGACACATCGAGCTCCTTGTCGGAATGGTAGCCGTAAGCGTCAATAATCTGTTTTAGTTCTGGGAATTTCTCTGGTTTTGCGCGGAATTCTTTGCAGATTTGCTTTTCGTCCGTCTCGGTCCAGTACTTGGTAAGCTTTTTATCCTTGCGGAACTTGCGGCTGGCATCCCACATTGCATAGAACGGACGCATGTGCGAAATATCCTTGATGCCGCCAAGCACGGTCAGATATTCGTCTTCGCTCAAATACTTGAGCAAGCTGTCTTTGTAGAGCGACTGATGAATCGTGTTGATGAAAATCTGCCAGAAGTAGCTTGATTCGCTCCAGAGATAATCGCTCTTCGTGAGCTTGAGCCACTTCTCTTCCAGTAGCGCCGGATTATGGTCGAAATACTTAACATATTCGTCGTATTTATTAAGCAAGCTATCGCGGAGTTCTTCAGCGTTATTCTCGCGTTCGCTGACGATTTTCTTCTGCGCAAGCGCCATGCGGACAAGGTGCGCAAGATTGCCGAGCGAAGCTTTAGTCACAACGCCGTCACCTTCATATTTGCCACGAATGCCATATTCGTTATCGAATTCACGTTCGCGGTAGCCGACGACTTTGCTCATTGCCTCTTTTACGACACTCAAATTCCAGTACGGACGACCAAAATACATTTCGCCCATGACATGTTGGTCGAGATATTTGCGACTCAGAATCTTTGAGTCGGCAATAAACTTCGGCAAAACGTAATCCCAAGTATATTCGTAGAGACTCCACATGAACGGTCGGCAAATCGTCGCCGAGACGCCACCATCTTTAAAGTCCGCCGTCGTCCAAGTATCAGTGAAGCCACCGTAGACGATTTTCGTAATTTTGCGCGCCTGCAAGATGTAGAGTTCGCCGTCTTTGAGCGCAAATTCAATGTCGCAAGGATAGCCGAAGAGTAGCTGAATTTCAGAGAACACCTTGCCGAGTTCGCGCAATTTTGCCTTATCGAGAATCTTATTATTCTTGCTAAATTTCGTCTTGTTATTGAACCAGCTATAATGATACTGCTCCGGCGCATTGCGTCCGGAAACAATATTTTCGCCGATACCTTCCGCAACCTCAATGAGCATATTCTTGTCGTCGCCCGTCATCGGATCAACCGTGAAACAGATACCGCTATAATCGGCATCGACCATTTCCTGCACGACGACCGCCATCTTGAGCGCGCTGAGCTTAATGTGATTCTTCTGACAGTAGGCAATAATATTATCGTTATAGGTCGCCTTGTAGCACTCAATAACTTTAGCGAGAATTTCGTCAGGCTTTACAAACAAAAAGCTCTTATACTGACCAGCAAAAGAGAGGTTGCCGAGGTCCTCCTTCGTACAGCTACTGCGCACAGCGTAAAGCTTCTTCTTGTCTGCGAGCGCTTCGACAGTTTCTTTTATCTCGTCAGCAAACTTGGCCTTGTCGAATTTCTCAAGCGTCTTTTTGCTGAGCTTGCCCTCCGCGAGGTCTTTCTCGAGCGCTTGATTGATTTTGTTCTGGCGCAAAAAGTCATCAAAAGAGTCGCTGTCGAGCACGAAGCCGTTCGGCACATTAAAGCCAGCTCGGCGCATCGCCTTTAGCGAGTTCGCCTTGTTGCCGAATTTTGTGGATATTAATCTTTTCCCGTCAAACTGTTCTATCATCTCCTACCTCAAAACATGTTTTTTCTTAAATGCGCAAAATACAGAAGCATATTGATCAAAATATGAGTAGCGGCGCCGACTATGACATAGGCAAAATACAGAAGCGGCGACATAGGATAAAAAAGGCAGACGACGAGACAGAGACCGAAGATCGAGTCGGCCTGATCGAGGAAGACGAAGAAGGCGCTCCACCAACCCTTGGCGGTCTTGCCCGGCTTGATGCCGAGGCGGCGTTTGAGAAAGCTGTTCGGCAATTCAAAGAGCGCATATACGAGACCGATTAGCGCACCAACAAGAAGATTAAAAAGCGGCGTATTGGCTTGATTCTGATAAATGAAGCTGTATTGATTCCAATTTAAGGCCTGAAAAATGATGCCAAATAGCACCATTGAGAAAGCATTGAGAATCACATAACCAACGAGCCCTTTCCAAGTCTTATTGTCGCCAAAAATACGATTGCCGTCGCGTAACTTTTTGCCAGCGTCGATTGGTCGTTGAAGCGGTTTCAAAAACTTGGCTTTACACCAAGCCATATTTAAAATCCCGGCGAGGATAGCCGAGCCGAGCGTCGCGTACATTCGCAACAAAATACCTCCAACACTCATACTTATATTATGCACTTTTTTGTGTTTTTTCGCCACCAAAAATCCCCGGCCAGGCGGGGATTTTACCTAGAAACTGCGCGATGAGCCGCCGCCACCAAACGAGCCGCCGCCACCGGAGAAGCCGCCAGAGGAACCGCCTCCGCTCGACCAGCCTCCGCTGTGATAATGGCCGCCGCGACCAGTGCCGCGCGCCGGTTCGTCTAAGAACCAGCTAACGCAGAAGTTAACGATGGTACCGATAATCAGAACGACAATCGGACTAAAACCAATTTTGCTGGCTGCGAAGCTAGCAATCACCGTCATAATCTCCAGTGCGACGAAGCTGATGATTTTCTTGTAGAGCTTACGACGATCAATGCTCAGCACAAATAGCGCCGCCATGAGCTTCGCGCCAAAGAGTGTCGCGAAAGTATCATCCTCATCAGCTGTAGCCTGCGCTTCGCCCTGGATATTAGTATCGAAATTATATTCCGCCGCCACCTCTGCATAGACAGCCTTGAAACCGTTCAGCATGCCAGCATCGAAATTATCGTCCTTGTAGAACGGAATCATATATTCGTCCTGGATGCGACCAGTCTTACCATCCGTCAGGCGACCCTCGAGGCCGCGACCAACCTCAATGCGAGATTGTCGCTCCTCAAGCGCAAGCAACATAACGACGCCGTTATTCTTCTCTGCGTCACCAGCCGCAAAACTGCGCGCCAGCTCGAGCGAATAATCCTCCAACTCGCGCCCTTCGAGATTCGGAACCGTTACGACGACGATTTGCGCGCCAGTCGCCTGATTGAGCGAAAGGTTGCTATCCATGATGAAAGCTTCGGTCTCGTCGCTCAGTAGGTCCGCATAATCGTTGACGTAGAATTTCTCCGTCGGTTTCACGATCGCAAAAACATTCGGCGCGAACATTAGCGCGGCCACAAAGATAATAGCAAGGCGCGAGAAGAAAGTTTTCATTATTCGTTAAAGTCTACGGTTGGGACGTCTTTCTTGCTCTCGTCGGAAAGGCCGAAGTATTCTTTCTTTTCCTTGTTCTGCATGCCGGCAATGATTGAGGCTGGGAAGGTCTTGATTTTGGTATTGTAAGCCTTCACGGCGTCATTGTAATCTTTGCGAGCGACACTAATGCGATTCTCAGTACCGGCAAGTTCATCCTGCAAGTTGATGAAGTTTTGGCTCGATTTGAGATCTGGGTAGTTCTCGACGACGACATTGAGGCTCTGGAGAGCGGAGCTGAGCTGATTGTTCGCGGCGTCCTTCTCGGCTACGCTTGAAGCATTCACCATGCGCTCGCGGGCGTCGGTAATATCCTTGATGATTTTTTCTTCGTGCGACATGTAGCCCTTGACAGCCGAAACAAGGTTCGGGACGAGATCAGCACGGCGCTGAAGCTGAACGTCGATATCTGAAAAGCTAGAATCAACCTTTTCTTCGAGTGTCACGATAGAGTTCGAAATCGAAACGCCGGCGATGCCAAGCAAGGCCAAGACGGCAATCGTGCCGCCGATAATAAATAGCGCAATTTTATTCATATTTTCTCCTGTTCTAAGGGAATAATCCCCCTTTTTGTTATGATTCTATTTTAGCACACTTGACTATTTATGCCGTTTATGCTATAATTAGGTCATAGTGTTACCCACGAGGGTTCTGCTCATTGTCATGGGAGGTACAAAATGAAATCAAGCCATTTTGTCATTGGGGCGATTACCGCCTCGCTCTGCTTTGCTATCTCATCCTGTGCGCTCTACAAAAAGTACGACACACGGGAAAAGCTGGCTCTGCGCGAAATCGCACAGAATCACAGCATTGACACCGAGAAATTTGACCTCAGTATCAATTCCTACGGCGTTGTCGTCAACGCAAAGCCTGGTTTCGAGGAAGACCTGAAGAGCATAAAGTACGGCCACTTGGATGAGGGGGAAATCGATGCGGCGCTTGAGGCTAATCGCACCAAAAAGGCGACATCTGCCGGCTTCGCAGCTTTATGTTTCTGCACTCTTATCGCAGGTACATGGGCCGTAGGCCGCAAGCAGGAAAAAATTGGATAATCACTATACTCCCCCGCCCCACATGGGCGGGTTTTTCTTGCGCAAAAACTAGCCCCGAAGGGCTAGTTTTAGTTGTTTTAGATACAAGTGTAGCCGCCGTCGACTGGCAAGATAACGCCAGTGACGTAGCGCGATTCCTCGGAAGCGAGGAAGACTGCGGCAGCATCAAGCTCGCCCGGTTTACCATAGCGCTGCATTGGAACGTGGGTTTTGGCGAACTGTTGGAAGGTATCCGTATCGAGCACAGCCTTCGTAAGCTCAGTCTCGAAGTAGCCTGGGCAAATCGCGTTACAAGTAATGCCATCGGTCGCCAGCTCAGCCGCTACGGCGCGCGTGAAGTTCACCACTGCGCCCTTCGAGGCGTGGTAAGCGACGGTATAGATTTCCGTGTTGCCAACAAGGCCATACATGCTCGCAATGTTAATAATGCGACCATAATGATTCTTCTTCATAATATTACCAAAGGCACGAGTCATCTTGAATACACTCGTTTCGTCGGTGGCGATTGTGAAATCCCATTCGTCGTCGGCCATCTCGAGGACGCCTTTATCCTTCGAAGAACCGGCGCAGTTGAGTAAAATATCAACATGGCCGTATTCCTGCTCGGCCTGAGCGGCGGCATTGTTAATATCTTCGGTCAAAGTCACATCACAGCGAATCGGCAAAACTTTAATCCCCTGCTCTGCGCGAAGCTTTTCGGCAAGCTCTTCTAGGCGCTCGACGCGGCGCGCCAGCAAAACAAGGTCGGCACCCTGACGGGCAAAGGCGGTCGCCAACTGAACGCCAAGCCCAGAGCTAGCACCACTAACTACTGCTACTTTTCCATGCAAATCAAACATTTCTTTTCCTTTCTAATTTGGCATGCAGAGTTTGTAATTGTCTGCACGAATAATAATACCACCGTTATTACCTTCGATAATAGCTTGACCATCTTCGAAGTAGAATTGGTCAATCGGGAAGCCATGCATAATTGCGGCACTCACCGAGCGAAACTTCGTGACGCTAGTCGCAATGAAGGTCCAAGTATGGTTGTGATTGCTGGCTGAGCCGCCATTACTGCGATCTTCGATTGTAATATGAATTTCAGCGGTTTCCGAGTTGTAATCTAGGATATTAATCCAGTAATCATGGAAGCTGTTTTGCTCGACGAGATAATCTTGGATTGCCTCGATATTGTCGAGATTAACCGGCGCCTTATTCTCTTCTTTTGAAGTGTCGAAAACGAAGTAGCCGTCACGGAATTCAAAATCGCTCGCAAAATCAGAAACAGTCTTCTGCCAGAAGCAAAGCGCAGCCTCACTACCGGTCGATGGGCGAACTTCCCATGGACCTGGGTGGCGCTCAAAAAGTTCGCAAGCGGCATGCTCGCCGATATGATTGCGGCGGGCATTTGGCAGAATCATAAACTCAGCTATAGACCAGCCATTCGGAACTTCCTTTACATGTGCGTGAATCATCGCGAAACCGAGCAGCTGATTAGTTTGCTCATTGCGAATCAGATAAGCCTCGCGGCACGGATCGTCAGCAAAGTATTCGTCAAAATATTGGTATTCGTAGATACCACGCGCGTCTGGCGCATTACCATCAGTGGCGCTTTCTTCGTAGAGCGAGTACTGCAGCAAACGCCAAAGCGTATCACGTTCTTCATTCGTGACCGGAACTAGTGCGTAGCCCATTCGATTTTCTCCTTCATCCTATTAGTCGTCATACTTCGTCTCTAGGGACGCGTCTTCGACGATTTTAATCTTAGCGGCAGCACAAACATTGCTTTGGTTCTGCGAAGCAGTGTCTAGCTTTTTATATCCGTCAGACACAACTACATAGTCGCAATACTTAGAATTGCCGACAGAGATCGATACGATGTCGGAGCTATTTAGCTTGGATTCCGTCACGCGAACGAATATCTCATCTTCGTCACAGATCGTGACATGGTTTTCGATGCCTAACGATTGTTCGAAATCTTGGCAGTGCTTACGGGTAATAGTAGCTTCATTGCCGCCGGCTTGGTAGATTTTAGCAAGACGTCGAATTGGCTCCTTAACCTCAGCAACCTTCGTATCATCCTGCTTACTTTGGGCATTATTAATATCGTTCTCGATTTTACTCTTCGCATCTTCAAACATCGTCGAAGTCTTATTATTAAACAGAAACGCGGTTACGAAAGGAAACGCCAGCAATAGCACACCAATGATAACGAATGCAACGATAATAGGCACCTTTGGACCCTTACTTGAGCCTTTCGGCATAGTTGGCGGAGTACCAGCACCGTCGTTGGTCGGCCTTGCATTTGGGTTTTCTTCGTAATATGAATTATCCATAACAAAATTATATCATGATTGGCCTTGCAATTTTAAAGCATAGCCGATATGATTGACTTGTGGAGTTGAGAGACAAACAAAAAGCAAAAATAAGAGGTGTGAACAAAAATGAAAATCAACATCATCATTTCTCAAACAGAAAAAATTGTCGTTAATAAGCGCTCCAACGCTTGCGCGGCATAGCAAAAAATAGACTGGAATCAGTCTATTTTTTATTGGCAGTTTAGTGCTTTTGGAAGATTTTGATATGTGCGGCGGCGTATTTTTTATCAGAGAGGAGGCTGAGGGTCGGGATTTCTGGCGGCGCCGGATCGGCTGGGTGCGATAAGACAAAATAACCGCCGATTTTGAGATGGTCGACTAGTTTTTCGATGAGCGCATATTGCGGATTATCGTAGGGAGGGTCGGCAAAGATGATATCATATTCGCCTTCTGGTTTTTTGAGGACCTTGCCACGATAATCAATGTCAAGTTTCTTAAGATTGGCCTTAATCGTGCGGGCGGCCTGCGGATTGTTCTCCATGAAGTCCACCGTGCGGGCACCGACCGAAATCGCCTCAATGCCAATCGCACCACTGCCGGCAAAAGCGTCAAGAACGCGCTTACCATGTAGCTCGTCGCGCAAACGGTTGAAGATCGCCATACGCTCGCGATCGCCCATTGGCTGCGTAGTGTCAGTTTTTGGCGTATCGATGAGGCGACCGCCAAATTCGCCTGAGATGATACGGATTTGCGAGTTTTTACGCATGATTTTTCCCTTTCGCAATTAGTTTTGCGCGTTGCGCCTCGTTTGCGGCGGATGCCCAGGCAAGCGTAACGGCGCGAATGATTTCCGGTATGAGGATGCGACGAGTTTCCGATACGAGCTGTGTCGTCCAGCCGCGCTTGAGGAAGCGGTCATACATTTTGAGAGCGACAACTTTGTCGAGAGCCGCATAGAAAGCGCGTAGACAGTCGGCTTGATCAAAATCGTCATGATGGAGGCCTTTTGGCCAGAGACGGCGGAGCGGAATTGGCGTAATCGTGTAAGCTACACCGTATTCGAAGGCGATATGCTTCGTCATCACGCCGCCAGCACCCCAGTAAAGCCAGTTATTGCGGGCAGCTTGCGCGAGATTATTACCGCGCATGATGCCTTTAATTTTGCGGCCGAATAGCTTGACGAAATCTTTGTCGGTCATCAGCTCGTCAACAACGCGACGATATGGATAATGATGCGCCGGCGTGAGACCATCCGTAATCGCATGCGCGAGCCAAGCCGCCTCGAAAGATGCGCGAACTTGGTCGCCTTTGACTAGGGCCTGAATGAGATTGTAATGATGATTTTCGATAAGTTTGCGGAGATTGCCGTCATCGTGGCCCGGCTGAATAAAATGTTGCGGTTCGTCAATGCCTGGGGATTTGCTCTTGAGGCCATCTGGACCACGCGAGCCTTCGAAATGCAAAATATCATCGATGTTGGGGAATTTTTTGGCATTGCGGCAATATTTCGACAGCATCAAGCGTGCCGATTTGTCGATTTTTTGGTGCGTACCAATCAGTTCGCCGCTATGGTCGGAATTTTGAATGAGTCCCAATGATGAATACATATTAGTTCAAAGTCGTTAGCCGTTGATATTTGCGAATTGAATCACTTAGCTCTTTATATTCTAGCACGTTATACTTTCGCCTCAAAAAGTCCTTTACGAGAGCGTCGGCACGACGAACGAGTTTCGTGTCCGTAATGGCAGCGATACGAAGATCAAGGGCGCCATGCTGGAGCGCGCCGTAAATTTCGCCTGGGCCGCGCAGCTGAAGGTCGACTTCGGCGAGATGAAAGCCGTCCTGCGATTGCTCAATTTCGCGAAGGCGTTGCGTTGGGGCTTTTTCGTTCGAATTAATTAGGTAGCAGTAGCTTGCCGCACTGCCGCGCCCAACACGGCCGCGCAGCTGATGGAGCTGCGAAAGACCATACTGATCCGCGTCCGCGATGACCATTACCGTGGCGTTCGGAACATTGACGCCGACTTCCACGACTGTCGTACTGACGAGGATTTGTATTTCGTTCTTTGCGAAACGCGTCATGACGTCGTCTTTGTCGGCAGATTTCATACGGCCGTGCAGAAATTCGACCGACCAATCTTTGAAGCGATGTGCAATATGCTTGACTTCTTTTTGGACGGATTTGAGCTCAGACTCCCCCTTGTCGTCGATTTTTTTACAGATGTAATAGACTTGGTGGCCTGCTTTGAGCTCCTCCTCGATATCGTTCCACATCTGTTCGGCGGAAATCGGGGAGACAATTTTAGTTTTGATGGGTTGGCGGCCGGCCGGCAGTTCGTCGAGAATCGAGACGGCAAGATCGCCAAAAATCGTGAGCTGGAGTGAGCGCGGGATTGGCGTGGCGGTCATCGAGAGAAGATGCGGCATCGTATGCGCCTTGCTGAGCAGTTTTTGACGCTGTGCGACGCCAAAGCGATGTTGCTCATCGATTATCGCGAGGCCAAGATTATGAAAAACCGTATCGTCAGTAATGAGTGCGTGCGTGCCAATAATTAGATCGACATCGCCGTTTTTGATGTGTTTTTTGAGCTCCGGC
Organism: uncultured Candidatus Saccharibacteria bacterium; assembly: GCA_946408075.1. Classification (GTDB taxonomy): domain Bacteria; phylum Patescibacteriota; class Saccharimonadia; order Saccharimonadales; family Saccharimonadaceae; genus UBA2834. Next base: position 75,242 of record CAMJQQ010000002.1, on the reverse strand, counting down.
TTGTGCTTGGTCGAGCCGGTCAGGAGTGCAATACTGAGCTTGTTGCCAAAAAGTTTTGCGAGCGACTCGGCATGTTGCGTGGCGAGAACTTCGGTAGGCGCCATTAGGGCGGTCTGAAAGCCAGCTTTCGCGGCCACAAAAGCACTGAGTGCAGCAACCATCGTCTTACCGGCGCCAACATCACCTTGTAGCAGGCGATTCATTGGCGTATCTTGCGCCATATCTTGAATGATTTCCCAGGTCGAGCGGCGCTGGGCATTCGTGAGCGGGAACGGAAGCTCCGCAATGAGTGCTTTGAGCGCCTCGAGATTGCATTCGATGGGATGAGTTTTGAGCTTTTGGTTCTCTTCGCGATTGAGTTTAGCGGCCAGAAGGAGACTAAAAAGCTCCTCAGTAGCGAGGTATTCGCGACCCTTGCGCGCTTGTTCGTTGGTTTCCGGAAAATGCACATCAAAGAGCGCCTCTGCACGGCCAGTGAAATTCGGAATCATGTCCGGCACGAGCGAAATTTGCGAAGCGAGAGTTTTGATGAATTTCTTGAAGTCTTGTGATTTGATACTGCCGCGCGCAGGATAGACTGGCTGAAGTTTGTCGCTCGTAGCCGTGTCGTAATCTTCGGCCGCAACCGCAGATGGGTTCTGAATCTGAAAACGACCGTAAGAAAACTGCATGTTGCCGCTAAAATAATACTCTTTGTTTTCGTCGAATTGCTTAGCGCGATATGGCTGATTGAACCAGAGTACGCGCAGGGCGCCGCTCTTGTCGCGAATCGTAGCCTCGGTCAGACTGAGATTGCGACGCATGCGGCGAGTGCTGATACCCTCGATTTTTGCCTTGACCGTAACCTGCCCCGGCTGAAGGTCGGAGATTTTTTGCGCATTTTGGAAGCTATCGTAATCGCGCGGAAGATGATAAAGAAGGTCGCGAAGCGTAAAAATGCCAGCCTTGTTCAGGATTTCTGCGGTTTTTGGACCGATACCTTTGACCTCCTCGATTGGCGCTGCCAAATCCATACCTTATATTATAGCGCGGAACGGAGGTGATTGAGCTTTATTCTTGGGTTTCAGTTGGAGCGTTAGCGGCGCGCCATTTGGCGATTTCGCCATGATTACCATTGAGGAGAACTTCTGGCACTTTCATGCCGCGAAATTCAGCCGGGCGCGTGTATTGTGGATATTCGAGATTGTCGCCGTCGGAAAAACTTTCAATTTCGGCACTAGTTTCGCCGCCAAGAACACCCGGAATGAGGCGCACGATGCTGTCGATGACGGCCATGGTCGGAATTTCGCCACCAGTCAAAATAAACTTGCCAAGCGAGAACTGGTAATCGACAAGACTCAAAATGCGTTCATCATAGCCCTCGTAGTGCGGGCAGATAAAAATGAAGTTTTCGCCAGAAGTCGCAAAGCTTTTCGCGCGTGCTTGATCCCAAATCTTGCCCTTCGGCGTCGAGAGAACCACCTTTGCGTCTGGGCATTTCTCTTTCGCAAATTCGACTGCGGCAAAAATCGGTTCCGGTTTCAAAAGCATGCCGTCGCCGCCGCCGTATGGCGTATCGTCGACTTGGTGGCGTGGACCGAGGCCAAACTGGCGCAAATCGATAGTTTCGAACTGCGCGAGGCCGCGATCTTGAGCCTTCCAGAGCATAGACTGACCAAAAACCTTGTCAAACATCTCTGGAAAGAGCGTGATAATATAGAATTTCATTATTGTTTGGAGACCTTTACCATGGCCGTGCGAATGACAGAGCCTTCGTAGTAATAGCCGGCGCGGAGAGTTTTGGCGACCACTTCCTTGTCGCCATCGCCTTCGACCGTAATCGCTTCATGGAGCTCAGGATTGAATTCGGCGCCTGCTTCGGACGGGATTTTTGTCAGATTAAGAGCCATCATGGTTTTTTCGAGATTTTTGGCGAGTGGCGAAAGCGTGTCTGGGTTAGCTGCGATGGCGCGATCAATATCGTCGATGAGTGGGAGAATTTTGGAGACAGTCGCAAACTTAACAGAGTCGCCATATTGCAACTGCTGCGCATCTTTGTTGCGGCGGAAGTTTTCAAAATCCGCGCGCGTGCGCTGCAAATCGTTCGTAAGCTCGGTGATTTTGGCGTCTTTTTCAGCATTTTCTTGCGCGAGTTGCTGTGCGATAGTTTCGTAATCTGGCATACTTTCGGTTGGTTGGTTGTTTTTCTTAATCATAAATAATCTCCTCTAACATTAATCCTGCGTGACGAACGAGCGACATGACGCGCTTGTATGACTGGCGAGTCGGGCCAAGAACGCCGATATAGCTACGATCAGAATACGGCGAACGGAAGCGCGAGATAATTAGCGACACATTCGACTCCTTGCCGACTGGGTTTTCAGTGCCGATATAGACATTGATTGTTTCGTTCGGCTGAACTTCACGTAGCCACGGCTTAATATTGTCTAGCAATTGACCGACAGCCTGAACTTGTGCATTTTGCAGGAATTCCGGCTGAGCAAAGAGGCCACCAAAGCCCGAAATATAGAGCTGGTCGCCAATCGTAGCGAGACCGAGGTTACCCGTCAAATCCACGAGGCTATCGACAGCAGCACGAATAGCGAAATCGGCGCGAGTTTGCGCATGGATTCGCGTCGCAAGAGCCTTCGTAGAGCGATCCTGCGTCGATTCGGCGATTTTTTGCTTTGGCGCGACGTCTTGCTCGTGGTCGAATTTCTCTTGTAGTGAGTTCACATAAAGACGATAACCAGCATCGGTAGGCACGCGACCAGCAGAGGTGTGCGGCTGAGTAATATATCCCATCGCCTCAAGTTTAACCATTTCGGCGCGAATAGTCGCCGACGAGCAATCAAAAAGCTTAGCCAAAGTCACACTGCCCACAGGAGTAGCGAGTTCGGCATATTCTTCGATGATTGCGTAAAGAATCTCTCTTTGCCGATCTGTCATGCTTATATTTTACGCTTTTTAGCACTCGTTGGCAAGGTCTGCTAATTATGGAAGGCGGTAGTAGTTGCCGTTACCATCGAATGGGCCGGCCGGGTTCGCCTTGGCGGCATCTTTGAAGGCGTTAGCGATGTTTTTGCGGAGATCCGTGGAGCTGGCAACCTTCTGGCCACTCGTATCGTAAACGTCCTTGAGCGAGGCAGATGCTTTGCCGTTTTTATCGTATTTAACGAGAACATGCACGAGGGCGCCAGAAGCCTTCTCAACATAGGCGATATTGGTTGATTTTTCGTCAGTGGTAAGCGAGACGATTGTATTGCCGCTCGTCGTATAGACATTGCGGACCGAACCGTTAATGCCAACGAAATAAGTGTCGTTGTAATTAAAGACGCCGCTCGTACCGAAAACTTTCTCTTTGCCATCCGTAATGTTAATCATGCGGAACTGGTCGCCGCTCTTGACGATAATGTACGAGCCGACAATCTGTTGTTGATTGCTATAGGCCGGGTCGTTCGGATCCTTGATAATCGAATCGTAGACGAATTCAGTGATTTTGCGGTTGTCAGTGATTGAATAGATACCAGTGCCAGTATTGCAGCTAATCTCAAGCAAGAAACGATTACCCCACGCGAAGCCAGTGAAGCTGCGATACTCTTGTTTTTCGATAGCAATATTAATCGTGTCGTTCGTGACTGGGTCAAGGAGTTTATAGCCGCCATCATTGATAACTTTGCGGCCATCCGGGAGGTCAGCTACGGAGACGCAGTCGGCATTTTCGCATTCATAATCATTAATTTTGACGCCAGAATGCGGCTTTGGGTCTGGGTCTGGGTCTGGGTCCGGATCTGGATCTACGGTTGGCGTCACAGTCGGCTGAGGCTTCTGAGTATTGAGGTAAATATTGTAACCAATCACGGCGATGAGCGACAAAATCACGAAGACAACAATCGCGATAAGAATTTTTGTACCCTTCTGAGCAGCTTTAGCGACAGCTGCCTTGCGACGAACGCGACGAGTGGCGGCCATATTTTGCGCGTGCATTTGCTCGAGCTGCGCCTGAACATTATCGCGCTCGGATTGAATCATACTGGTCGTGCGAGCATTTTCATAGCTGACCGGCGCTAGGGCTGGTTTGTTTTTTGCTTGGTCAGGCATGACAATGAAGGATTCCGGAGACGGCGGAAGGTTTTGCGCCGGAGCAGCATTTTGCGCATCGGAAAAGAAAGCGCCCGAATCGCTTGATGTCGAGTTGTCGTTCATATTTGCGCCGGCATTTTGCGGCGGAAAGTTTTGGTTCAGTGGGAATCCACCACCATTCGCATTCTGACCATCCATATGTTAAATTATATAATAACATGGATGAAAAAATAAGTTTTATTAAGGAATGGCTCGGAACCGGAAGCATTAATATCTTCGGTTTGCCCTTTTCTGGCAAAGATACCGTCGGCGTAAGGCTTGCCGAGATGTTAAATGCGCGTTTTTTGAGCTCTGGCATGATTTTGCGCGCCGCGACCGAGGTCGATATGGAGTTGCGCCACGATATGGCTGGCGGCCTACTCGCGCCGACCGACAAGTTTAAAGAAATTATTTTGCCTTATCTCGGTCGCGCCGATTTGCGTGATTTTCCGCTAATTCTCAGCAGTGTCGGACGCTGGCAAGGGGAAGAAAATGACGTCATGGCGGCTGCCGAAAACGCTGGCCACAAGATTAAAGTCGCGCTCTTGTTGAATATTTCCGAGAATGAGGTCTGGGCGCGCTGGCAGAATGCGCAGATTTCGGGCGACCGCGGCTTGCGCGAGGACGACAAAGTCCATTCCGCAATCGAGACGCGCATGGAAGAGTTTACAGCGAAGACGATGCCGGTTATTGACCATTATCATGAGCTCGGCCTGCTACTCTCCGTAACCGCAATGGGCTCACGCGAAGAAGTTTTCGAAAACGTCGTTACCAACATTTATCATTACGCAAGAGAACATTCGAACTAAGAAAATCCCCCGCTCCGGCGGGGTTATTTTTATTTGTCGCGCTTAAGCATGACTGTGAAAGCTTCGCTAGGGATGTCGACTTTACCAAAGCGCTTCATGCGGGCTTTGCCGCGTTTCTGCTTTTCGACAAGCTTGGCTTTGCGGTCGCGGTCGCCCGTATGAATCTTGACCGTGACGTCTTTGCGGAAGGCGCCGAGAGTTTCGCGCGCAATAAAGCGGGCGCCAATTGCAGCTTGCAAAGCCACCTCGAAGTTCTGACGCGGAATGACTTCCTTGAGTTTCTTTGTGACCGTGCGGCCAATGCCGTCAGCTTCACTGCGATGCGCCATCACGCTAAGTGCATCGATACGTTCGCCTGCGACGTAGAAATCAACACGAACGAGGTCTTCGGCGCGATAGCCGGCAAGTTCGTAATTGAATGACGCGTAGCCACTCGTGCAAGATTTGAGCTGGTCGTAGAAATCCGTCAAAAGGTTTGCCATTGGCGCCTCAAAATCAATAAGAGCGCGTGTGTCGATGTAGGAAATATTTTTCTGGATGCCGCGCTTGCCAATTATTAACTCGAGAATCGAACCGATATATTCTTTCGGCGTAATAATTTCACCCTTTGCCCACGGTTCGCGAATTTCGGCAACTTTCGTCATATCCGGCAAGTCAGAAGCGGAGCGAATATCGAGCTCTTCACCCTTCGAGAGCAAAACATGGTAATCAGTCGAAGGATTCGTAACAATGAGATCGAGCTTAAATTCGCGCTCGAGACGCTCGCGGATAATATCCATATGGAGCAGACCGAGAAAACCAATACGGAGGCCAAAGCCAAGCACCGGCGAATTTTCCGGCTCATATTGCAGCGCAGAATCGCAGAGCGCAAGCTTTTCGAGCGCATCTTTAAGATCTTTGTACTGATCATTGCTGACCGGGAAGAAGCCGGCATAAACAAACGGACGGACGTTTTTGTAACCCGGTAGCGGCTTGGCGGCTGGCTTTTTGACAAGAGTGACCGTGTCGCCAACCTTCGCCTCGCGAGTCGCCTTAAGGTTCGTGACGATGTAGCCGATTTGGCCGTCAGTGAGGCTGTCGCGCGGAGACATTTTTGGATTCAAGACACCTACTTCGAGTGCAATGTCGTTCGATTCAGTTGCCATCATGCGGATATTAGCATTCTTTGGCAGCGTACCGCCAAACATGCGTACATAAAGCACGACGCCGCGATAATCATCGAAATAGCTATCAAAAATCAAAGCCCTCATCTCATCAGAATGCTCGGATTTTGGCGCCGGCACACGCTCAATAATCGCGTCGAGCACCTGGTCGACATTCTCGCCGGTCTTGGCGGAAACTTTGATAATTTCCGATTCGTCGCAGCCAAGTAAGTTGACAATTTCGGCCGTTACGCGCGGGACGTCACTGGCCGGAAGGTCGATTTTATTGATGACTGGAATAATTTTTAGATCTTGTTCAAGCGCGAGATAAACATTGGCGAGCGTCTGCGCCTGAATACCCTGCGTCGCATCAACGACGAGAATCGCGCCTTCAACAGCTTGTAGCGAGCGCGAAACTTCATAGGAAAAATCCACGTGACCTGGCGTATCAATCAGATTCAAAATGTGGTGCTTGCAATGCATATGTACTGGCGCGAGCTTAATCGTGATGCCCTTTTCGCGCTCAAGCTCCATACTATCAAGCAGCTGCGATTTCATTTCGCGCTTGGCAACCGTGCCCGTGATTTCGAGCATGCGATCAGCAAGCGTAGATTTGCCGTGGTCAATATGAGCGATAATGCAGAAATTGCGGATTTTTTCTATATCCATAGAGAATATTTTAGCATAATGTCAAGCAGATTTTAAGAGCTAGCCGGCCGGAATCTACTTGGATAATTCAAAGATTAGAACAATTGATGCGAAAGCAATCGTATATGCACCAAAAACTCTGAGCGATGCCCTTTTCTTGAGATTTTTAGCAAGAAGCGAGATTGCAAAAATCGTAGCTGCGATCGTTACTGCGAGCGACAAGCCCATCAGGCTAAGATTTTCCGTCAAATAGCTGAAGCGATCCGGAATGACGAGAATTTTGAGGCCAGTCAGAAATAGCGGCAAAATGAGCAGACAAAGGCAGTTTTTGACTGATTTCTTGGCGTTGTAGCCGCATTTTTGCGCGAACATCAATAATAAGCCAGTCGAGGACAGTCCAGTAATTGGCGCGAGTGCCTGCGTCGCAACAAAACACGTCCATTGCCCCGCGTCAGGTACTTGTCCCTTTTTGGCGGTTTTGTGCGAAAATTGCGGCCAGTAATACATTGCAATGCCCGAAACGAGCGCCAAAATCGTAGCTACAAAAACATTAACTCCGCCCAATCTCGCCAGAAGCACGTTCCCGACAAGCTCCCAAAGAATAAAAACAGCCAAGGATGCAATAATTCCCTGCACAAATAGAGCTGGCTTTTTGTAGGTTCTTTTGAAAATGTCTTTACGATAATAAAAGGCAATGCCGAGCGCAAGGCCGAGCGCCATTAAATCTGTAAATACCGCTTCATATTGGCGGGTCATCAGCTGCGCCAATACTTGCGTATGGAAGCCACCAGAAACTGGGAAGATTTCCGTCAGGCCGCGGATGAGTGCATACCAAATTGCTTCGAAAGTCTGCATCATTCAGCCTTGAACACACCCGTGTGTTTGCGATTATCGTAAATCATGGTCGGGATACCCTTAACATGAATGTCACTGACGATGTTGTTGTTTTTGACGATGATTTGATTAATGTCTTCCGAATGCGCGCGGGCGGAAATCTCGGAAATTTCTTCCTCAGAATAGCCATCTTGGCGCAGCCATTCGATTAACTTCGCTTCAGCCTGCTCTGCAGTATAGATATCATTGAATGCGCTCTGGTAGAGGCGATGATTCTCATCTTGCGTAAGGAAGATGTTGCGGAAGAAGCTAATCGCTGGGGATTCGCCGGAATTATCCGAGTCGGCCGGATAGCCATATTGATCCATGGCGAGCATGTAACTCACGATGAGCTTGGAGTTGGCGAATTTATAGCTGCCGTCACCATCCTGAATTGGGAATGGAACAATTTTGACATTATATTTCTCGAAGAAGCCGGATTCGAGCTGAGTCTTGAAAGATTGAAGGCAGACTACACAGCCTGGGTCGAGAATATCGATAGCAGTCGGCTTGCCTTCGCTATTATTACTAACTGCTAGCGCGGCAAAATCAAACTGCTCCGTATCCCAAGAGCGAAACTTGTCTGGTACGGCCGAGAAAATCTCACCCCAATCCTCGAACCAGCGCACAATCGGATTTGTATCTTCGTTGCCATCAATGCTACAGACCTCAGCACCGAGCGCGCAGGAGCTCGGATGTTCAACATTGCAGGTGCCTAGCGTCCATAGCGCGAGGCCAGCCTTGGCACCCTCTACGAGCGACCAAACCGTCACGACAACAATCAGAACCGAGACCACTTCAATCGCGACCGAGAGTGGCTTGACGAGCTTCGGTTTTTTAATAACGACTTTGCGTAGAATCGTATTTTTTACGTCGTCTTTGAAGTTTGTGTCACACTTCTGGAAGGTAACTTTTTTACCCACACAACCCCAGGATTTTTTGAAGATTTTGAAATATTTTTTGCCAATGTCGCGGCGAAAAATCGACAAAAAGGCGACGACTACCGAAGCGAGACAAAGAATAATAAAAGCAGCAATACAGACCATTAGCCTAGCATCCTTTCGAGGGTTTTAATTGTTTTATCAATATCAGATTTGCGAACGTGATAACCAAGCGAGAAACGGATGAGTGGTGGATAGTGCTTGACGTGATCAAGATAGTAATGGACGCAGAAATAGCCCGTACGCGCCATAATGCCCTCGTCAGAAAGCGCTTCGCCTACAAGATGCGAATCGAGGCCTTCGATATAGAAAGACATGGTCGGATTAGCTTCCTGGTTAATCAAATGAATGCGCGAATGATTATTCAAGAACTCGAATAGGCGCGTATAATTCTCGACAAACTGCTTTTTGTCGGATTTCGAGAGAGATTCGAGCCATTTTAGCGCTTCGCCAAAGGCAACGATTTCGCCCCAAGCTTGTAGGCCAGATTCGAAGCGCGTATAAGCGTGATCTGGGTTGCCGTCTGCTGATAAAGCAAAATCCTCCTTTGTAACATCATCCACCATGCCGCCACCGACAAAATTTGTCACGAGACGCTTCTGGAGATCGCGACGCACAATCATAACGCCGAGCGATGGACCATACATTTTGTGCGCAGAAGTACAAATTGCATCCGCCTCAGTCTTGTAAAGAATTTCCGGCGAATGAGCAAGTGCCTGCGCTGCATCGATAATGATAATACCGCCGGCCTGATGTACTGCCTTGACGACTTCTTTAATATTCAGCATTTTGCGCCCATCAATGTTCGACGCGCAGTTCATTACGACTAGAGCCTTCGAAAAGTCGCATTTCTCAAGATTGATTGAGCCGTCTTTGCGGCGAACGATTACCTCGCGCGGAACTTTCTCGCGGCGCGCAAAAGCAATCGTCGCTAGGAACGGCGAATTGTGCTCTATGTTCGAGGTAACGACCTTCTTGAACTGGCCTGGCTTAAATTGATTTAGAAGCAAATTAATGCCATAGGTCGTATTAAGCGTGAACGAAACAAAATAATCACGCGATTTGAGCTTGAGGTATTTGAGCATGCGCTCGCGAGTCTCCTCAACAAGATTATCGGTCTTGCGACCCCAAGCATACTTCACGCGCTCGCCGCAAGAATTATGCTCGGTATAATAACGATTGAGCGCTTCAATAACTGGGCGCGGACGGAGCGACTGACAAGCGGCATCAAAATAAATATCTCTATCTGTTAGGTAATCAAAATCATGCATGCCGTAACTCCTCCACTTATGTACTTGTCTAAGTATAACACTCTATAAAGAATGGTGTAAAGGCGGGTAGTTTTTCTTGACATTTATTAATAAGCTCATTTATCATGATTTTTTTCTTGACATCTATCCGCAATGTCATTTATGATAATTACTAAGTAATAACCATAAAAATAATAGGAGAAAAACTAAATGGTTAAAAATAATAAAAAAGGCTTCACGATCATCGAGGTTGTCTTGGTGCTCGCAATCGCTGGTCTTATCTTCTTGATGGTCTTCATCGCATTGCCAGCTCTTCAGCGTTCTCAGCGCAATACCCAGCGCAAGAATGACTTGAGCCGCTTCGTAACTGCCGCTACAAGCTCTCAGGCGAACAACAACAATAAAATCCCATCGACAAGTAACGGCGGCTCAATCACCAAATCGAGTGATTTCGTAAAGCGCTACATTATTGCCGGCGGCGGTAGTGATCAGTTCGCTGACCCAGATGGTGAGGATTATAGCTTCCTTTACGCAACATGGAACTACAAAAACAGCGCCACCACAAGCTTAACTACCGATAAAAACATCCAGACTACCTTCGGCCTAAGCGCTGCGCCTTCCTTTAACCATGTAATTTATTACGTAAGCAACGCTAAGTGCTCACCAAACGAAGGTCAATTCCGCAAATCGAGCGGTAAAAATGACTTCGCTATGATGTATATTCTCGAAGGCGGCTCCTTTGCCTGTAACGACAATCAGTAAAAAATTGATTTCTTCAAAAATACCTCCGCAAGGGGGTATTTTTGACACAACCATTTTGCTTTGCTATATTTAAGAAAAGTAGCCATAAAAATAATAGGAGAAAAAACTAAATGGTTAAAAATAATAAAAAAGGCTTCACGATCATCGAGGTTGTCTTGGTGCTCGCAATCGCTGGTCTTATCTTCTTGATGGTCTTCATCGCATTGCCAGCTCTTCAGCGTTCTCAGCGCAATACCCAGCGCAAGAATGACTTGAGCCGCTTCGTAACTGCCGTTACAAGCTATCAGTCAAACAACAGCAATACATTGCCTTCCGGCAACACAATGAACACCGACCTAAAAACTCGCTACATTATTGCCGGCGGCGACGCTAGCCAGTTCCAGGATCCAGATGGCGAAACTTATTACTTCAAGGTTTTGGGCACCCCAGGTACCTGTACGGGCTCAAGTTGCTCAGTGCCGGTTACACTGACATTCGGCGTAACGACTGAAACGATTGGCACTACTTCATATACCGGCCACATGATTGTAATGGTTAAGAACTCAAAATGTGCTGCCGACGAAGGCAAAGTTGCATATATTGAAGGCAAGAACAACTTCTCGCTAGTCATGCCACTCGAAGGCAACTCGATTGCTTGCGCCGATAACCAGTAATAATCAATCAAAAAAATACGCTCTTTCGGGTGTATTTTTTGATTGTTCCACCAACGGATAATATACCGTAGTGCTTGTTAGATAATTAAGCTTATGTTATTCTATTATTAGATTATAATGCAAATATAATAGGAGCATAAAAACAAATGTCAAAAAATAACAAAAAAGGTTTCACGATCATCGAGGTCGTCTTGGTGCTCGCAATCGCTGGTCTTATCTTCTTGATGGTCTTCATCGCATTGCCAGCTCTTCAGCGTTCTCAGCGCAATACTCAGCGCAAGAATGACTTGAGCCGTTTTGTGACTGCCGCAACGCAGTTCCAAGCAAACAATAACAACAGGTTACCTTCTCGCGACTACGAATGGAATTACGCTATGAGGGATCGCTACATTACCGCAGGTGGCGGTTCTGGTCAATTCGAGGATCCAGACGGTGAGCCATATGTTTTTAACTATTACAATAAAAGCTTAAGCAACAGCCCAGTCAATAGCGGCAGCAGCTGTGGCGCCAACAGAGACGGCAAAAACTGCGCCCCGGATACAAATATTCTATCGTCGGATTTTGGGGCCAACATAAAAGAAGTCGCCAACAGTGACGGCTCCAATCCACACCCGATCACCGGCCATCGCATTCTCGTCGTGTCGAATGCTAAGTGTTCTCCAAATGAAGGCTATTTCGATTACAGTGCCGGTAAGAACGACTTCGCAATGATGATGGTTCTTGAAGGCAACTCTTACGCCTGCGCCGATAACCAGTAATACAAAAATCGGTCCTAAATGCGCCCTTCGGGGCGTATTTTTGAGCAAAAGAAAAACCCTCCGCATGAGAGGGTTGCGAAAGATGAAATTTTATCACACATGCAGGATTACGTCATCGAGCTCATTAGCCATGGCAACTATCACAATATAAATTAACGAAATAGCCACCAAGGCAAAGACTCGCTCACTGCTACCTATTATAGGCTCGTACGACGCCCCGGTACATATCGATATCAGTTCAAAACTCGCAATAAAAGCAAGTATATACGAAATCAGTATGCCGACAGTCGACCGTAAAAGCCTAGAGTGACACAACGACAGAATTACAAAGAAGGCACCCGTCACAATAAGAGCGCCGGCAGCACACTTGAGACTTGCCTGCATTTCATCAATATTACATTTAATAATGTTCGATGCGTCCGCGAGTGCAATAAATGTAAAGCTAGCCAAGCTTGCGGTACTGATAGCTAGGCGGGTGCGCTGGGCGACCAGGATTGCCAGTATAGAGATACAGATTATCGGAATCAAAATCCGATGGCCGACAATAAAGCCCAAGACTATTCCCGGCGTAAGGCCAAGCGACACGAAGACGCTCACTAGCAGTAGGTAGAAATAAACTAATGTAGTGGTGCTAATTACTCCTTTCTGCCCCGAATCAAGCGACAGTTGCTTGCGCGATTGCCGAACTCGCTCATTTTGTTGCGTGACGGCATGGCTTCCGTTAGTCCTCGGCCGGATTTCGACACGGATAGCGTGCGGCTCATTTTTTTGAGTTTCGTACATTTTTCTCATCCTCCTTAAAGAACAATCGTCTTCGTGCCTCTTCTCAAAAAGACACCCATATGAGGTATATTTTACCACTTTCTGGCGTTTTTGTCAATGAGGCGGCGGTAGCGACATCAAAAATCCCCCACTTGCGTAGGGGATTTTCTTTAGTCGAGATGACTAGGCTTCGATAGCTTCTTCTTCGACTGGCGCTTCTGCGTCGACGTCTTCGAAGGCTTCGATTGGCATTGCGCCGGTACCTACAGGAATCTTGCGACCGATGATCACGTTTTCCTTGAGACCACGGAGGTGATCAACGCGACCGGAGATTGCGCTGGAGATGAGGACGCGAGTCGTATCCTGGAAGGATGCGGCCGACAAGAAGGAGTCAGAGTAGATAGAGACCTTCGAGATACCGAGGAGGAGCTGCGTGAATTCAGCTGGAGCCTTACCTTCGGCTTCGGCGCGCTTGTTAGCTTCCATGACGGCAGCCTTGCTCATGATGTCACCAGTGACGAATTCAGTATCGCCCGGCTCGTCGATCATGACGCGAGAGAACATCTGACGAATGATAATCTCGAGGTGCTTTGCGGAGATTTCGTGACCCTGCGCAGCGTAGATTGCGAGAATATCATTCAAGATGTAGCGCTCGGTTTCTTCGATGCCCTTGTACTTCATCAAATCCTGCAAGTTCAAGGAACCCTCGGAGAGGCGATCGCCTGGCTGGACGCGGTCACCGTCGTGGACGGAGAGAGCGTAATCCATTGGGACGTTAAACTTGAGCGGAGCACCAACGTTCGCAACGAGAACAATCTCGGTTGCGGTGAGCTCGGCGACACCGTCAAATGGAGCGATGATCGGATCGGCACCCTTGGCGTTGCTGGCAATAACAGCACCAACCTTGACGTTTGCGCCATCTTTCACCTTAGCCTTGCGACCGTCGAGCTTGAAGTGCTCAGTGCGGCCAGCATCTGGAGTGACTTGAACGACGTTGAAGCGGCCTTCTTCCCAAGTGTTAACAACACCAGAGATGGTCGAAATGAAAGCTTGACCCTTCGGGTTGCGAGCTTCGAGAAGCTCCTCAACGCGCGGAAGACCGCGGGAGATAGCACCGGAACCTGCCTGACCAGAGGAGTGCTTAGTATCGAGAGTAAGCTGCGTACCTGGCTCACCAACGGACTGAGCGGCAATAACGCCAACTGGTTCGTGGTAGGCGACTGGTTTGCGGGTCGACATGTCGATACCGTAAGCCTTGCGTGGAACGCCATCATTGCATTCGGTCGTGAGGACGCTCTGAATCTTGAGACCATCGATCTCATCATCGGCGGCGAGCTGATCGGCCATTTCTGGCGTAATGAGCTGGTCGGCCTGGAGACCATACTTCTCTACTGGTTCAGCGGCGTAGCGGCCCATAATGCGAGCGGCGAAGCCAATGCCAGTGTATTCAGATTCTTCCTTGGTAATGCGGAAGCCTGGATCTGGAGCTTCGGTTTCGACCGTGAAGACATCCTGAGACACATCGACGAGACGGCGGGTGAGGTAACCGGAGTCAGCAGTACGGAGGGCCGTAGACACCTGACCCTGGCGAGCACCACGGGTGGCGATGAAGGATTCGAGCGTGTTCAAGCCCTTCTTAAAGCTGGACTTAATCGGAAGCTCGATCTCGCGGTTGAAGACGTCCACCTGAACGCCAATGGAGGCGGAAGCAAGCTTAATGTTACCTGCGGAACCACGAGCACCAGAGTTCGTCATGATAGAAATGTTCGTATCGAGGTGGGCGAGGTTATCCTTAACCATTGCACCAATCTTATCGTCGACGTCGCGCCATGCGGCAACGGTCAAGCGATAGCGTTCATCTTCAGTAATGAGACCTTCGTCGAAGCTCTGAGCGATCTGCGCAGCGCGGCCTTCACCTTCGGCGATGATAGATTCAACTTCTGGATAATCTGGGTAGTCATCCTTGGAAGTGGAGACGCCAGCGATAGTTTCGTACTTGAAGGAGAGATCCTTGATAGCGTCAGCAGTCTTGACGGCCATTTCTGGGCCAAACTGATTCAAGATGTTAGCCATGACCTTCTTGAGGTGCTTGCTGTTCTGAACTTCGTTATCGTATGGATACTCAGCTGGCAAGATTTCATTGAAGAAGACGCGGCCGAGGGTCGTATCGCGCTTCTGGCTCTTGGTATGAACGCGAATTGGCGACTGGAGCTGAATGAGACCCATGTCGTAAGCCAACTCGGCTTCATAGACGCTCGTAAAGGCCTTGCGCTCGCCCTGAGCGGATGGCTTTTCGTAGGTCAAGTAATAGCTACCCAAGACGACGTCCTGCGTAATCGAAAGGACTGGAGCGCCATCGGATGGCTTCAAGAGGTTGCGGCCAGCAGCCATGAGTTCAGCAGCTTCGCGCTGAGCTTCCTTCGAAAGCGGAAGGTGGACAGCCATCTGGTCACCATCGTAGTCGGCGTTGAAACCGTTAGCAACGAGTGGGTGGAGCTGGATTGCCTTACCGTCAACGAGCTTAGGCTGGAAGGCCTGGACAGAGAGACGGTGGAGAGATGGTGCGCGGTTGAGGAGGACGTATTTGCCTTCGATAACCTCGTCGAGAGCATCCCAAATAACGGTCTCGCCAGCTTCGATCATGCGGGAAGCAGCGCGAATGTTAGAAGCGTACTCATGGTTGATGAGCCAGCTAATTACGAATGGCTTAAAGAGTTCGAGCGCCATCTGCTTTGGCAAACCACACTGATTGAGGCGAAGTTCTGGACCAACAACGATAACGGAGCGGCCAGAGTAGTCAACGCGCTTACCGAGAAGGTTCTGGCGGAAGCGACCCTGCTTACCCTTGAGCATGTCAGACAAGCTCTTAAGTTTGCGGCGACCGTTCTGAGAGTTAGCGGTGCGACCACCACGACTTGCATTGTTATCAATCAAAGCATCGACGGCTTCCTGAAGCATGCGCTTTTCGTTGCGGCAGATAACTTCTGGAGCGTTGAGGTCGATAAGCTTCTTCAAGCGGTTGTTGCGGTTAATAACGCGACGATAGAGATCGTTCAAATCGGATGTAGCAAAGCGGCCACCAGCCAAAGAAATCATTGGGCGTAGATCTGGAGGAATAACCGGAATCACGTTCAAGATGAGATCGGTTGGTTTAATGCCAGCATTCTGCATACCTTCAAGAATCTTGAGGCGCTTCATAATGCGCTTCTGCTTCTGACCTTTGCAGTTCTCTGCTTCTTCGTGGAGACCTTCAATCATCTTGTCGAGGTCGATTTCTTCGAGAAGTTTCTTGATGCCGCTAGCACCCATTTCGACAGTAATGAGGTCTTCATATTCTTCGTCGAGGTTGCGGTAATCAATTTCGCTGATAACTGCGCCCTTCTTGAAACCGGTAAGGATTTCTTTCTTGGAGCGGTAATCATTTTCGAGCTCTTCGAGTTCTTTAGTCTGAGCTTCGGCGAGAGCTTTAACTTCTTGTTCGTTCTTGTCTTTTGCTTCGTTCTCGTAGCGAACCTGAATAGCCTGACGGGCAACATCGGTTTGAGTTTCGAGATCCTCGAGGCGCTTGTCGATTTCAGCCTGCTCTACATCGGTAATGATATAGGAAGCGAAGTAGACAACTTTCTCGATGTTCTTAACAGTAATATCGAGCAAAAGGCTAAGTGCGGATGGAGTACCACGCATGAACCAAATATGTGCTACTGGCGCAGCGAGGGTGATATGACCCATACGTTCGCGGCGAGTAATACTCTTGGTGACGAGGTTACCTTCCTTATCGACGGCGGCTTCGCGGGAGCGAACACCTTTGAGCTTCGGATCGTTTGGATTGATATCCTTTACTGGACCGAAAATACGCTCACAGAACAAACCGTCACGTTCTGGTTTCTGAGTGCGATAGTTAATCGTTTCTGGTTTCAAAACTTCACCGTAGCTCCAGTTGAGGATATCTTCCTCGCTGGCAACACAGAGGCGAATAGAATCGAAATCGTTTGCGCTAATGAAATTATCTTGCCAAGCCATATTATAGATCCTCCCCTAAGTCAGTTGTTGTATCGTCTTCGATATCGCCGGCTTCGTCGACATCGTAGTCTTCGTATTCGTCATCGCCCTGATCGTCTTCTTCGTCATCGGATGGAGCGTCATCGGAGACGAATTCGTCTTCCTCCACGTATTCCTCTGGCGGTATTTCATCTTTTTGGGCATAAATTACTGAGTCATCACGCTGACGTTCGACTTCTTCAGTCGTCTTTTCGATAACACGGTCAGCATCGCGTGCGTCACCGTTATCGAGAAGGTCAACTTTGAGGCCGAGACCTTGAAGTTCCTTCACTAAGACATTGAAGCCTTCTGGAAGTTTTGGACCTTCAATTGGCGTGTCTTTAATGATGGATTCATAAGCCTTAGCACGGCCATAGACGTCATCGGACTTGATAGTAAGCATTTCCTGGAGAGTCGAGGCAGCACCGTAAGCTTCGAGTGTCCACACCTCCATCTCACCAAAGCGCTGACCACCGTTCTGAGCCTTACCACCGAGTGGCTGCTGAGTAACCATTGTGTATGGACCAGTCGAGCGAGCGTGAATCTTATCGGCAACCATGTGATGCAACTTGAGCATGTACATGACGCCGACCGTGATGCGTTCTTCGAATGGTTCACCAGTGAGACCATCGTAAAGTTTGACGCGACCGTCGCGCTCGATGCCAGCCTTCTCGAGCTGCTCAGAGATAATCTCGTCTGGGACAGAGTTGAAGGATGGGGTTTCAACATGATAGCCAAGTGCGCGAGCCGCCATACCAAGGTGAGTTTCGAAGAGCTGACCGAGGTTCATACGGCTTGGCACGCCCATTGGGTTCAAAACGACGTCAACTGGAGTACCGTCTTCCATAAATGGCATATCCTCAACTGGGAGAATACGAGCGACGACACCTTTGTTACCGTAACGACCAGCGAGCTTATCGCCAACGCTAATCTTGCGCATTTCTGCGACATAGATCTTAATCTGCATCAAGACGCCGGACTTGAGCTCGTTGCCCTGTTCGCGCGTAAAGATCTTGACGCCGACAACCTTACCACCATCAGAACCGCTCATGCGGACGGAAGTATCGCGGACATCCTTGGCTTTTTCGCCGAAGATAGCGCGGAGGAGGCGTTCCTCAGAGCTGAGCTCCTGCTCACCCTTTGGCGTAATCTTACCGACGAGAACATCGCCATTCTTAACTTCGGAACCGACCGTAACGATACCGTCTTCGCCGAGGTGGCGGAGAGCAGCTTCGGAAACGTTTGGAATATCGCGGGTAACTTGTTCTGGACCGAGCTTGGTTTCGCGGACCTCGACATCAAAGTCGCGGATATTGATGCTGGTCAATTCGTCATCCTGGACGAGGCGCTGAGAAATAACGATAGCGTCATCCATGTTGTAACCACGCCATGGCATGAAGGCCACGAGCATGTTCTTACCCAGTGCGAGCTCGCCCTTATCGATGGAAGCACCCTCGATGAGGACATCGCCCTTCTTGACCTTCTGACCACGCTTAACAACCGTATGCTCGTCATAGCAACGATCGTCGTTAGTCTTCATAAAGTGAATGAGGTTGTAGGACTTGGTTTCCTTGCCGTACTTAACTTCGACAACATTAGAATCAGCCTTAACGACTTCACCGTCGGCTTCGGCGTAAACAATCTGAGAAAGATTCTTTGCAACTTCGGCGTCAATACCGGTCGAAACGATTGCAGCCTCGGTCTTGATTAGCGGAACTGCCTGTTTCTGCATGGCGCAAGCCATCAAGGAGCGGTCGACGCGGTTCTTTTCGACGAATGGAATCATCGAAGCGGCGACGCCGAGAATCTGCTTGTGGGTGGCGTCCATGTGCGTAACTTCGCTAGCCATAACCTGAGCTGGCTGCAGGAATTTACGAGCAGAAACATATTCATCGATGAACTTGCCATTCTTATCGAGCTTGGCGCTCGCGTCGGCGATAACCATGTTTTCCTCGGCTGCAGCATCGACATAAACGATTTCGTCAGTAACCTTACCGTTCTTAACGACGCGATATGGAGCCTCAATGAAACCGTAATCATTAATACGAGCATAGGTAGCAAGGTTTAATACGAGACCGACGTTACCACCTTCTGGCGTTTCTACCGTACAGATACGACCATAGTGGGTTGGGTGAGCATCGCGCACCTCAAAGCCGGCGCGTTCGCGAGTAAGACCACCAGGACCCATCGAGCTTAGGCGGCGCTTGTGCGAAAGTTCGGAGAATGGGTTGGTTTCGTCCATGAGCTGGCTCAACTGGGAGCTGCTGAAGAATTCCTTGACGGCAGCAACGACTGGGCGAGAGTTGACAAGCTGAGATGGAGTGACGGTAGCTGGGTCGCTCATCGACATGCGGTCAAGAATATTGCGCTGCAAGCGAAGCATGCCAAGGCGGAACTGGCGCTGAACGAGTTCACCAACCAATTTCACGCGGCGGTTTGCCAAAGAGTCGATATCGTCGACTGGATCTTGCGTATTGTTCAAACGAATGATTTCGCGAATGATAGCAATCAAATCCTCCATCTGGAGAGTGCGATGTGCTTCATCATTTGGCGTATCAAAGCCAAGGCGCTGATTGATCTTGTAGCGACCAACGCGGGAATAGTCATAGCGCTTGTAATCCCAGAAGGTGCGCTTGATCAAATCCTTAGCGTTGTCCATGGTCGCCAAATCGCCTGGGCGGAGGCGCTTGAAGATTTCCAAGAGCGCTTCACCTTGCGTGGTCGTGACATCCTTATCGAAAGTATTGGCGATGTAGTGAACTTCGCCGGTATCAATATCTTTAAAGTCATGTTCGATTTCGGACTTCTTGCGACCAAGGGCGCGCAAAAGGGTTGTAACTGGAACCTTCTTGCGGCGGTCAATCTTTACATAGATAACGCCCTTGGTGTCAGTCTCGAATTCGAGCCATGCACCGCGGCCTGGAATAATTTTGGCACCGTAATAATTATGACCAGCAACCGTATCGGCTTGGAAGAAAACACCAGCCGAGCGAATAAGCTGAGAAACAATCACACGCTCAGTACCATTAATAATAAAGCTGGCACGGTCGGTCATCCACGGATAGTCACCGAAGTAAATATCCTGCTCTTTGACTTCGCCGGTCACTTTGTTCGTCAACTCAACATTGACATGGAGTGGCGCTTCGTAGGTAGTGAGATTTTCCTTCGCAGAGCGATCATCCTCGACCGGTTCCTTGAAATAGTAATCCTTGAAGCGCAAGCTGAATTTTTGACCACCGTAGTCGTCGATTGGGTTCAGCTCGTTGAAGACTTCTTGCAAACCATAGTCGACGAATTCTTTCCAAGACTTGGTTTGGTGTTCAGTTAAGTTTGGTATTGGAAGTACTTGGTCTCCCTCCGTGAATTGCACACGGCGACCACTATCAGTATTTGCAGTAACTGCCACGTTTCCTCGCTGTTAGTTTAGTGTTGATATCTTTGGCCTGAAGAATACCGCCTTGACCCCTACCCGTTTTGCCAGAACGAGTCACTCCATAGTCAAGACCCACTACTTCTTAAGAGAATTTTACTCCTTTTTTGTCAAGATTGCAAGAATTTTACAAAAGGCTTGTGTTTTTGTGCGCGCGTATTTTAGAATGGACTTAATTAGGAGGTTTAAAAGCAATGGAATTTTTGCTTGGGATTGCTGCGGTTGCAATAATCCTGATATACAACAGTCAACAAAAGAAGAAAGAGGCTGTTCAAAAGGATCAAAATACCGGTATCAACATTTTGTTGGTGATGGGTTCGATTTTGATTATTTGGGCGGTCATGACTTTCGTTAATGAGGCCGACAAGAGCCTCGTGCCGCCAGTTGTCATCACGATGACACTGCTCAGCTTCGGCGCCGGCGCATTTCTCTACAAGAAAGTAGACTATTTGCGACCAGTGGCGATGGCGTTCTTATATATTAGCTTGGCAATTTTCCCATTCCTCTATTACGCCTACGCCGATATGGGCCTGAGCGATCATATTGCAGGCGTCTTTAGTACAATTTCTTCTTTCGCAGCCTTCGCATTGACGACTTGGTTGACAAAGAATCGCATGATTGCCTATTTCGCTTATGCTTGGGTTGGCGCGATTATTTATGCTCTAGTTCCAGAGAAAGCTTCCATTGATGTACATGCCTGGGTGTATGTTTTAACTCCTATGATTATGGCTTTCCCGCCAATGATTGCTTGGACAACACGCGCAAAATGGCTGCCAATTTGCTGCCGTCATGCCGCACGTACGCTCGCCTATGCCGTTATGCCAATTATGGGTATTGTATTTGGAGCTTTAGCTGAGACTAACGAGGTGGTTGGTCTTTCGAGCGTAATGTTGATTATTGCGACCTTCTTCTATGGCCTGTGGTGGTATAACACGAAGAAATCAAATTACCTCTACATCACTCGCGCACTAGCGCACGCTGCGCTCATATTTATGGCCGTAGATGCTTGCGCTCTCGCACTCGGAAACACTGTTTCTTTCGCTGATTTGACCGAAGAATGCTGGGGCTATCTCTGCGCTGATTACACAGCACAGTCCTATATTGTTGCTGGCGTCTGGATTGCTTGCGCGGCCGCTCAAGCACTCATCGGTATCGTTTTCCAGCCAAGAGACGAAAAGGCAAAAAAGATCGAAATCGGTATCGCCGTCGCTTCGATCATTGCCATTCTTTTTGCGCCAGTATTATTCAATATCGACGAAACTGGAAATACTGCGCTTATCGCTTATTTGTTCTGTGATATCATCGCTGCCGGCCTCGGCCTTCTCTGGGCAATCCGCAGTCGCAAGATGGCCTTCGCAGTCTTTGCAAGCGCTAGCGTCTTGCTCGCCCCAATTCAACTTTCAAGTCAGGGCTTGGAGATTAATGAGTCGTTATTACTTGGCTATTATGCAGTTGCCGGTCTTGCCGCAGCTGGGGCCTACCTACTGCTTCGCAAGATCAACGACAAGCAAGCGATCAGCTTTAGCGTGGTTACGGCAAGCATTGCGGGCTTGATTGCCGTATCGATTGCTTCCGACAATTCGGTTACTTTCATTGGCTGGTTTATTGCCATGATACCGTTCGCAATTCTTGCTGCGATTAGGCACGACAAGAATTTGGCGGAAGCTACCGTATATCTAGGCGCCTGCACGCTTTGTAGCTTGATTGATTACTCGACGAGAGATGCTATCTCTCGCGTAGACTACAACTATCGCGTGAAGTATGATTTGCTCGAAACTATTGTCACGACCGTCAATGTTCACATTCTCTGCGGCTCACTCATGGGCGTGGCACTATTCCGCGAACGTGGTAAAGAAAAAGTTCGCTTGGCTATCGGCTACTACGGCCTAACAGTCGTCACTTTCTTTACAGCCCTTTACGCGAACTTAGATTTGCATTCGGTAGGCCTCGCCATTCTCTACCTAGCAGAACAAGCTTTCTTTATGATCTATGGCGTCATGAAGCAAAAGGGCTGGATGACTTGGTCGGCGCTCGTCGCGATGATTTTCGACATCTTGGCACTCTCGAGAAACTATGGTTCACTAGGCATGGCAGCCGTAGGCTTCCTCTTGCTGCTTGTGGCTGGCTGGAAGATTAGCGAGAATCACCGCAAGGACCAAGGACAGAATAAGGTCGAGATTAAGAAAGACGAAGAACTTGAGAAGATTTCAGCGCCAGACAAGGCGGAAATGACCAAGATTGCCGAAAAGACAGAAGACAAATCCGACAACGAACAGGCGTAAGACAAAGAGCACCCCATACGGGGTGTTTTTTGTTGGTCTGAATTCGGCGTTTGATGATTATTTACTTGAGCGCCAGACCCTAAAAACCACCCATGGGTGTTGGGTGGTTTTTAAGCATATAAGCTCTCAACTTTATGTGGTGAGATGCTGTGGACATCTCTAAGCCGAACTCGCAGTTAGCTTAAATGCTTGTGGTAATAAGCATTGGACTTATTATATATCAAGGTCGTCCAAATCCGCAAGCTCTGCGCGGGTCTTTTTTGCCAAATCAGTGCTTTCGGATTCTTCGGCCTTTTCGCCTTCTTCTTCGGCAGCTTCTTCGCTCTTGCCACCTTCATAATCGTCATTGTTAACAATCTTCAAGTTGTAGCGAGCGTCATTCTTCGTGCCGAGAGCGCGCAAAAGAGTGCGGATGCTCTGAGCAGTAGCGCCGCGGCGGCCAATAATGCGACCAACGTCCTCTGGATCAACTTCGAGGCTCAAAAGCACGCCTTTTTCATCAATCGTACGGTCAATTTTTACTTTGTCTGGATTATTGACGAGAGTTTTCACGATATACTCTACGAATTGCTGATCTATTGTGGACATAGGTTCTCCATTTTTTAATTTTTTATATTATAAGTATATACGTTTTTTGGGGCTTTGGGGAATAATTTAGGACTTTTTGTTATGGATGTCGATTTGAGTATATGGCACCGAGATATTGGCCTTTTCGAGCTCTAGCAAAGCGGTGCGATAAGCGACGCGGCGCGCCTTGAGGCGAGCTTCCGGAAGGCACATAATGACGAGGAGATGATTGACGGCCGACTCGCCGAGGCTCGTAATGCCGAGATAATTACATTCCGTAACGTTCTCGTCGGTTGCAATCTTGGCAGCAATGTCAGCCAATAGCTTGTCAGCGTCAGCGACCTTGAGCTCGTACGGGAGCGGCAAAGTAATCGAGGTGCGCGCCGGGACGAGCTCCGCCTTTTCGATATTGCGGTTTGCAACGGCAATGATGCGGCCATTGCGCATGTTTTTAATCTTTGTCGTACGAATACCAATCGAGAGCACGCGCCCTTCTTCGTCTTCTGCGTCGCCATACTTTACAATGTCACCGACCGCGAAATAATCATCAGAGATAATCGTGACGCCGCGAATAATATCCTTCATGAAATCCTGCGCGGCAAGACCCACCATAACGCCGGCGATTCCGATACCAGCGAGCATCGAATTGACGTTTACACCGTTTGCTTGAAGAATCAGGATGATTGTAATCGTAATGAAAATATAGCGAAGAACACTGCGGGCGAGGTTTGCGTAAGTACGACCGCGACGAATGACCTTCGTGTTACCATTGCGATTTTCGATTTTGCGCAGAATACTGCGCGCGATTATGTAGAAAATCAGACAAATAATTAAAATGACGAGCGAGTTAAAAATCGGATTTTCGGTGATTAATTTGTGAATTTCGTTAAACTTATCCATAAGACTATTGTATATCTTGCCTATCTTTTATGCGACATCATTTGCCGTGCGCAGGCCCTTCTCGACATCTTTGGCGTTCTGGAGGGTGGTTTCAGCAATAGCGTTGAGCGCTTCTTTTGTATAAAAACCTTGATGCGAAGTCATCACGACGTTCGGGAAGGCGAGCAGGCGGGAGGTCGTCGAGCTAAAATTCATTTCGCAGGAGCGATTTTCATAAACATTACCCGCCTCTTCTTCATAGACATCAAGGCCGACGCCATGGAACTTACCCTGCTTGAGCGCACGGATCAGATCGGTCGTATCGATGAGACCGCCACGAGAGGTATTGACCAGAATCACACCGTCGCGCATTTTTGCGATAGTTTCAGTATTGATCATGTGATGATTTTTCTCCGTCAGCGGACAGTGAATGGAGATAAAATCACTATTTGCGAGCAATTTATCGAGACTAACATATTCGATTCGATCTTTGAGTGCCGGATTTTCGTAAACATCATAAGCAAGCACCTTCATGCCAAAGCCGAGACAAATGCGGCACATCGCGGCGCCGATTTTACCCGTGCCGATAATGCCAGCCGTTTTGCCATAAAAGTTTAGACCGCAAAGACCGTCAATACTGTAGTCGTTTTCACGAATGCGATTGTATGATTTACAGAGGCGGCGGCTCGTTGCGAGCGCCAAACCCATCGCGAGTTCTGCGACACCTTCTGGTGAATAGCCTGGGACAATCTTTACCGCTACGCCAAGCTCTTTGGCTTTCTCGAGGTCGACATTATTGTAACCAGCGCAACGCATCAAGACCGCCTTCACGCCGCGGCCAGCAAGCGCTTGAAGCGTCTTCGAGTTTACCTTTGCACTAACAAAGGCACAGACAACATCATAACCCATAGCGAGAGCGGCCGAGCGCGGGCCGAGCTCATGATCAGTATAATCAATTTCAATGTCTGGATATTTTGCGAGTACCACGTCGAACGATTCTTTATCGTAGGATTTTGCGGCATAAAATAATATTCTCATGCTTATATTATATCTGTTTTCGCCAACAAAAATCCACCCCAGTAGCGAGGTGGATTTTTCAAGATTAAGCTTCGGTAGCTTCTTCCGCTGGAGCCTCTTCTTCTTTTGGCTGGTTCTTGCGGAGCTTGTCGGCGTGCTTTGCAGCTGCGTGCTTTTCGTTTGGCATTTTGACCCATTTTGGCATTTTGATGCCTTCCTTGGTCAAGATACGAATGACGCGGGTGCTTGGTTGAGCGCCGTTGTTAAGATATTTTTCAACCTGCTCTTTGTCGAGTACGGTTGCTTTAGTATGTGGGTTGTAGCTGCCGACCTGTGCGACGATACGACCCGAAAGAGGGTGACGTTGCGCTTCTTGGACGACTATCCTGTAAAGCGGTAAAGCTTTACGGCCATTACGCTGTAAGCGAATCGCTAGCATTTCTCTCCTTAAAAAATTAGTTACTTTGGCTATTATACCCTATTCTTGGCGGTTTTTCAAGATAATCTTAGTTTTTGCCCTGGCTAATGCTCGAATACTTGGCATTGATTTCTGGATGTTCTTTTTTGTATTTCTTGATGGCTTCACTGGCGGCTTTGACTTGAGCCTCTTGCTTACTATGGCCAATGCCGGTCGCCTTCAAATGCTCGTTAATATAGACGCCGAGCGTAAAGGTCTTGTCGTGATCCGGACCCTCCTCTTTCATGACGCGATAAACTGGCGTGACAGAGTCAAAGCGCTGAGCGAGCTCCTGAAGGTAAGATTTCGCATCGCGCCAAGATTCGCTCTCGAGAATCTCATCAATCTTGCAGAGAGTATTCTCTTTGATGAACTGTGCAGCACGATCGTAGCCCTTATCGAGATAAATCGCGCCAATGATTGCTTCATAGCAGTCTGCCATAATGACGTGATGAGCGCGGTCGGAGCCATTCTGCTCGCCCTTGCTGAGGCGAACGAGCGGACCGTAGCCGAGTTTTTCGCCAGAGGCGGCGTTCGATTCGGTATTCACAAGCGCGGCGCGCCAGCTGGTCATAATGCCCTCTTGCTCGTCGTAGTTATGAAAAAGAAAATCCGAAGTGACGAGCTCTAGAACAGCATCGCCAAGGAATTCGAGACGTTCGTTATGGTCGACGACCGTCTTTTTGTGTTCATTGACGTAGGAACGATGCGTGAGCGCCGTAATTAGCAGTTCAATATCATCAAATTCGATACCCAACTTGTTTTTCGCAAAATCAAGGTAGGCGTCGCGTTGTTCTTTGTTCATTAAAATTCTCCACTCCGAATTTTCTTTTTCGCAATCAGCATGAGGCGTTCGATGTCAGCATACTCGATGGCGTCGAGCGCATCATTAAACTTGAACCAGCGAATACCATTCATCCACTTCTCTTTCGTCGGACGTTCATTCTTGTCGAGCGACTGGACGAGGTAGACCTGCGTGGTCATAAGGACGAGTTTTTCGAGGCGGCGATATTTGAAATGAATTTTGCCAAGCCAGGCCAAGACGTCGACATTTTTGAGGCCAGATTCCTCGCCAATCTCGCGGATTGCGGTTTGCTTGGCGGTTTCGCCTGGCTCGATGTGACCTTTTGGAATCGTCCAACGGTTCTTGCTGTCTTGAATTAACAAAATTTCAATGTCGCGCTTATCTGCTGAGACACGAAAAACAATACCGCCGGCGGTTGGTTCGCGTACGATTTCCTGAATTTCTGGCTTTTTGCGAAAAACTACTTGACGCAGCTTCTCGAGCTTTGGCTCCTTGTAGTTTTTCGTCGGCAAAGCATCAGGAACTTTATAGCCGTTGCGATTTTTCGACGCGGCCTTTCCGCTACGTCGGCTAGTTTGCGAGCTGCGCGTTGCCGCGTAGCTCTTGTTGGCTCGAGGCTTTTGACTAGCCTTCGGAGCCCTCCGCGGCATCGCTTTCTGCTGATTCGGCTTGCGATGCAGGTTTTGTTGCTTTTGGTTCTGCATGCGATGTTTGTTCCTCTCCCCCGATGTTACGATAAGCAGTACCCAATACGCCATTGATAAACTTCGAAGAATTGTCCGATCCAAATGCCTTTGCAAGCTCGACCGCCTCATTGATGGCGACCTTTGGTGGCACCGTGTCTTTACGGCGAGTTAGCTCAAACAAACCGATACGCAAAACATTGCGATCGACTGATGCGATGGTAGAAATCGGCCATTCCGGCGCGAGTGGCTGGAGCTCCTTGTCGAGCTCTTCGGCGGCTTCAAAAACACCGCGACTTAGATCGTGTACAAAATCTACGTCGCCTAGCGCCTTGGCGTAGGGTTCAATATTTTTCGCGACAATACTATCAATGTCGGCCGTTGCGTCGCCTGCCTTGCTACGAAATTCATATTCATACAAACTCTGCAACGCGATGATACGTCCGAGATGACGATTACTTGCCACTTTAAATTACCTCCCTTTTATTTGTTCTTTTTGTCACAAGTGCATGGCTTGCTGCCACATGCTTTGCAGGCCTTGAGCTTAAGATTTGGGGTGCTCTTGGCGGTTTCAAAGGCCTTGACAGGCGAGTGCTTGTTCACGCTACGAGCGAGCTTCAAGCGGAGATGGCTCCTGCGGAGACCAGTCTTGCGTGGGCTGCTCTGCTTTTTCGGTTCTGGCATGTAAAAATGCTCCTTCTAAAATTAATATATTACTTGCGTTCTAGTTTACTATATTTTTAGCCATCTGGCAAGTAGCAGACGACTATTTCTTAACCTGAGCTATGCGCATTGTGCGGCTGGCGCGCTTGTGGTTTTGTGGCGCGGTCACTATACTAGAAAGTATGAAAATTCACCGTACGAAATCGAGGATAAAGATTGGAATCAGTTGCATTGTTGCGCTCGGTTGCGTAGTTGGTATTTGCTATTCGGGCTACAAAATTATTGAATGGCTCAAGGATTCGCACGATACAAAGGAAGCTTCCGGCGAAATCGAGGAAGTAGCAACCGTCGAAGAGAAGCCAGATAATGAAAATACAGAAGTTATCGAGCAGGACGAGCCGGAAGAGAGTCTTTACTGGAAATATATTAAGATGAGCCTGCTCGACGTGGACTTCTCCGAACTAAAAAGCATGAATCCGGAGACAATCGGCTGGATTCGCGTAGGTGGCACAAATATTAATTATCCGTTCGTGCAAACCTCAAATAATGATTTCTATCTTAAGCATTCCTTTGACAAAAGCTACAATAGCGCGGGCTGGGTGTTTGCGGATTTTCGCAACAAGATTGATGGAACTGACAAAAATATGATTGTCTATGCGCACGGCCGTTATGATACAACGATGTTCGGCTCTTTGCGCAACATCTTGTCGAGCGGTTGGCTCAATAATGCCGATAATTATATCGTGCGCACCTCGAGCGAGAGCGAAAATGCGCTTTGGCAGGTGTTTAGTACCTACCACATCCCGACTACAAATGATTATATTCAGACGAATTTTCATAGCGACGAAGAGTTTGGTACTTTCGTGAACATGCTCAAAGATAGGAGCGCGCATGATTTCCATACAAACGTGAGCGGCAGCGATCGTATATTGACACTTTCAACCTGCTACAGCAAGACCGAGCGCGTCGTTTTGCACGCCAAGCTAATCAAGCGGGAATTAAAATGAACGAAGAATTGATTACGGCGATTCAGCATTTTGATGCCAAAGCCCTGACCGAAGCGCTCAAGAACGGCGCGAATGTTGAAGAAAAAATTCACGGCTATTCGCCGTTATTATTACTGCTTTCACAGGTCCAGAATGTCGATATTGATCGCGCGAGAGACTGCGTGAAAGTATTGCTCGAGCATAACGCGCGCGTGGATAATGCCGTTTTGGCGCAGATTGTGCGAATTGGGCAGGACTTCGAGTTTTATCGCGATGATATGGAAGAGAGTTTTCGCGATGAGAAAGAGGCGGCACTCAAGGAGCTCTATTCGATTTTCGACGTCGAACCTGTACCGCCACGCCGGCAACACGACGGTAAGGAGCTTATTACGGTCAAATCGAAACGCTGGCAGACGCAGCATGACGAGCTGTGGGATCTGCTCGTACCTGGCAAAGGTCAGGCGAAGAGCGTTCAAGGCGAAGTAATTCGCCTGAGCGGACGCATTTCTTATGAGCTACTAGACAACGGTGGAATAAACTGGGATGACGATTTCGTCGCTATGGTCAAGGCGCTACCGGTATACTTCAGGAGCGGAATTGTCGAGCAGAACGACCTAAATGAAGCTGAGGAGCTATGCGAAAAGATTATTGCGAGCAATGGGGATTTTTGCGACGAAGCGCAAGTCGGAAGATTGTCGGAGCTCTGCGTAAAGTGGATTTTGGCCAATCCAGAACCAATGAAGTTAGCCAGGCAAGCAAAATATCATCGCTAACTAAGCTTATGCTATAATTAACGAAGATAGGAGATTTATGGCAGACACTACTAAAAAATCATCAAAAGGCTTTACGCTCGTCGAGGTAGTATTAGTTATCGCGATTGCGGGCCTTATTTTCTTAGCGGTTTTTATCGCAGTTCCAGCACTACGTCGAGCACAACGCAATTCACAGCGCAAAGACGACGCTTCGAGGCTGCTGACCGCCATCCAGGAATATATGGACAATAATGATGGCGAAACGCCATTCATGAGGATTCCGACCGTAGCCACAAAGGATAAAGCCAAGAGCACTATCCTGAGTTTCATCCGTCGCTACGTTACCGAGGACAACAGCTGCTCATTAGTAAATTATAAAGATACCGGCACAGATGATATTGATTTAGTTACTGCGAACGGTGTAAGTGCGCGTTATAAATTCCAGGGCTGCAGCGATAAATTCACCGATCCAGATGGTACCGTTTACGGTCTCGATGTTCGCTATACAAATAATTCACCAAACGGCAACCAAAACCAAACGATTGTTCTCCATTCAAAAAATACTGACGGCGAGGTCGTAGCGCACAAAGTTCCAACGCACTGGTTTACGATTTATCAGTCCGCACAATGTAGCGAGCGTGCCGGCGAAGTCGTCTTCTATGGCAGTGCAAGCGAGAGCTATAGCAGCAGTAAACAAATTAACGCAATCGTTTATCGCCAAGAAGGTGGCGCACTTATGTGCATAGATAATCATTAAGAGGCAAAAATGAGCAAAGCTAACAATAAAAAAGCTTTTACCATTATTGAAGTCGTGCTCGTACTAGCAATCGCTGGTCTTATCTTCTTGATGGTATTTATCGCTTTGCCGGCGCTCCAGCGTTCACAACGCAATACTCAACGCAAGAATGACCTTACGCGTTTCATGACTGCCATCGAGCAATACAAAGCAAATAACCATAACCAGCTTCCACCATTCAAATATATCCGCGACAATAGCCTCGATAACAACAAAATGCTCCCGTCGCATTCTTTCGTGCAACGCTATATTATAGCTGGCGGCGATGCGAGCCAATTCCAGGATCCAGACGGCGAAAACTACGCCTTCTACGTAGGCGACCTCTGCACAACTACTTGCGATCCATGCAAGAAAGGAACGCATTGCAAGTATACTCAGGACGATTACACTTTTGAAACTAATTTCGATTCATATTCTCAGACACATGATATGTTCGTGGTTTTGTATGCAAAATGCAATCCAGAGGAAGGCTTCGTGGATTACTCGACAGGCAAGAACGATATGGCTCTTATCATGATTCTTGAGGGCGATTCGACCGCTTGCGTAGATACGCAATAAAAACATTCAGCATTTAAAAAATATCCCCTTGCGGGGATATTTTTTGTTTTACTTTACGACGATATTTACGAGGCGATTCTTCGGAATGACGATCTTCTTAATAATCGTCTTACCATCCGTGAAAGCCTTGACGCGCTGGTCGGCGAGCGCCAACTCTTCAAGTTTATCCTCATCAGTGGCGTCTTCGGCCGCAACCATAATGCGAGCACGAAGTTTGCCATTAACCTGAACGACCATCTCGACCTCGTCAGCAATGAGCGCAGACTCGTCCCACTTTGGCCAAGTATCGTCAGCGCCAAGCTTTTCGAGCATTTCGCAAGCCAAATGTGGCGCGAACGGCTTCAAGAGACGGGCGAGCGTGATAAGATCATCCTCGTTGGCGCCAGTCTTGTAAAGTTCGTTTACATACTCCATCATTGCAGCAACAGCAGTGTTGAAGTAGTTACGATGCATGTCTTCAGTGACTTTCTTGATAGTCTTGTTGCGAATGACAAGATTCTTATCATCCTTGTTATATTCTTTGTCGAAAGTCAAAGTATAGCAACGGTTCAAGAAGCGATAGACACCGCCAATAGCCTCGGTGCTCCATGCGGCATCCTGATCGTATGGGCCAATAAAGAGCTCGTAAGTGCGGAGCGTGTCAGCACCATAGCCAGAATTAATAACATCAAGCGGATCGATGACGTTGCCCTTGGACTTCGACATCTTTTTGCCATCTGGGGCGTTAATGTAGCCGTTATAGAGAAGCTTCTTGATTGGTTCACGGAAATCAAGGTAGCCTTCGTCAGCGAAGAACTTGCACCAGAAACGAACATAGAGTAAGTGGGCAACGGCATGGTCGCCACCACAATAAACATCGGTTGGCGCCCAGTAATTAACTTTTTCCTTGCTCCAAGCTTCCTTGGCATTGTGCGGATCAGTATAGCGCCAGAGATACCAGCTCGAGCAAGCATAACCGTCGAGCGTGTCGGTCTCGCGCGTCATCTTCTTGCCGTTGATTGTGACGTTCATGAACTCTTCGGACTTCGCGAGTGCGCTGCGACCAGAGGAATCTGGCTTGTAGTCGTCAATTTTTGGCAACATGACTGGAAGCTGGTCTTCCGGAATCGCATGGGCCTTACCATTCTTGTCGTAAGCAATCGGAATCGGGCAGCCCCAGTAGCGCTGGCGAGAAATCAACCAGTCGCGCATGCGGTAGGTAACTTTCTTTTCACCAATCTTCTCTTTCTTAAGCCATTTGACGATTTTTTCGCGAGCTTCCGCGCTCTGCATACCGTTGAAGTCGCCAGAGTTAACGAGTTCGCCTTCGCCGTGATAGCAAGCAGAATCATCATCGACATCTTCTGGCTTTTCGATAACCTTGATAATTTCGAGGTCGAACTTTTGCGCGAACTCAAAGTCGCGTTCATCATGTGCAGGAACCGCCATAATAGCGCCCGTACCGTAGCCGCTCAAAACATAGTCAGCAACCCAAATCGGAATCTTTTTGCCGTTGAGCGGATTAATAGCATAGCTACCAGTGAAGACGCCAGTCTTTTCCTTGTTTTCTTGGCGCTCAATTTCAGATTTCTTAATCGAATCAGCGCAGTATTTCTGCATTTTCTTGGCGACTTTCTCGGTCGTAAGTTTGTCGATGAGTGGATGCTCTGGCGCCAAAACGAGGAAGGTAGCGCCAAAGAGCGTATCTGGGCGGGTCGTAAAGACGCGAATCTTCTCATCGGAACCATCGACAGCAAAGTCAAGCTCGGCACCCTCAGAGCGACCGATCCAGTTCTTCTGCATGGTTTTGATTTTCTCTGGCCAGTCGAGCGAGTCAATCTCTTCTAGCAATTCGTCAGCGTAAGCAGTAATTTTGAAGAACCACTGCTTCATTTTCTTCTTTTCTACTTCAGTACCGCAGCGCCAGCAGTGACCATTCTCGACCTGCTCGTTCGCAAGCACGGTCTGGTCGACTGGGCACCACCACTGATAACTCTCCGCTTGATAGGCGAGACCTTTCTTGAAGAGTTGTAAGAAGCACCACTGCGTCCACTTGTAATATTCAGGGTCAGAAGTATTAATTTCACGATCCCAGTCGATGGCGTAGCCGAGACGCTTGGCCTGTTTGCGGAAGTTATTAATATTTGTCTTGGTGACTTCCTGTGGCGAAATACCAGTTTTGATGGCATAATTTTCTGCCGGCAAGCCGAAAGTATCGTAGCCAAACGGTCGAAGCACATTTAGTCCATTTTGAGCATAGTAGCGCGCCAAGCAGTCTACAATCGAGAAGTTGCGCACGTGACCAACGTGAAGACCTGCGCCAGATGGATATGGAAACATCTCGGCGAGGAACATCTTTGGCCGATTATCGTTGTCTTTGGCGGCAAAAGGCTTTTCTTTTTCCCAGCGCTCTTGCCATTTTGCTTCGATTTCTAATGGCTTATATTGACTCATAATACGTAATATTTTACCTCAATTCGCTAGGGGTGTAAAATGCTCGTGTTTTGCGCAAAAAAGTCGCAATGTAGTATAATTGAGTAATATGGCGAAGGAAAAAACTGCGAGTAAAAAGAAGAGCGCCAAGAAATCAAATCTTAGCCTCTATTCAAACTTAGCCTACAAAAGAAAGGTTAAGGAGGACCAGCGTGCCCGCAAACAGGCGGAAGAGCTGGCAAAATTACCAAAAAATCCAATTTTGCGCTTCTTCGCAAAGTTGCGACCGGACCGCGTATTTAAATGGTGGTTCTCAAAACGCGGGCAGCTAACAATCTTGAAGATTTTTGCTGTGCTCGTACTTATCGGTGTAATCGGCATCGGCGGCCTATTCTTATACTACAAGAAGGATTTGGCCGAAATTAATCCAGAAGAGCTTGCTAGCCACGTTAAAAATACCGTAAACGTCTATCTTGATCGAAACGGTGAAAAGCTTTGGGAAGATAAAGGTAATGGCGATTACCGTCTCGTTGTTGACGGCGCTGATATTTCTACCTACATGCGTCAAGCTACCGTCGCAATCGAGGATAAAAACTTCTACAAGCACATGGGTGTTGATTTCAAAGCCTTGATTCGCGCAGCTTATGTGACTTTGACTGGCGGCAATGTTCAGGGTGGCTCCACTTTGACCCAGCAGCTCATCAAGCAAGTTTACTTCTCCGACGAAGCTAAGAACCGTACGCTTTCCGGCCTTCCACGCAAAATCAAGGAAATGATTTTGGCGATTGAAGTCGAAAAA
The DNA here is from genome assembly GCA_946408075.1 of uncultured Candidatus Saccharibacteria bacterium. Lineage (GTDB taxonomy): Bacteria > Patescibacteriota > Saccharimonadia > Saccharimonadales > Saccharimonadaceae > UBA2834. The sequence goes on along the minus strand of CAMJQQ010000002.1, from coordinate 41,419 downwards.
ATGTACAACAAAGAGCAGTTGATTACGCTATATCTTAATGAATCTCCTTATGGCGGTCGCCGTAACGGTATCGAATCCGCTGCGCGCACTTACTTTAATAAGAGTGCAAAGGACCTAGATTTGGCAGAATCCGCCCTTCTCGCAGCAGTTCCAAACAACCCAGGTGTTCTCAACCCTTATAATGCTGCCGGTCACGAAGCCTTGCTAGCGCGCCAGCACAAGGTACTCGATTCGATGGTCGAGATGGAATATATTACGCGCGAACAGGCCGACGAAGCAAAAGCTGTTGATATTCTTGCCAGAATTGCGCCAGAGAGCGACCAGTACGAAGGCATCTTAGCGCCATGGTTTGTGCTCGAAGTCAAATCTCAACTCGAGGAAAAATATGGCATCAAGACGATGCGCGAAGGCGGCTTCACGATTACAACCACGCTCGATTTGCGTGCGCAAAGAATCGCAGAAAATGCCATTGCAACCGGTAGCGAATATTTCCGCGGCAACGGCTCTGATAACGCTTCGTTAGTGTCCGTTGATACTGAAACAGCACAGGTTGTCGCGATGGTCGGTAGTGTCGACTGGAATCGCGAAGGCTATGGTCAGGTGAATGCTACAACTTCCTTACTCGAGCCAGCATCTTCAATCAAGCCAATCTTGGATTACACGCCACTCTTTATGGAGCGCGAAGGTGTCAACTGGGGCCCAGGTAGCCTCTTGATGGATGATAATATCGACGCGATTTACTGTAGGGGTAATAGCGGTAAATGTAAGGTCCGTAACGCGTCCGGTAAGTTCTATGGCCTAATTACGCTACGCCAGAGCTTGGCAGGTTCCCTGAATATCGGCGCAATCAAAGCCTTGCACATCAACGGCATCGACAATAGCTTGAAGGTCGCGCATGATCTTGGCGATAAATCTTACTGCGCTAACGGCGAGTTCGCCGGCCTGTCCGCGGCAATCGGTGGCGGTTGTTCTGTACGCCCAGTCGAGCATGCAAATGCCTACGCTAGCCTTGCTCGTGGTGGCGTTTACAAGGACTTGGTCTATTGGACAAAGATCGAGAATTCTAGCGGCGACGTAATCGAAGAATGGGTCGACAATGAAGGCACGCGCGTCGTTGACGAGCAGACCGCTTATATGACTACGAGCATTCTTTCCGATGCAAGCGCACGCCGTTTCGTCTTCGGCAGCCTTTCAACTTCCCCTGGCTTCTATAGCAATACGACTTGGTTTGCCGCTAAGACCGGTACGACCGAAAATGGTCGCGGTCGCGCAAAGGACTCTTGGATTGTCACCTATTCTCCGGTTCTTGCAACGGTAATTTGGAATGGTAATCACGACGGCCGTCCACTTTCAAGCGATAATCACAATGTCTGTTTCAAGATTAGTGCTGCTTACATTGATAGAGTTCACCAGGAAGTCTACCAACCAGACGGCCGTTGGTCGCCAGGCATGAAGATTCAGCAGCCAGCAGGCATGCAAACCTTGACCGTGAACGGCAAAACCGATATCTGGCCAAGCTGGTACAACAAGTCAAAATCTAGCATCAAGTCAGAAACAATGGTTTTTGACTCAATCAGCAAAAAGAAAGCAACTGATTGTACGCCACAGGAAACCCGCGTAGAGGTTAGCGTTACAAAAATGATTGATCCTATGACGCAGAAGGAAGTATTCTACTCGAGCGAATATGATGCCGAGAATGAAGACGACGTCCACGTCTGCGGCGATGCGAAACCGACAGCCAGCATCAGTATCTCTGAGAAAACTACGACAAGTCCCGGCGAAGGCGGATCAGTGCCAGCAAAGAGCTGGACGATTTCCGCGTCAGCTGCCTTTGGTCGCTACGAGCTGAGCGAATACACACTCACCGTCAATGGACAAGTCGTCGAGAGCGGCTCCCTACCGGCAAGTGGCGGTAAAATCGAGTACACAACTACCACGAAGCCGACCAACGTATCCTTTACCGTAAAAGATTCTGCAGGTTATTCCGCAACAGCCAGTAGCGGCGTAAAGTAAACCAATAGCTACTTGCAAACTAGAAATATCCACCGATTAGACCGGTGGATATTTCTTATACTAAGATTATTAGGGCCATTATTTGCCAAATCTCGCTTCTAGTATGACCGTTCTTTATGCTCTAAGGATAAACGTTTAGTTCGACGTTTTATTACTTTTCGCGCGGCGAGTTTTATTAACTGGGCGGCGCGTGCCTTGGGTTTTCTTAGCCAACTTCTTTTCAGGAGTCTTAGCTGGCTTGGCGACAGGCTTCACGCAAAGCTTAGCGAACATCATGCGGCCAGCGTTAGTCTGGAGATAGCGAACGAATTCGATTTCGACCTTCTTGCCAGTGTTGGCAAGTTTATCAGCATTATCAACAACCACCATCGTGCCGTCCGGCAGATAAGCGACACCCTGATGAGCGTTACTGCCAACGCCGACAATTTTTACGACGAGCTTATCGCCCGGCAAATATTCACTGCGCAAACCCTGCGCGAGATCATTGATGCTGATGGCATCGATTTTTTCGGTGGCTGCGACTTTGGAAAGGTTAAAATCATTCGTTAGGATAAGACCATTGAAGCGCTTGGCGAGTTGCAAGAGGCGCTCGTCAACCTTCGTGCGGTCGTCCGTATCGGCATAAATTTCAACGCTCGCAAGCTCCTCGCGAGTCAAATCGTTCGCAACGTCGAGACCAAAACGGGCACGCGTGCGCTTCTCCGCGTCGGAGCCGTCAGCAAGAAGCTGCAACTCACGGATAACCGAGCGTGGAATATAGACCTCGTCACCAAGGAATCCCGCTTTTGCAACCGACAAAATGCGACCGTCCATCAGGACAGAAGTATCGACGAAGACTTTGCGGCGCGAATTCTTGCCTAGTTTGGCGCTTTTACCGAAAGTCTTTAATGTAATTGCGGTCGTCTCAATAAAAATCAGCGACAAGAGGACCGCAGAAAATAATTCCATTCTTATATTATAGCACAGATTGGCGTTTTTGGCAAGTTGCGCCATGCTTGTGCGGTGACCGGCTTCGTATTATAATTGTGACCTACTCCCTGCGACATAACGCAAATCCAGAGACCGAGGAGGTTTAATTATGGGAGATAAGTACTTTGCTATAGACCTTAACGAAAAGACTCCGACACGAGACGGCTTCAAGAGTTGCACTGCCCGCTTGAGTGAAAAACGCAGGCGCGCCGCCGAGGAATTGGCAAGAAGCGCCAAAAACTCGATGGCGAGCCCGATGGCAGTCTTCCGCACCATTTATGGCGACGGACATCACAAAAGATTCCGCCTTTGCGGCATCTTCGAGAAAACTGTAGTTATCAAGAAGATGGCAAAAATAGCCGCAAGACGTGCACGCGACGGGGATAGAATCCTCATCTATTCAAACCTTGAATACGTCGAGGAATACGTCCGGAAGAAAATCAAAAAGGCCAAAAAGAACGTGCCCGTTAGCACATTTAACCGTGGGGACAACACCACGACGATTTTCGTCATAAACTGACGCTTTAGGCCGCCCGCTGGTTGGGCGGTTTTTCAGCACCAAAAAGCCGGCGCTTTGGCCGGCAATTTTACATGTTAGGATTCTGCTTCCTTGATAGCGTCACGAATCGTCTCGATGCTGCGATTGAGCTTCTTCTGCTCTTCACCGCTAAGCTTGAGACCAATACGACGGACAACGCCATTCGCGCCAAGCACGGCCGGATAGCCATTGTAGGTGCCGCTCAATTCGTCATAGTTACTGATTGGCAAAATGCGATTTTCGTCATTGAGAATGCAGTTTACGATGGAAGCCATACAGCTACCGATGCCATAGTAGGTCGCACCCTTCTTTTCGATAATGACATAAGCCTCTTTGCGGGCGTAATCTTCGATTTGGGCGAGCTCTTCCTCGTCGATAAGGTCCGTAATCGCTTGACCGCCAACATTCGCACAGCTCCAGAGCGCAAACTCCGTATCGCCATGTTCGCCAACTTGATAAGCATGGACGTTCTTTGGATGAGTATGAAGACGTTCAGCGAGACGATAGCGCAAACGAGCACTGTCGAGCACCGTACCGGAGCCAATGACGCGCTCGGCCGGCAAGCCGGAATAACGCCAAGTTAAGTAGGTCAATACGTCCATAGGGTTGCTGACTACGAGGAAAATACCGTCGAAGCCGCTGGCCATAATCTGACCAATCATATCTTTGAAAATAGCCGCATTTTTCTTTAGAAGATCCATACGCGATTCGCCTGGTTTTTGCGGAACGCCTGCCGTGATTACAACAATATCGCAATCGCCAGCATCAGCGTAGCTGCCACTACGAATCTTTAAATAGCTTGGCGAGACCGCTAGCGTATCACGCAAGTCAATTGCCTCACCTTCGGCATCGGCCGTGTTAATGTCTACCAACACCAATTCATTCACGTTTGTGCGCTGGTGGACCAAGGCATAGCCAAAGCTCATGCCCACATTGCCGGTACCAACAATCATTACTTTGTTTGCCATGCTTAGTTTGCCCTCTCTTTTATGTATTTATTTTAACATAAGCGAGAAGCAAAATGTAGGTCGTTTATAGCAAAAGCCAACGATCACATCCTTCAGCAAGAACGAGGCCCTTAATCTCGAGCATTGCCATATATTGCGCAAAATCGCCTGCCGTCATATTAAGATTCCGCATAATAGTTTCGCCAATAATAACGCCACGTTTCAACTGCTTAATAATTGCCGCCTCTTCCTCCGTTAGGCCTTCTAAATCCACATCTCGTTTTACTCGACCAAGCTTCTTAAGCGCGATGAATATGTCGTAAATATCCGTATAAATTGAAGCCTTCGATTGAGAAATTAGCCGATTACAACCGGCCGACATCGGCATGCCTAGGCTACCAGGAATAGCGAAGGTTTGCACGCCATAATCGAGAGCCTGCTGAGCGGTCGTAATCGTGCCGGAATGATCCGAAGCCTCCGCAATCACTACCACATCAGCTAGGCCTGCAACAATACGATTACGCTGTAGGAAATGATAGCGCTCCGTGACGGTGCCGACTGGGAATTCCGAAATAATAGCGCCGCCATTCTCGATAATGCGTCGTGCAAGCGGTTCATTGCTGCGAGGATAAAGGTTATCAATTGCCGTACCGAGAACCGCAACCGTCGTACCGCCAGCATCAAGACAGCCGCGATGCGCCGCCGCGTCAATACCATAAGCCATGCCGCTCACTATAATTACACCCTGTTGCGCCAAGCGGTAGGCGATACGATAAGCATGCTCTTCTCCGTAGGGCGTACAGCGCCGACTACCGATAATACTCACGACCTTCCGACGATCGCGCCCTTCCGGTAGCTCGCCGTACTGCCAAAGATGCTCCGGCGCATCATCGAAATTCCGGAGCTTCTTGATAAAATCTGATTCTAAATCTGTTTCTTTATATTCCATGCGTCATAGTATGCAGTAGCAATTTTCCAATTCGAAGCATAAGCAATAAAAAGTTGCAGCAGCCTAATTTCATGCTCTAATATATGCTATACTATAGATAGCATAAGCTTAACGAATGGAGAAAAATGGACAGCTCGGATATGAGTCAGAATAATGGATTAAATAGCATGCCTCCGGTTGCTCCGAATCCGACGCAGCCAAATCCAAATCAAGCGGCAGGCTCGGTTTTTGCGCAAGCTCCGATTCAGCAGCAAACTCAGCCACAAAACGAAAGCCCGGTAGCACCGGCGGCGCAGGCGCAAGGTGGTTTTAATGCGAAGAAGCTGATTGTCGTAGTAATTGTTTTGGTCGTTCTATGCCTCGGCGGCAGCGCTATCGCAATCATGCTCAGCAAGCGCGGCGGCAGCGGCGAGGCGCCAACAACGCGCAAAGAGAATGAATATGTTAGCGGCGTGATTACTTATAACAAAAACATCAAGATCGATGACATGATTAAGGTCAACTATCCGAGCGGCTTCAAGAATGTCAGCGATCAGGATTATATCGCGAAGTATGTCCGCAAAGGTACGCCAGATTTCTTCAATGTTTGCGAATCAAATATCTATGTCGTCGACGGTTTCTATGACGCAAAGAAATACGCCGAGAATGTCGCCAAAGACTACGAAGGCGAAATCGTGCGCGAATTAGAAGAGCTCGATTTGAATAGTCTGAAATGGTACGGCTTCGTGAGCGGCACAAAAGAATTACCAAAATATCATTACTTTGCAAGCATCAAGGATCGCGTCTATCGTTTCGATTTCGATATACTGACAGAATCCAGCCAATGTAAGGACGAATTCAAGAAAATTCTCTATTCTATCGAAGAGAAATAACATAAAAAAGATCCCGACGCTTGGCCGGGGTCTTTTTTATTGATTGGTTTTAGCGAACAGTGATGTTGCCGAGATTATTCTTTACATGAAGAACGATTTCAGCGTTTGGATTGCCACCTTCGATATTCTTGTTACCCATGTCAACATCAGCTTCGACACGAACATCACCGGCGTGATCCACAGTAACGTTGCCCATATCTGCCTCGATATAAGAGTCTTTCGTCAAGGCAAGCTCCTTCACCTTCGTATTGCCAGCATTGGAGTTAATCTTGAGATAACCAGTACACTTTGCGATTTCGAGGTTGCCCGCATCGATATCGATGATTGCGTTTTCCGCCTCTTCGATCTTAATATTACCGGCATTTAGCTCAGCATCAATGCTCTTCGCCTTGACGATTTTGATATTGCCAGCATCGCTCTTGGCGACAATCTCCGCTTCTGGGAGCGTGGAAATGTTAATGTTACCAGCATCCGATTCGAGGTTTATCTTACCAGCATAGCTGCGCGGAATTTCAAGTTCGACGCGAGCGACGCGACACTCGACGAAGAAGCCTTTACAGCTCTTGGACTTAACATCCATGTCGAGAACATTGTCCGGATGATTGACTGTCGTCTGACCTTCTTCTTCGTTGTAGATTTTTAGCTTAATTTTATCGGTGTTACTATCAGAAATCTCTAGGTTGCCGGCATCGTTTTTTGCATTGAGCAACTGGATTTCCTCGAGACTATACTCATGCTCAAAGGCTAGACGGTCACTCTCCTTAGAAAAGCTGCCGATACTAAAGGAGAAATTGAAAGGCTGCGTTAGGGCGATAACTAGAATAGCAACCATGCCGAGACTCAGCAAGGAGAGCAAGACGATCAGGACAATCTTGCCAGTATTATTCTTCATTTTCACCCCCCTTACCCATTTTAATATCAATGACAAGCTTCACGATTTCACCAAGCAGCGCATAGACGATCCAGATGATCCAAGTGATATGCCAGGCCATCGTCGTAAAGCTGACGATTAGATAGACAGCGAGCGTAGTTACACTAAGGACAGAGTCGATCTGTTTATAGAGTTTCTCTTCGCGAGTAATTTCTTTTTTAACTTCTTTAACTTTACGGAAAGCAATCGCGGAATAAATGATAATGATTGTCGCAATGGCGATAATTAACAGCATTACCGCGCTGGATGCGACTGGATTGAAGTGGAGGACTGGAATTGAGACCATAATCCACGCAATCGCAACTACATATAGCAGTGAGCCGCCGAGAACACCACAGAGCTTCTTATTTGAGCGCTGCTTCTCTTCCTCGACCATGCGGCGCTGCTCGGTATCGACGAATAAATCGTCACTATCAGTCATGCCGCCGTTCTGTAGCAGCTCGTCAGGCGTTACATTATATAGTTCACAGAGCGGAAGGACTTTATCGAGATCTGGGCTCGATTGGCCGGTCTCCCACTTCGAGACGGTCTGGCGAGTTACTTCGAGCTTGTCAGCCACCTCTTCCTGAGAAAGACCTGCCGCCTTCCTCAGCTTCATTAATCTTTCAGGCAAATTCATTTTTGCTCCTTTTGTTAATTTTTATGGCTCAATTATAAGCCACGCAACATTTTTTAACCACCAACCAGAGCGGACATTTGCGCAATTTTTATTAACATTTTGGACTTTTTTATCAAAAAATGCCCCGTTTGGAGCATTTTTCGTTGATTTTCGGCTTATTTTTCCGGATTATCGTTCGCTTCGCGGCGCATTGGCGGGAACGGAACACCTTCACGAGCAGAGACGCCTTCGAAGAGCCAGAAGTTGCGCTCAGAGTTGCCCCAGCCGCAGGTTGGCGGCATGCCATACTCAAGCATCTCAACAAAGTCCATATCAAGCATCTGCGCTTCATCATCACCGGCATCGCGCATAGCCTGTTGCTCTTCAAAGCGTGCGAGCTGATCGAGTGGATCATTCAACTCAGAGTAACCATTGCCCATCTCAGTGCCGAAGATAACTGGATGGAAGCGCTCAGTAACGCGCGGGTCAGCTTCATGCTTCTTCGCAAGCGGCGAAAGCTCAACTGGTTCATGAATTAGCCAGAATGGGCCAGCAGATTCCTTGCGAATAATCTTCCAGAGATAATCGAGGAGGCGGCCAGCGCCCATCGAGTCATCATATTTAACCTTGTTCTCGCGCAAGATTTGCTTGATGCGGTCGAGGTCAGGGTTAAAGACGTCAATATCAAACTTTTCTTTAATAATGTCGGCGTAACTAATGCGTGGCCACTTGCAGTCAAGATCAACCTTCATGCCGTCATGTTCGAACTGGAGCGTGCCCCAAGTTTCTTTACAGACATATTTAATCATCTCTTCATAGAGATCCATGCCGTCTTCGTAATCTTGGTAGGCAGCATAGGATTCCATCGCGATATGCTCTGGGAGATGCTCCTCATCCATGCCCTCGTTGCGGAAGCGGACACCGATATCATAAACACGCTCGTAGCCACCACCAATCAAGCGCTTGAGTGGAAGCTCGTGCGAAATACGGAGATAGAAATCTTGGTCAAGCGCATCCATATGCGTGACAAACGGATTAGCGTCAGCGCCACCGGTCGTAAGCTCGAGCACTGGAATGTTAATCTCGATAAAGCCATGGTCGTTCAAGAATTGGCGCGTAGCGGTCCAGAACTTGCTGCGACGAATAAAGCGCTCGCGAACCTCTGGATTGACCGCCATATCGACATAGCGGCGGCGGAGGCGCTCCTCCTTATTCGTAAAGCCGTCGCGGCCCGGAAGTGGACGGAGAGCCTTCGTGAGCAAACGAGGCATATCGCAGAAAATCGAAATCTCTTCAGTCTTCGTGCGACCAACCGTACCGGTAGCCTCAAGAAAATCGCCCGTATCAAGCTTCTTGGTAAACTTAGCAGCATCATCCTTCAAGAAAATTTGGATTTTGCCGGAGTCATCTTCGACGACAACAAAAGCTAGCTTGCCGAAGCTGCGGATGCTCGCGATGCGACCCGCAACGCACACCTGCTTATCAGCAAACTTATCGTAATTCTCTAAAATGTCTTTAATCTTTGTATCGCGGTTGGAATGCGCCGGGTATGGGTCGATTCCAGCCTCTTTCAGTTCGTTTAATTTGCGAATTCTCTCATCGCGAAAATCTTTTAGAGTTGCCATAAGACATATTTTAACATTTTTTAGCCAATCTGTCGATGACGCAAAAGCGTCGGCCGAGACCGACGCTAAAATTCTTTACCAGGCGGAACCGCCTCCGCCGCCGCCACCGCCGCCGGACGAACCGCCACCAGAGCTGCCACCCGATGAGCTGCCACCACTAGATGAATACGGCGAGTGCGAAACCGAAGATACACCATAGCGCACGATATTATTGAAGTGTCTCATGTCGAAGCTATCATGATCCGACGAATACCATTCTGGCGGCTGAGTCTTAATTACATCGGAGAATTTCTTCATCCATTTCGCCGTCAAACCAAACATGAAGGCGTATGGGAGAATATCGTAAGCATAGCGCATATCGACTGCCGCCATATCATGAAGTCTGCCCGATGCGGTCTGCTTAAGATTGTCCTGAAAGGCGCGAATGTGGCTATAGTAGCGTTCGCCAAGACTATTGCGCTTGGACATATACACAGCCGCAATAATGCAGAGAATGGCGGAAAGCAAATCAAGAACAATGGCATAGAGATAGTATGGCTCAATCGTTAAGACATCGACCGACATCGCCACCCACATGGCGCCAAGCAGAATAGTTGCATGCATGAGCACGATAAACATGCCAATCACGCGCGCCGCACCCCTCAAACTCATAATCGAGCAGATGAAGACTAGGTAAATCGCGGCCGGAAAAGCAATCGCTGCAAGCTCGCCAAATTCGAGCGAACCGCTGATTTTAACCGCGGCTGCCGCCGTAGCACCACAAGCAAGCGCCGCAAAAACCGCCAAAACACGCGGAACTGTCGTATTCGCCTCATAATAGCGCGAGCGATATTCTTGCGACTTTTTGATAATTTTCTGGACAGTTTTATAGAAGGACTTCTGCAGTTTCTTTGAGGTCACCATCGCCTCGCCGCCGTCCTTAATTTCCATGCCGGTTTCTGCATCTTCGGCCGAGAAGCCGAGACGTTCTTTATTCGTGATTGCATTCGCAAACAAGCCATCCATGAACTGACGCTCGAGTTCATTGTTGCCGTCATAGTTTTTCATGCGAACAACATTAAAATCGCTGCTAGTCTGCGGGTTATCGACGATGCGAATGTAGCCACGATTTGCGAGTGAGAAAAGCATCGCCATCACATCATCAGTAGAGACCGAGCCCTTCATAATAATTCCAATTTCTGGACAGCTGAGCTCTTCTGGCGGATAAGAGGAAGGTGCCGCAAAATCGAATTTATCATTGCCATAGATAGCCCACAGGATCCAGCTAAAGACAACGGCCGCAATCGGAATAATATACAGAAGCAACGAAAGCGGCTCCTGCTGATACGGAGGAATATAGACGAAATAACCGTCAGGTAGCAAAATGCGCACAGTGACAGCTTCGCCAGGTGCCAAAACTTGCGTATTTTCACCCGTAATCGTCTGGCCGGAAACCTTGTAGTTGACGTGGAGGTTACGCGTCGATTTTAGGGCGCCCGAATAGAAATATACCTTTTCCGAATCAAATTCCTTCGGCATCGTTAAAGAAAAGCGAACATGGCTAATCGGAACTTCCCACTGCGTGCCGACAATATTCAAATACAAATCATCCAAATCTTTGAGCGTGTCACGACCCATGTTGTAGGTATAGGAAATTGTATAACTCTGCTCGCCGTCGACAAGAACGTTAGGGTCACCAATCTTAATATGATAGTTTTCGCCCTCACGAGATTCAGTGAACTTGTCATCGACCGAAATATCCCTAATTTTAGCGCGCGCCGTCGTGGTCTTTCCATCGCGATCGAAGTGATTTACGATTGGAATTTTGCGAATAATGCCGTGATGCTGATTTGTGAAGAAGACCTTAATCTTTTCGACAATGCGCAAACTGTTATCTTCGGCCACATTAACATTGATGTCGTAATCATCGATGATGTAGTCATAGGTTTTAAAATCACGCGTAAAGCTACCCCGCAAAGTCGAAGAATCGATACTGTCATCGATAGTTGATTCAGCAAAAACCGGCGTCGCAGAGACGAGCGCCATAAAAATAGTTACCAAGATAATTGTTGCGCGCTTTATCATGAGGAAATTATAACACAGAAAACCCGGGCGCATTTAGGCCCGGGCTTCTTGTTTGGTACTCATATCTAGTCTTGTTCCGTAAAGACTCCAGATTGGCGCGACCAGAGTCGACTGTAGGCGCCGTGCTTGCTGAGCAATTCTTCATGCGTGCCCTGCTCGGCGATCTTGCCGTTCTTGAGTACAATGATACGATCGAGGCTTGCAACCGTACTGAGACGGTGTGCAACCACGATGCTCGTACGGCCTTTCATGAGGCGCTCAAGCGCATCTTGAATGAGCGCTTCGGATTCGGAGTCGAGTGCCGAGGTCGCCTCATCCAAAACGAGGATTGGAGCGTCCTTGAGAATGGCGCGCGCAATCGCGATACGCTGGCGCTGACCACCGGAAAGTTTCACGCCACGTTCGCCAACCATCGTATTGTAGCCGTCTGGCATATTAACAATAAATTCGTGTGCATTTGCAAGCTTGGCAGCACGCTTGATTTCAGCTTCCGTCGCATCTGGCTTGCCATAGGCGATGTTCTCGGAAATTGTGCGATGGAAGAGCGTGGTTTCCTGAGGCACGTAGGCGATGTTCTCACGGAGCGACACCTGTTGTACTTCGGAAACATTCTGGCCATCGATGAGAATTTCACCATTCTGAACATCCGCAAAACGGAGCAGAAGCTTCGTGAGGGTTGTCTTACCGGAGCCAGAAACACCGACGAGACCAACGCGCTCGCCTGGTGCGATATCGAGGTCAAAGTTGTCGAAGATTGTTTCCTTAGCGTCGGCGTGCTTGAAGCGAATGTTATTGAACTTGATTGCACCGCGCTTGACCTTGAGCGGCTCCGCGCCCTTCTTGTCGAGCACATCATCCTTCGTATCAAGAATCTGCGTCATCTCGTAGGAATCACCAAACACACGGTTGAGATTCTTGAGAATATTGTTCACATCCCAAAGCTCGCCCATGACCGAGGTCGAATAGTTTACGATCAGGATAAGCGTACTGACCGAGAGGCCGAAAATCGGGCGGCCAATCATCATAAAGGTGACAATAATCGCGATGATACCAATGTTTACGAAGTTGAAGCCCATGTCGCGCTTCATCGTGGCGCGCATTTGAGCCTGACCAGCGTTCAATGAGGCGCGGTTGAAGTTCGCAAAGCGATGACGCTCATGCGACTCGCGACCGTAGGATTTCACCGAAAGAATGTTCGAAACCGAATCAGCAAGCTGACCCGTAACTTTGTTGTCTGCCTCGGCCCATTCTTTGCTGAGATGAGAAATCTTCTTGAAGCTGAGCGCCGCAAAGAGAACATAGAGACAGATGAAGACCAAGAGGCCAACCGCAAAGAGCGGCGCACGGCCAAAGAGGACGACGAAAATCGAGGTCAGCATCGAGATGAGGTAAAGAACGTCGAAAATCATCACGTCGAAAAAGCGTTCGAAAGCGCCCACGAACTTGTTGAGCTGCGAAACGAGCGAGCCCGAGAAGCGGTCGCTGTGGAACTTCATTGACTGCGAGCAGACCGTATCGAAACAGGTCGTCGCAAGGTCATACATTGCAAAGAGCTCCATCTTCCAGCACCAGTAGATGCGGAGCCAGCCGAGAATACAGCTCGCGAGAAGATGACAACCGATCAAGGCGATGCCCTTCGGGAGCAAGACCGGGACAATCTGTTCTGCTTCGATGCCCTGAGAGATAACATCGATCATATCCGCAAAAATGAGCGGAATTAATGCGGTACGCACGAGAACCACGATTGGCGTCGCAATCGCCGTGCCAAGTGAGTACCATTTGTATTTTCGCATCACGCGAAAGTAGTAATGCAAGGTGCGCCGCGTTACTTTGCGCCGCTCCTTTTTGTCTATTTTCTTATCAGACATATATTTCTATTTTAGCAGTTTTATGCTTATGCATAAAAACTTTACTATCCTTTTCTTTTAATTTGCTTTTTTGTTTGGCGCACAAAAAATTCGTACGATTTTTCAATTGGCAAGCAATTTTTCGTACGAATTTTCGAAAAGATTAAGCGATTTCTGCAATCTTAAAGGTTTTTCCGTTCGGCAATTTGACTTCATCGCCAACTTTTTTGCCGAAAATTGCTTTTCCAATTGGGGATTCGTTGCTGACTTTACCCTCAAGTGGGTTTGCTTCAACAGCGCCAACCAATGTGTAAGTACTGGTTTTGCCGGCACCATCCAAGGTAACCGTGCTGCCCATATCGACCTTCGACTTCTTGCCAGTCTTAATCAACTTGGCATGAAGCAAAATGTCTTCAATTTCAAGAATGCGACCCTCGACGACCTTCTGTTCGCCGCGAGCAGCAGTATAATCTTCATTTTCACTCAAATCACCGTATGAACGCGCAAGTGCAATCTTCTCTGCAATTTCAGGACGGCGAGCCTTCAAAGCTGCAAGCTCGTCTTCGAGATCCTTGCGGCCCTCGGCGGTAATATTGACCACCTTAGCCATAATTCCTCCTCTGCAATTACTGTTTGTTTCGCAGGGTTAATAATATTCTACCTATGCTAGTTTATTTTGGAATTCAGCTAATGTCAAGAGCTTTGTCTCGCCAGTAACGCGATTTTTGAGCTCAACTTTGTTTTCGGCGAGAGTCTTATCGCTTACCACAACACGATATGGAATGCCCATCAAATCTGCATCAGCGAATTTTTCGCCATTGCGAGCATTCTTGCGATCATCAAGAATGACGTCTTCTGGAGCTTTATCGTGGAGTTCGTTGGCGACTCTTTCGCCCTGTTCACCAATACCAATAAGGTAATACTTGTAAGGGGCGATTTCTTCTGGCCAGACAAGACCATGTTCGTCGGAAAGTTTTTCTGCGATTACGCCCATGACGCGGCTAGGACCGATGCCGTAGCTGCCCATGAAGACCTTTTGGCGTTTGCCGTCGGCGTCATTATAGGTAAGATCAAGCGCATCCGAGAAACGATAGCCGAGCGTAAAGATATTGCCAACTTCAGCCGCCTTGCACTGCTCGAGCTTGGACTTGTCGAGACCGAGATCGGCGAGAACTTCGTCGTTGTAGACCTCTTCGTTCACGGCAATGCCTTTTTCGCGGTCGAGATAGATAATATCTTCACCGACTTCGCAGAGGGTCTGGAATTCGTCAGAATACTTACTAAAGGCGCCACCGCTCGCGAAAGTGCGGAAAGTGTCATTACCGATACCGAGGCGATTAAAGATCTTTTTGTAGCTTTCGGCGCACTTCTCGTAGAATTTTTCGTGCTCTTCGCGGTCTTTACTAAAGCTGTAAAGGTCTTTCATCATAAATTCGCGCGTGCGCATGATGCCGGATTTGGCGCGAAGCTCGTTACGGAACTTAGTCTGGAACTGGTAGGCGTAGACCGGCAAATCTTTGTAGCTGGAAATGTAGGTCTTCATGAGGTGCGTAAGTGGCTCTTCATGCGTTGCACCGAGGCCAACTTCGCCGCCCGCATTAAGCTTGGTCTTAAACCAGACATCCATCACGTCATCGCTCCAACGACCGCTGGCTTCCCAGTTGTCGCGAGGCTGAAGGCTGGTCATACGAAGCTCCTGACCGCCGAGTGCGTTCATTTCTTCGCGAATTACTTGAATAATATTCTCAAGCGTGCGCATGCCAAGAGGAAGATAGTCGTAAACTCCCGCCATTTCTTTGTAGATATAGCCGGCGCGCAACAAAAGCTTGGCACTCTCGCTGACTTCGTCGCCTGGCGTAGTTTTAATAGTTTTGACGAAAGATTGACTTAGTTTCATAAATATATTCTACCATAGATTAGCGTTATTGTTTGACTTTTTATAGCGGTTATGCTATAATATTATTATTGGCTCATTTGAGCGAAAAATCTTACGCACCCACAGGGGGATTATTGAGGTATTCTTCGGCAGTCGCGACGAAGAGGATGCGGTTGCGGTCTGGATGAGAATCGGCGCTAATGACTTTATGATCAACTAGATAATCCATGAGCTCGTTGGCGCGCGAGTAGCCAATATTGAAGCATTCCTGAAGTGCGGCGCCACGAATACCGTTGCAAATCACGGCGAGGCGTGCAGCGCGGAGTTCGAGCGGCGTATTATGACGAATTTGATCTTCGCGCAAAATTGCGGCGTCGAATTCGGCAATGTCGGAAATAAGGAGGCAGAATTTGCCGTCTTTAAAGCCGACCACTCCAAGATCCATCAAGGCCAACATTAGACGCGAGGCAAGGCTCGTGCCGCAACGTAAAGCATTGACGAGGTAATTTGGGCTGATGATGCAGCCATTAATAAAGCGGAGCGTAACGCGGCGCAAGACTAGCTGCTTGCGGTCGAGCGCGAAGAAGATTTCTGGACCATACTCGTCGAATTTGGCGAGATTTTTTGTGACCGTTTTTGGTTCTTCTGGGCGCTCAATCTGCGAGACGAGGCGGCTCGGGACTTTAATGACGACGGCCGAGGCGTCAGAAATCATCGGAGTACGAATACCGTTGATAACCGGGCTGATGATTTGGTTTTCTTCGAGCACTTCCATCACAAGCGAGGCACGACGATAGCTAATGCCGAGCTTGCGCTGAAAAGTGCTGGTCGTAATCGAATCAGTTTCAATGGCGAGTTTGGCCGCCTTTTTACAAAGATTTTCGAAGTCTTCCATTATTATTCAACAAATTCATCCATGCTTGAAATTAGTATTTCGCGGGCTTTATTGCCGCCCGGAGCAGCACCTACGACACCCATTTCTTCGAGGTGATCAATCACTGCCGCCGCTTTGCCGTAGCCAATGCCGAGTTTGCGCTGGAGGAGTGAGGTAGAAATTTTGCCGCTTTCGAGAGCAACCTGCGCAGCTTGACGTTCGAGGCTGCCACCTCCGGCCATACCGCCGCCGCCACCGCTCATCATGGCACCATCCATGCCCTTAATCTGGACTTGCTGAGAAATAACCTCTTCGTTGTAGTCGGTCGGGGCTTGCTGACGGAGATAGTCCGTCACGGCACTAATTTCGTCATCATTAATGAAGGCACCCTGAACACGCTTTGGTTTACCCATCATCTCAGTCGTGAGGAAGAGCATATCGCCGGAGCCGAGCAACTTCTCTGCACCACCCATATCGAGCATGACGCGGGAGTCGGTATTGTTATTGACGGCGAAAGCAATGCGGCCCGGGATGTTCGCCTTGATAAGACCAGTAACGACCTTAACTTCTGGACGCTGAGTTGCGAGCACGAGATGAATACCAGAAGCGCGACCTTTCTGTGCGATGCGAACGATAAGCATTTCGAGCTCTTTGCCAGCCATCATCATAAGGTCGGCCATCTCATCCACGATAACGACGATGTACGGCATCTTGCCTTCTTGCTGCGCCTGCTCTTCTTCGGTAAGTTCGATGCCTTCTTTGATGCGGGCAGCCTCTTGCTTGGCGACCTTAGCGTTATAGTCGACGATATTCTTGACGCGCTCTTTAGCCATTACGGAATAGCGGCGTTCCATCTCATTTACGGACCATTTGAGGGCGCTGAGGGCCTCTGGAACCTGCGTAATAACAGGAGTCAAAAGATGCGGAATGTCTTGATAGGCAGCCATTTCAACCTGCTTCGGGTCGACAATGATGAGGCGCAAATCAGATGGCGCATTATGGAACAGCATTGAGGTAATCAAAGTGTTCGTCATGACAGACTTACCGGAACCGGTCGTACCCGCAATGAGAAGGTGAGGCATCTTCGCGAGATCGCCAACGACGGTTTTACCCGAAATATCCTTACCGAGTGCAAAACCGAGCGGCTTGTCTTGGCAAATCTTGTGCCATTCTTGAGACTGAAGGAGCTCATGGAGGCCGACCGAGGCAGCTTTTTCGTTCGGGATTTCAACGCCAACCGAGCGCGTACCCGGAATCGGTGCCTCGATACGAATCTTATCCTTCGCAAGACCGAGAGCAAGCTCCTTGTCGAGCTGAGCAATCTTGGAAACCTTCACGCCAGTTGGCGGGCGAAGCGTATACTGCGTAATGCGCGGACCAACGTTTGCCTCTTCGACGTTGACCTCGATACCGAACTGCTCGAGCGTATCGGTAATAATCTGAGCATTCTTATCGGTGTCGCCCGGATCAGCTGGCGAGCGCTTTTTATTCAAAAGGCTGAGCGGAGGCATCTTCCAGTTTGGATCAGTGCGCGCAGTGAGGGCGCCTTGCGAAACTGGCGCAGCGGCGACTTCCGGCTTTGCTTCCGGAGCTTCTGGCGCAGCTTTTTTCTTGAGCAAGCCATGATGCTTCGTTTCCTCTTCCCCATCACCGGCAGCGTTGTTGTTAACCTTGAGACCGAGGCGGCGGCGCGGAGTTTCTTCTTCCTCGTCATCATTTTTGCGAGAGTTGCGACGAATCACGCGAGCGTTCTCAGAATCTTCGTCGGCTTTAGTGCGAAAGATATTGCCAATCGTCTGGAATAGGACGGCCGGCGTGGCGGCATACATGAAGAGGCCTGTGATGATAATCAAAATAACATAAACAAAGATTGCGAGGCCGGCGCCGAGATTCGTCACGGCAAGACTATTGAGACCATCGCCAAGAATGCCGCCACTACGATTGCCGTCATAATCCGGCACGCTCAAGACGCCAGAGAACCAGCAAATCATCAAAACGGATGCAATCCAAACGGCTGGATCGAGGCGGTTATCTGGGGCGCGGAAAATTTTGACAGCGAGGTAAGTCAAAATAAATGGTAAGAGATAAGCCGCGCGACCCATGAATTTAATCAAGCCATCGTGAACTAACTTGAGCGCTGGCGAATCTTGAGAAACCCAGCTTACAACTAAAACAATTGATAATGCAATCATTAAGAACGCCATAATTTGGCGCCAAAAACC
Organism: uncultured Candidatus Saccharibacteria bacterium; assembly: GCA_946408075.1. Taxonomy (GTDB): domain Bacteria; phylum Patescibacteriota; class Saccharimonadia; order Saccharimonadales; family Saccharimonadaceae; genus UBA2834. The sequence continues at coordinate 23,094 of CAMJQQ010000002.1, read as the reverse complement.
ACCAGGAAGCTCATGCTTATTTACTGGTTCTTTCTTTCTTCTGCCTCGCTTTTTTGCCATACTACTACTATACCATAAAAAATAGAGAGAAGCTAATGCTTCCCTCTATTGCTTATCTTAGTCGACGTGCTTCATCGAGAGGCTGAGGCGCCCCTTGTCGTCGATGGCTTCGAGGCGGACTTTAACCTCTTGACCCATCGAGAGAACATCGGTTACCTTCGCGACGCGCTTGTCGGAAATCTGGGAGATGTGAAGCATACCATCAATGCCTGGAAGGATATTGACGAATGCGCCGAAATCTTTGATAGAAACAACTTTACCGGTGTAGACTTTGCCAACTTCTGGTTCTTCGACGAGCGACTTGATCCAGTTGAGGGCCTTTTCGATCTTCTCGGTGTCAGCAGCCGCAATCGTAATGAGGCCAGATTCTTCGATATTAATCTCGGCGCCAGTCTCGGCAGTAATCTTATTGATGGTTTCGCCACCCTTACCAATGACCGTGCCAATCTTGTCTGGGTTAATCACGAGCTTCTCGATACGTGGAGCATATGGGCTGATGTGATCGCGTGGGCCTTCGAGGACGCTGAGCATGTGATCCATGATAAACATGCGACCCTTGTGCGCCTTTTGAATGGCCTCGGCAAGCACACTGACTGGCAAGCCGTGAACCTTCATATCCATCTGGAGAGCTGTAATACCTTCGGTCGTACCAGTGACCTTGAAGTCCATATCGCCAGCAAAATCCTCTGCATCCATAAGATCGGTCAAGACGTAAGGCTTATCGCCATCCATCATGAGACCCATAGCGACACCAGCGACTGGGCGCTTGAGCGGAACGCCTGCGTCCATGAGGGCGAGACAGGAGCTACAAGTTGCGGCCATCGAGGTCGAACCGTTCTGGGACATAATTTCGGTGACACTGCGGATTGCATATGGGAATTCTTCTTCGCTTGGAAGAACTGGCATAAGAGCGCGCTCTGCGAGATAGCCATGGCCGATTTCGCGGCGACCTGGGCTACCGATGCGACCACATTCGCCAACCGTGTAGCTTGGTGCGTTATAGTGATGCATGTAGCGGCGGATACCATCAGTAACTTCCATCGTATCGACGAGCTGACCGTAGCTGAGCGGGGCGAGCGTCACAATATTCATAGCCTGAGTGACGCCGCGCGTAAAGAGGCTTGAGCCGTGGCAGCGTGGCAAAATGCCAACCTGAGAGCTGAGCGGGCGAACCTCGTCGAGCTTGCGGCCATCTGGGCGGACACCCTTCTCGATGATATTCTTGCGAACGTCGCGCTTGACGGCGAGTTCGAAAGCTTCGCCATAATCAGAGCGGAAGTGTTCGTCGTAGAATTCGGTGCGAGTGGTCATCTTTTCTTCGTCAGACATCTTATCGGTAATACCACATTCTTCGTCGGTCAATTCCTGAGCAAATTCGTCATGCATAGCATACTTGAGCTCGGAAATGAGCTGGCTGCGCTCGATAGTATTTTTGATGCGGAAACGATCATCGAGTTTGCCTTCCATCCACTTGTCGACCTTAGCCTGAACTTCTTCGCTTGGAAGAATGAGGTTATATTCGAGTTCTTCAACGCCAACTTCTTTGCGGAGCTTGTTCTGGAGCTCGATAGCTGGCTGAATCATCTTGAGGCCCCATTCGAGACCACCGATAATAACATCTTCTGGAACTTCATTGGCGCCAGCTTCAACCATCGTAATGCCGGAATCTTTACCAGCGACGACGAGGTCGAGGTCGGAAGCTTCGCGCTGCTCTGGGCTCAAGAAGGCCTGATATTCACCATTGACGCGGCCGATGCGGAGACCAGCGATCGGACCATCGAATGGAACACCTGCAAGCATGAGCGCGCTCGATGCGGCTATCATTGCGATGACATCTGGGCGGAAGCTTGGGTCCATCGATAAAACCGTCGTAACGACCTGAACTTCCTGACGGTAACCCTTCGGGAAGAGTGGGCGGATTGGACGATCAATAAGGCGACCAATCAAAACGGCATTATCAGATGGCTTACCTTCGCGCTTAATGAATTTACTGCTGGAAATTTTGCCAGAAGCGTAATACTTTTCTTCGTAATCGATAGAAAGTGGGAAGAAATCCTGGACTACCGGCTTAGTACCAACCACAACGGAACCGAGAACGACAGTGTCGCCGTAAGTTACGAGTACTGATGAGGTCGTGCGGAAGCCAACGCGGTTGACCTCAAGACCAAGGGTGCGGCCGCAGAATTCGGTTTCGATCTTGAATGTCTTTTTGCCGCTCGGATTAATAATATCCATCTTTTCCTTTCCTCAGGAAAATAATAAGTATCCGTGGCGGATTTGGCCGAGACCTCCGCAAAGGGTATCTATCATTTTCCCGATGCTTATATTAATTATATTGTACCACAGCTTTATGCGGTTTGGGGCGTGATTGACGCGACTTTACTTACTCTATTGCAACAAAAATCTCCCGCTCTTGGGGAGATTTTGAACTATTTGCGAAGACCGAGTTTTGCAACAGTTGCTTTGTAGGTTTCGAAATCAGTCTTTTCGAGATACTTGAGCAACTTTTTGCGCTGGCCGACCATCTGGATCAAGCCACGCTTTGCCATAAAGTCGTGCTTGTTTGCCTTGACATGCTCGGTAACTTCCTTGATGCGATCGGTCAAAATCGAGACCTGAACCTCTGGGGAACCGACATCCTTGTCACTACGGGCAAGCTTCGCAATCGCCTTAGCCTTGTTATCTTTAGTAATCATATTACGCCTTATTCTACCACAGATTGAGAAGAGTTGCAAGAGATTACTCTGCTTCCCAAACCGCATAAAGATCAATCGTAGTAGCGGTCGAAGCCAAATTGAGCACTTTTTGCCTATCTGTATACTTTACTGAGCCGCTGGCAGTTCGGGCCCACCCCTTAAAGACATATCCATCTCGAGTAAATGCATTAGCATTTAGTCGCTCTTGCTCATCATAAGTAAACTGCTGGTTAGACATATTTCCCTTCACATTGTCGCCATTTTTGTTATACCTAACCACGTAAGAAATTGGCCTAAAATTCGCAACAAAGTTTAAATCTTTCGTACCATGAATATATGCAGCCGTACTAGCCATAGTGGTCGTTCCGCCGGTCCAGTAAAAATCATAGCCTTTGCGAGTCGGATTATTCAGTTTAATCCAATTGCTCGTAGTGTAATTATCCTTAAAAACAATGGGATTCTCGGTACTGACTAATTCTTCATCCGTAAGCCCCGTATATGCCACTTTGTGCCATGAGCCTTCTCCCCAGATAGCATAGAGCGCCAATATGCCATCTCCTTCTGGGGCCATAATGCTTTGCTCATCAGCATATGTCGGCATACTGCTATTTCTAGATGCTGACCACCCCAAAAAGGTATAGCCGCTCCTAGAAAAACCACTCGCCGGAAGAGATTCAGCGCTGTTTGTTGATATATAACGACTCGAAATAGAGCCCTCGCCACCATTTGCATTAAAGCGGACATAGCGAGCGTTTTTCTTAGTGAAGTAGCCCGGCTTATTATTATCCGGATCGTCAATGCGAGCATAAGTCTTGTCTCTTGGATTCGAGAAACTGAAGGCCGTGCCAGCGCCGCCAGCCAAAGAGTCGGTATTCAAGAACATGTTGTAATCGTATGCCAAGTTATGATAATCCGTGCCAGCAACATGGCTAAGATCGAAGTCGGCACTTGCATAGATTGTCGTGAGATTGGTGGCGCCAGAGAACATGAGCTGCGCATTAGTTAAAGCAGGCGTCGAGAAGTTAGAAAGGTCCAATGTGCCGATGCTACTACTGCGGAACATGAATGCCATATTTCTTACTTTCTCAGTATCAAAGTTTTCCGTATCGACGCTCTGAAGATTTGTTGTGTCATCGAAGAGGCCGCTCATGTTAGTGACTTTACTCGTATCAAAATCACTACCGAAAGTAACAGTTTTTAGCTGCCCACACCCAGAGAACATGTTGGCCATATTTGTGAGGCTGGAAGTATTCCAATCGCTAAGATCGATAGTTTTAATCGCTGTACTGTTAAAGAAATTCGCGAAGGAGGTCGCCGTACTCGTATCGACGCCAGAGAGATCGATATTCTCGAGCTTCGAGAGCCCGTTAAACATATCGCCCGCATATTGATGATGCAAACGAATCGTCGTAGCTTCCGTCCACCAGTTGATTGCGTCCTCGTCATTTTCGTCATTCCAGAGATAAATCTTAGCTGGAGATTCCGGAGCAGAAACAACCTTGTACTTTTCCGTCGAGTATACATCGTCCGGCTGCGGGTCGGTCGCGTAGTGCTTAAAGGTCGTAGCATTTGCATTCAACTCTTTCATGTACATATTATTCAACGAGCCATTCCACCATTCGGCTTCCGTAGCAATGTCGCGGTAATGTGCGTAGACAGTCGTCGTGTCAGTAATCGTAATAGTTGAGTCAAGCTTATTGTCCTCATCGTCATACCAGCCGGTAAACTTCTTGCCGGTCGGAGCGGTCGGTGTCGGAAGATTGACTTCGTCGCCATAGTGGCCACTAATTTCATTGCCGCCAGGCAAGGTACCCTCACCCGGATCGATCGTGATAATATAAGTATTCCTTGTCCAGGCCGGCGAAAGAGTAATTTCGTCATCATTGTCGAGTAGTAGAGTGCCGAGGTTCGTGCCGTCATCATAGTGATTCGCGCCATTAGTCCAACCGTTTGGCGTGTAGCCCGGCTTCTCTGCTGTATTCGCCGGAAGAAGCACCTCTGCACCATAAGTCACGTCAATGCTCTCATCTTCCTCGCCGTCGCCTTCATAATCAAGGAGCACAACAAAGTGATTTGGCTCGAAGTCTGGGTTCAAGTTTACAGTGCTATTATTCTCAGTCGTGAGGTTGCTAACAGCATCATTGTCAGCATAGTGCGCCGTGCCGTCAGTCCAACCATTCGGCGTGTAGCCAGGTTTGGTTGCTTCATTGGTCGGGAGTGTTGCGTCCTGGTCGTAGGTCGCATCGATAGCAACATCAGTATCGCCATCACCGTTGGTATCGATTGCGATTGTGTAATTGATTGGCGTCAAATCTGGATGAATACTAACGTCACCCGTGATTGGCGCGTTAGGATCAAAATCTGAGCCGTCTTCGTTCTTCCAGCCTTCAAAGATATAGCCCGGGACGTCAGCATCGTCGAGAAGGTCGCCGATAGTCGTACCATAATCGATGTCGCCCTCGTGGACTGTAGTGCCATCATCGACCGATATATGAAGTTTGCTGTAAATTTCGAAGTTGCTCGTGAACTGGATTTCGCCAAGGCCATCGTTCGCGGAGGCGACGCTAGGAAGAAGAATACCGAGAGCAGCCACGGCTGCGACTAAGCCAAAGAGTTTTCCATGTGCGAGCTTGCGACGAGTAAAGACGATGATTGCAAGGAGTGCGAGGATGGAGGCGGCAAAAATACCAAGGATACTAAGGATGCCGTCGCCGGTGTTTGGAGTAACGATAATTTCCGCGGTTTCTTCATTGCCGCGTTCATCGGTATAGGAGATGGTGATTTTCGTATTGAGCGATTGATTGCGCGCATTCGAGCTAGGAATCGCACTCGTATAAACAGCGTGAAGAGTAAAGTCGAAGGAGTCACCCGCAGCTAGCTCTGTGCCAGCAAGGTCATCATGCGAGAGTTCGATATATTCGTTCTCGTTCGCTACCGAAACTGAATCGATAGTCAATCCGTAGCCAGTTGCGTTCTTTAATGTCAGCTGGAATTTTACCGAATCGTCGAGCCGATTGAAGCGCGCGTTGCTCTGAATCGTCGAGTTGTCGAGCTTGGAGATTTCCGCTTTGACGCCGTCGGATTTGGCCGTCACTTCAACTGCTTCGACGGTAAAATCACTGGATGCAGCATAGGCATTAGAGTTTAATAACGTTACGGTCGCTAACGCTGAAGATAGCGCAAGGATGACCGCAGAAAAGATTCTAGCTAGTTTTCCCATCCAAAAATACTCCTATGTTTTACTCACACACACTCCACAATGTGCTTATTTTTATAATAGCATGAAAAAACATAAAGCATAAACGCATATATCATATCTTTGTTACTGCAATACGAAACCAGCCCCGAAGAGCTGATTTAAGTTCTCGATTATTTATTATTCATATATTTTACCAGCGCCGAACGAAGGTCTTTGACTGGCAGAACAAACTTATCTTTGATAGTTGCTGGGCCGATTGCATTCTTGAAGCCGAGCTTTTTCGCTTCCGCAATGCGGCGGTCTGGCGCGATAACAGAGCGAATTTCGCCGCCGAGACCGATTTCGCCAAAAACAACTAGATTATCATCGAGCTTGCGCCCTGCCGCAGCGCTCGCGATTGCCATACAGATTGCCAAATCGGCTGCCGAATCATTCAATTTCATGCCGCCAACGACATTGATAAAAATATCTTTGTCTTGCAGGCTGAGTTTCGTACGTTTTTCGAGTACTGCCACGAGCAGATTGAGGCGATTTAAATCGAAACCGGAAGCCGTGCGCTTCGGGTAACCAAAATTAGTCGGATTAACAAGCGCCTGAATCTCGACAAGGAGCGGGCGCGCACCTTCGATGGTTGCCATGATGATACTACCATCGGTATTTTGACGCTCGGAAAGGAGTGCTTCGGACGGATTTTTTACCTCAACGAGGCCCTGCTGCGCCATCTCGAAAATCGCCATTTCGGTCGTCGAGCCAAAACGGTTTTTGACTGCACGAATCGTTTTGAAGCCGCCATAACGATCGCCTTCAAAATTCAAAACTACATCCACGAGATGCTCAAGGACTTTCGGGCCAGCAAGCGTACCTTCTTTCGTAACGTGACCGACGATTATTACAGCCGTATTATTTGACTTGGCGGCGCGAATAATCAGGTTGCCACAGTTACTAACCTGACTGACCGTACCCGGCGCCGAGCTAATCTCTGCCATACTCAAAGTTTGAATCGAATCCACAATCACGAGTTCATAGTTTTCCTCTTCGATTGTCTTCGCGATATCGTTCGCAGAAGAAGAGCTAGCAAAATGCAAATTATCGCTCGCCGCACCAAGGCGCACCGCACGCATTTTTACCTGCCCCGCGGATTCCTCGCCAGAAACATAGAGCACCTTGTGGCCTTGATTGGAGATTTCCGCACAGATTTGCATTAAAATCGTAGACTTGCCCATGCCCGGTTGGCCAGCCAATAACGCGACGCCGCCGAGCAGAATACCACCACCAAGGACATTATCTAAGTCCGCGAAGCCCGTCGAAAGTCGACTGCCCGCGTCCGAGGCTTCAATTGTATTGATTGAGACTGCGCCCAATTTTTTGCCAGAAACTGCACCGCGCGCCACCGCGCTTTTCGCTTCCGCCTCAACGCTTGCGGCCTGCTCTAACAAAGTGTTCCACTCGCCGCAGTTCTCACAACGGCCAGCCCATTTCGCATAGCTCGCCCCGCAACTCTGACATACAAATTTTGACCTCGCTTTTACCATATCTCTAGTTTAGCATGGCACCGACAGACATAAAGCATAAGCAAGATAGACTTGCGGAATCCTAATAATAATTACATAAAAAAATCCCGCTCCGAAGAGCGGGTAGTGGATGATTGTTCTTAAATGACATCCTTTCGGATGCTGCAGACCGGATTGTTGAGAGTGGCTTTTTCTTCTTTTCGGAATTTTATAAACTCGCAAATGAAGCAAGCCACGGAGGACGTGGTTAGAGAAATCGCAAGGATAATCCTGGTTTGCCAGTCGGAAATCTGGAACGTACATAATTTTTCAGCGACAAGCAACGCGATGAGGCTGGAAATGCCATAAGAGATTGCCGACAAGAGCCGCCCAGATGATTTTGAGAGCTGCTTTTTCGCCGGTGCGACCGAACGCCGAATCATGTGAATAATAAGGGTAACGAGGGACCCGATCGCACATAGCGTGATATTAAAGACGAGGCTGAAACCTAGCGATGTCCGCCAAGTGACCTCTGCGACATCAAATCCGTCAAGCAGGCCCGGTGCGAAATGGAAAATAATAGCGCCAACAATGAAAGAAACTACAAAAAACATAAGAACCCTCCTCAAAAAAACAGTCATCTTAAAGATCTAGACTTCGGCTCGCGGCCGAATCTTTACTATTTTATCATACTTTCGCCGTTTTGTCAATGATATGCCGATTATGCTTTGGAGAGGAGGCGAATAAATTCGAGAGATGAAAAATAAAAAGGGCGCCGCTTTGGCGTCCTTTTTCATGCGCTTTTCGGGATTAAGCGCCGACGATTTCGTCGATAATGCCGTATTTTTTGGCTTCTTCGGCCGACATCCAGTTGTCGCGATCCATATCTTTGACGACCTGTTCATACTTTTTGCCAGTATTCTTGGCGAACATTTCGGCGAGAAGTTTCTTGAGGTAGATGCCTTCCTTGAGGGCGATTTCCTGATCGGTGATTTTACCTTCAGTGCCAGAGCTTGGCTGATGAATCATGATGCGCGCGTTCGGGAGCGCAAAACGCTTGCCCTTCGTACCGCTCGAAAGCAACATGGCGCCCATCGAGGCCTGCAAACCGATACCGATTGTCTGAACGTCTGGCTCGATATAGTTAATCGTGTCAATAATCGCGAGACCATCATAGACGGAGCCGCCTGGGGAGTTAATATAGAGTTTGATATCTTTCTTTGGATCTTCGTAGGCGAGATGCAAGAGCTGCGCAACGACGAGGTTGGCTGTATGTGAATTCACATCTTCGCCGAGGAAGATGACGCGCTCCTTCAAAAGACGCGAATAGATATCGTAGGCGCGTTCGCCGCGATTGTTTTCCTCGATTACGGTCGGGACGAGGTAATCTTTCATTATTTCTCCTTTCATTTTATTCTCCGAGTGCCTCCTCTGGGGCTTTTACTTTACTATTGATGCTGTCGTAGAGTTCGTTGGAATGATTAACGTTTTCGTTGTATTTTTCGATTAGCACATTCACTTCGTCGACTTTTTGGACGATTTGCTCATAATCTTCGTCGAGGGCAGTTTGACGATCGAGCAGACGGTTGCGGTCAGTCTGAAAGCTAGCATTACTGCTGTAGTAGCCATTGCGAGCGCGTGAATTGAAGAGATCGATGTCGTGATTAAGTGTATCGACAGTGCGCTCGTAGTTATCGGAGAGCGTCTCGATTTCGGCGGTTAGCGCGTCGATTTGCTGCTTGAGCTGCTCGTTTTGCTGCTTGAGTTCTTCGAATTTCCCTTCGTAGAGCTGGTAATATTTCACGATTTCGGCGCGGTTCTTAAAATATTCATCATAGTGCGCGCGGAGCTTTTCGCTAAGCTTGCTGTCGTCGAGCTGTGTGCCAATGACGGAATGGAGTTCGTCAATCTGCGCGTCGTCACTATAATGAGACATGTGCTCCGAAAGCTCGTCGCGATATTTACGATAAACAACGTCGAGCTCTTCAGCGATTCCGTCATCAGGATAACGCTCCCAGACCGCATGAAGCAACTCGTGCGCGAGCGTACTTTGACGTACGCCATTGAGCTCTTCGTTTTCGATATTAAAGATGTAGATTTTACGATTATAGTAACAGCCGAGCAAGGAAGTGTCAGCCTCGTCAGATGCGCAGCTATCATTGAAGTTATCCGCGTCTTGGAGTTCAGGGAGCGAGGCCTTCATAATGCGCATACCTTTGTCGGTTAGGTTAATTTCGTCAACCATCTGCGATATTTCCGGCGTTGGTTCATAGCCAAGACCGGTAACAATATCGCTAATTTCGTTACCCTTACTACCGATCCAGACGGCGCCACCAAGCAACGCGACGGCAATTATGATTCGGGCGATGCGCGGCGACTTGCTTTCTTTTTGTTCCATACTACTCCTTGCCGAGGCTTAGTGCGAGCGCGTCATCCTTGCAGGTTACCTTGGCGATAGCGCCTTTTTCGAGCGTGCCGTCGAGGATCTTGTCAGCAAGGAGAGATTCTAGCTCATCTTCGATAGTGCGGCGGAGCGGGCGGGCACCATTCTTAATATCATAGCCTTTGCCAATAAGATGCTTGCGAGCCGATTCGTCGAGTTCGAGACCAATCGACTTAGTGGCAAGGCGCTTCTTGAGGTCAGCAATCATATTGTCGAAGATTTTGTCGACATTTTTCGAAGTCAAAGCGTTGAAGGTAACAATATAGTCAAAGCGATTGACGAGCTCTGGACGCATGAGCTTGCGGAGTGCCTTCATAGCAGAAGCCTCGTTGGCGGCATGCTCGGCTTCGAGCGCCTTAGCGTCCTTGGCGGTTTTGACCGAGAAGCCAAGTTCAGATTCGCGGAACATTTCGTCGGCACCGAGGTTGCTCGTGAGAATAATGATCGAGTTGTTGAACTTAACTTTCGTGCCCTGGCCATCAGTCAATTCGCCATCTTCGAGAATCTGAAGCAGGATATTGAAGACTTCCGGATGAGCTTTTTCGATCTCGTCGAAGAGTACGACAGAATATGGGCGACGGCGAATCTGCTCAGTGAGCTTGCCACCATCATCGTAGCCAACATAGCCCGCTGGCGCACCGACGAGACGACTGACATTGTGCTTTTCGCTAAATTCAGACATGTCGATTTTGATAAGCGCGTCTTCGCCACCAAACACCTCGCGAGCAATAACCTTAGCAAGCTCAGTCTTACCGACGCCGGTCGGGCCCATGAAGATGAAGGAGCCGATTGGGCGATGAAGGTCCGCGATGCCGGAACGACCGCGACGAATCGCTTTGCTCGTGAGACGAACCGCTTCATCTTGACCAATAATCGACTTGCTGAGATGTTTTTCGAGATTGACGAGGAGTTCCTGCTCGGAGCCGTGAACGCGGCTAACCGGAATACCCGTCTTGAGACTGATGGCGGTCGCAAGGTTTTCGGAAGTGACCGCTGGGGCCTTATCGAAATCCTTGTTATCTTTTTCGAGCTTCGTGAGTTCTTCTTGGATTTGTGCAGCGCGCGTCTTGAATTCGGCAGCTTTCTCATATTCCTCAGCATCGGCCGCGGCTTCAATTTTGCCCTCGAGGTCAGTGAGCTCGATTTTGAGCTTCTTATATTTGCTACCGCCTTGCTTGTCGAGATTGACGCGTGCGATTGCGCTAGCCTCATCAATAACGTCAATGACTTTGTCCGGCATGAAGCGATCAGAAATGTAGCGCTCAGAAAGCGTAATGGCCTCTTCGAGAATTTCATCCGAGATAGAAACCTGATGATAATTTTCGTAGTGCGAGCGGATACCCTTCAAGATGCGAAGCGTGATGGTCGGAGTCGGCTCATTAACCATAACGGTCTGGAAGCGGCGAGCAAGCGCCTTGTCCTTCTCGATGCTCTTACGATATTCGTCGAGAGTCGTTGCGCCGATAAGCTTGAGATTATTGCGCGCGAGGGCCGGCTTGAGGATGTTTGCTGCATCCATGCTACCTTCAGAGGCGCCAGCACCAGAGAGCAAGTGAAGCTCATCGATAAAGAGAATAATCGAATCATCGCTAACTGCTTCGTCGATAATACCCTTGATACGTTCCTCGAATTCGCCACGGAATTTCGTACCTGCAACGACCGAGCTAAGGTCGACCTGGAAAATGCGCTTGCCGACGAGCTTGTCTGGAACATCATTTTTCGCAATACGCATAGCGAGACCTTCGACAATCGCCGTCTTACCAACGCCGGCCTCACCGATGAGAACTGGATTAGACTTCGTGCGGCGACAAAGCACCGTGACAGCACGTTCAATTTCCTGCTCGCGACCAATCACCGTATCGAGTTTGCCATTACGAGCTTCTTCGGTAAGATCCGTACCAAATTTGCTGAGCCAGCGATAGCCAGCACGCTTACCGGCCTTGCGCTTCTGCTGTTCGATTTTCGCCTCATCAGCCTGTTGCTCGACGAGCTCCTCGATATTATCGGCAAGTTTCTGAAGATCGACATTGAGCTGTCCAAGCAAGATTGAGGCACGAGAGTTTGGCTGGCGAACCATCGAATAGATAATATGCTCAGTACCAACTACCTCTAGGCCATTTTCGCGAGCAAAATTCAAAGACATGCGGAGTGTCAAAACCGTAGCTTCGGAGAGTGACATCATTGCCATCGGAGCAGCCGGAACGTCAGCAGCCGGCTTGCCCTGCGCGCGTTCGACCTCATCAAGATCAACACCTTCATCGCGCAAAAGCTTGGCGCCAGAGGAAGTGTCCTGCGCAAGAATACCCATCAAAAGATGCTCAGTGCCCATATAGCCCTGATTGTAACGTTTGGAATAAAAATCAGCTTTCTGCAAGGCAAAGCGTGCATTTTCGCTGAGATGATTCATAATTTCACTAAATTCGTCTACCATTTATCTCCATTCTTTGCATTAGCATTATTGTTGCTGATTGCTATATATCGATTGTAATTCAATTAGCACTCGCATGTCAAGAGTGCTAATTATAATCATGCTTATTCGCCGAGAATCTCGAGAAATTCGGCTTCGTCGATAACTTTCGTGCCGTATTTGGCCGCTTTTTCAAGCTTAGATTTGCCAGTATTATGGCCCGCAACTAAGTACGTAGTATTTTTTACAACGCTACTGTGGAATTCTCCGCCAAGCGAGCGAATCTTCTCAGCCGCCGCGTCACGCCCCATTGCATCGAGCGTGCCAGTTACAACAAAGGAGAGACCATTTAGCTTACCATTCGAGGTATCAATATATTCAGGATGGACGCCGTTTTCCGTAAGCTTATCAAGGAGCGCAAGGTTGTCTTCGTCCGAGAAGAAAGCAAGAACAGATTCAGCAACAGTTTTGCCAATACCTGGCATTTCGAGCAACTCGCTCTCAGTCGCATCACGAAGCGCGTCGAGCGTCTTGAAATGTGCCGCTAAATCAATCGCGGTCTGACTACCGATATGGCGAATGCCGATTGCCGTAATAAAACGGGCGAGGGGCGGATTTTTGCTGGCTTGGATGTTTTCAACGAGTTTATGCGCAGAAATTTCGGCAAAACGATCAAGCGTTTCGACCTGTGCCGGCGTCAAAGTATAAAGATCAGCAATCGAACCAACAAGGCCGGATTCGACGAGCGCTTCGACGTTTTTCTCGCCAAGGCCCTCGATATTGAGCGCGGACTTACTGGCGTAATACTCGATGGCGCGCTTGAGCATTTGGTCGGCGTTGGAATTCTTGACGCGATACACAACTTCGCCGGCCGGACGCTCGAATTCGAGTTCTGGATATTGCTCTTTGAGCGCCTCAAGATAATCGAAAGCTTTGGAATCGCTTGGGCGAAGCTCGGTTAGGACGCGGTTGACTTGCGGGATAATATCGCCAGCCTTATAAATCACAACCGTGTCGCCAATGCGAACATCGAGGCGCGCAATTTCGTCGGCATTATGAAGCGAGGCATGGCGAACCGTCGAGCCAGCCACCTGTACGGGGTCAAAAACCGCCACTGGCGTCGCGGCACCTGTACGCCCAATTGAAATCACAATATCTTTCACGACCGTTGTCGCTTCTTCGGCTGGATATTTATAAGCAACCGCCGCGCGCGGAGTTTTGCCAACAATGCCAAGCGCTTGATAAACCTTGCGGTCATTTACCTTAATTACGGCGCCATCAGTGCCGAATGGCAAGCTTTGGCGCGTTTCGTTCAGTTCGTGGATAAAATCGAGTGCACCGCGAATATCTTGATAAACCTTTTGCTGGCGCGAAGTGCGGAAGCCAAGCTCATTAAGCTTTTCATAAACCTCAGAGTTCTTCGGAAGATTCGGCGAAACCATATCGTAGCCCATGAATTTGAGCGGGCGGCTGGCGGCGATCTTCGGATCGAGCTGGCGAATTGTGCCGGCGGCTAAGTTGCGCGGATTTGCAAACTCAGGCTTACCCTTTGCGCGCTGCGCGGCATTGAGCTTTTCGAAATCATCCTTAAAAATCACAACCTCGCCACGCACCTCGACATGCTCTTTCCAGGCGATACTAAGCGGCACATTCTCGATTGTGCGAACGTTCATTGTGACGTCTTCACCAACTTTGCCGTCGCCGCGCGTGACCGCCTGCTTCAACAGGCCATCCTCGTAAATCAGCGCCATCGCGAGACCATCCATCTTAATATCGACGAACAATTCTGGATTCTTTGCGCCGAGCTTATCAATGCGATCAAGCCAGTCGCGCACTTCCTCTTCTGAGAAAACATCCGCGAGCGAAATCATGCGTTCTTTGTGCGCAACTTTCTGGAATTTATCGAGCGCACGCCCTGCCACGCGTTGAGTCGGTGAGTCTGGCGTAATTAATTCCGGATATTTCTCTTCGAGTTGCGACAATTCGTGCTTCAAGCTGTCGGCCGCCGCCTCCGACATGATCGATTCGTCAAGAACATGGTAATGATAGCGATAATCATTGATAAGATTGCGCAACTTTTCGACGCGCTCGCGAATGTCTTGCGGAATATTAGTCGGCATTGTCGAGCATTCTCCTGTAGAACAGATAGATGTAAGAGAAGCCATAGATGAAGCTAAAGGTTGTCATGATTTGCAAAAGAATCGGCACGAACGGCACGTTTTGCAAGAACTCAAAATGCTCCTTTAATACAAGATCAATACCAAAGAGCGGCAACGCGATAATAACCCAGATGACCGCTAGATAGATAAAGCAGAAAATCAAGCGAATGATGAAGCGGATGCGGCGCCCCTGCAAGAGGTCGGTCGCAGCATGAAGGGCCGGCAATGGATAGATTCCCGGGACCGAAATCGCGACAAGCGCCGTGATTGAGACCGGTAAAAGGTAAGCCGACAGAATAATCAATAGGCCTCCGAAGACCCAGAACAAGAAGGCGTAGAGCGGTGTCGCGAGAAACTCAGTCGCCAAGGCAGTCGAATAGAAAATTACAAAAATGCCGATTGGGATTAAATGCACAGCAATGACCGCGAGAATAACATAGGACGATAAGAGTGGCGTCAAGGCATTATAGAGGCCGTCGCGCAACTTTGGCTTATTGCCAGCAAGAAGATGGCGCAAAAGATAGATCGTAACGAGCCACAAAATCGAAATCAAGAAAATCCAACAGAATTGCTGAATCTCCGTCTGACCACTTGAAAGGCCACCAGTAGCCACCGTCGAAATGAGTAAAAGACCAGATTTCGCAACAAGTCCGAGCTGACCATGAACTGCCGCCTCGTAATCGCTATCAATCGTATCTTGCAAAATTTTATAAGTATTCTGACTCATGAGGCCAACCAGAATAGTATTAGCCAAAGAAATCAAAATTAAGAGCGGCAAAAAGACACGCCAGTTTTTTAGGAGAATCTTGAGCGTACCGTGCGCGTGTGCGACAAGATTCGGAACATTGAGCGGGCGTTTGTAATCCTCGCGATATGAGCGGTGGAATGAGCGATGAAGCCTAACGCGCGCGCGTTTGCGATCCCAAACTTTTTCGCGAGTCCTCAAAAATGATTTGCGGAAGGCGCTCTGTTTTTCGTTGCTCTGTTTTTTCTGCTTTTTATTTTTCGAGATGCTCTTTTTCTTTTTTGTTTTGACCGGTTCTGCAATTTCTTCGTCGTCGATTTTTGGACTTTTCTTCAATTTCGGAGTTTCAGTATGCTTACTTGGCATTCTCTAACCTTTCTATACGTGATTCAATTGGCGGATGAGTGGAAAATAGCTTGCTAACAATAGTTTTCTTAAGTGGATTGGCAATAAATAGCGCTTCAGTCGCAACGTTCTGCTGTTGCATAGGACGGGCGTGTTGATCCAGTTTGCGCAAAGCACTAATCATATCGTCCGGATTACCTAAGATATTCGCGGATGATGCGTCGGCAAGATATTCCCGCTGGCGCGAAATCGCGAGCTGAACAATCGTTGCAAGAACCGGCGAGCAGATTAGCACAATCAGTACAAACAACATACCGACCGGCGAGTTTTCTTCTTCATCGCGGTTGCTATAAAGCAAGGTGCGCAGACCAAAGTCAGAGATTAATCCCACGAGCGACACGAGGCCAAAGACAATCATATTGAGACGGATATCATAGTTTTTAATATGCGACAATTCATGGCCAAGCACGGCGCGGAGTTCTTTGTCATCCATAATATCGAGCAAACCGGTCGTAACAGCGACACTGGAATTCTCCGGCGTACGGCCAGTCGCAAAGGCGTTTGGCGCTGAATCGCTAATAACATAAAGTTTCGGCATCGGGATTTTCGCTTCCGCGGTTAGCTTTTCGACAGCGCGATAATAGCGCTGATAGTCTTCGCGAGATGCCTTACGTGCGCCACTGCTAATAATCGCAACTTTGTCGGCGATAAAATACTGCAGAACAGCATAGCCGAGCGAAAATACAAAGAACCATATAAGAATCGTCAAATCGCCATGAAGCCACGCGAAGCCGCCTCCGATAATTGTCAAAAAAATGACAAACACAATAATCGAGATTGCGGTTTTTCGTTTATTCTGCGCGATTTGCTTGCGCATAGAAACTGCCATACAAAAATTATAGCACACTACTCTCTCTTGAAATAATCGCAACCATAGGCGAAGTTCGAACAGTACGTAATTGCGCCGCGCTTTGTGATTTTATGGAGCAGCTCACCACTCTCGCATTTCGGACAGAGATAGCCCTCCTCTCGCGATAGCTCTTCGCATATTTCAAATAAAAACGGCGACGGGTTCTTGCGGTTCGCAAGCAAAATCGTCCGCTCGCGCGCCCGCGTGATGGCAACGTAGAATAGACGCCGCTCCTCCGCAAAGGGATAATCTTCATCGCGCGAAAGCAGGCAATCGATAATCGGCTCTGTTTCGCGACGCGCGGGCATCCCCATCAAATCCGAATTCATATTTAAGACAATGACAATGTCGCGCGTGATGCCCTTCGATTTATGCATCGAACAAAAATCGAAGCTTAGCTCCATGCTATCAGTGTGCCAGATAATTTTATCCTCCGTAGCCTCAATATCATCCGCATTGTCCAAGCGCACAAAATCATGGTTGTAACGAGAGATGATTTGCAGAGACTTTTTCTGTAATTCTTCGTAGCCGTATTGCGAAAGTAAATGCGTGAGCGCGCGGCGAAAGGCCGGCGCATCGCTGCCACGAATCGCTTCGTCCGGTTCGTTGAAGATTATTTCGATTGGAGTGAGGCCGGATTTATCCGTATGGATATGCTTGCGAGCTTGCACGGGATTTTTCTGGACAAAATCACTGCTAATTGTGACCGTCGGCGCAGCAAAACGATGCGTCGTTTCGATGAGGCCACGACGCGTCGGAAGCTCAAAAACCTGCGCAAAATTGCGGATTAATTCGAGATTGCTGCCCGTGAAGCGATAAATCGATTGCCAGTCATCACCAACCGCAAACAGTTTGCAGCCATCGTTCTTGCGTAAGATTTCGCGGACTAGCAGCTGGCGATTGCGCGACAAATCTTGCACTTCGTCAAGTAAAATATAGCGATAGCCCCGCGCGCAGCCAGAAATCTCACGCACATTACGTGTGGCAAGATTGATCATGTCGGCAAAATCATATTTGCGTAGCTCGAATAAATATTGCTCGTAGCCCAAATAGTAGGCCGTATAGAGTTGTAAGAAACGCGAGGCGCGATGGCACTCAAATAGCGTAGGTAAAGATTTGAATTTGTTGCGCAATACAGAAAGCTTCTCGGCGCCATTTTTATGCAAGGACAAAAAGTTTCGCAGTAGGCCTAGGAAATCCTGCCACTCGGCATCGCGATGCGCGTGAATTAGTTGCGCGATTCCCGATTCTGGAAGCCGTTTCGGAGCGAGGCCGCATTCTTGCAGCTTCTGCTCGAGATAGGAATAGACCGAATCGTCGTCCCAGCGCCAAGTATGGAGCACGATATATTTCGTGCGGTGTTTGCGGTGTAGATTCGCGCGCCACTTCGCGTCTTTGACATACGCGCCGCCATAAATACTTTCGCCAGAACGGCCGATTTCGAGAACATCCAAATAGACATCACTAATCGTAAAATGCGGGCGGTAGTTTTCTGCAAGCGGAAAAGGTTTCTTATATTCGTAATCTAGGCCGTGAATAAATAGCCAATCCGCAATCAATTGCTCGGCTTTCGAGCGAATCAGCTGACTGCGAAAATCGGCAGCTTTCGGCTGAGCCTCGTGGCGTTTGCGAAGTAGTTCGTGTTTGAGTGAAGTGCGGAGACTTAGGCGCTGAAATGCGATTTTGGCCGCAAAAGAATTAAGACTGCCTGGGCTATGCGGCGTCGACAGGTCGAACAGAATAAAATCGTTCAATGCGCGCGCAAAATTCTCATCACGCGAGCAAAGTTCTGCGATGGCGGTCTGCGTAAATTCTTTCAATTCCGTGTCGTCAATGAGGCTTTTGGTACCGAGCGCGTTGTCGCCTTGCTGTAGGAGATAATTCCCTAGACTATGGAAAGTACGAAAATCCACGCCTAGCACTTTGCAGCGCTCGCGCAATTCCTCGACAGTCTTCTTCGTGAAAGAAATCGCCAAAATCTGCGACGGCGGAATGCCGAGCTTAGCATTTATGTATTCAATCTTCGCCAAGAGACTGAGCGTTTTGCCACTGCCGGCCGAGGCGAGGACAAGCTGCGCATCCTCGCAAGCGACGACCGCCTCGACTTGCTGCGCGTCGAGCCGACAGGAATCATATTCGATACCACGACGACGAGCGCGCCGCACAAAAAGATAATTATGCAACGAGCGTAGCAGTCAGAACGCGCGCGCACGAAAAGAATATCGCGCCAACATCACGGTGAAATCGTGGCGGGCTAAATACGGCGAAGCTTTTATTTCCCCAACTAACTTCCATATCCTTTTCATAGCAAAATTATGCCCCGCCAAGGCGAGTCATAAAAGCATAAGCGTTAAAAGTTTGCAAAAATACAAAATCATTTTTAAGTAATAGCGATCTATACTACGATAAAATAGCATAATTGCCGGCACTGCGGCGCGATTGGCGCATTACGCTTGACTTTATTTGCAAAGCGTGATATAATCATAGCATGAGTTATAAATGTTTCACAGTTCATATGCCTGAAGCCGTAGCTAATTACGGTCTCTTTGCCATGCTTTGGGCCAGAACTGCTGAAACTGTCTAAAATTTGTAATTCTAGATAAGTTTCAAAAGTACTTATCTAGAAAGGCGAATCTTGTAAAAAAATAAACAACAGATATGGGCTTTTGGGACTTATCTAGCCGTATGAAATACGACGGCTAAGCATCATTTAACATTCTGCTACAATTTTAAGGAGGAATTAACATGCAGAAAAGACGTTTTTGGGAAGCAAAAAGCCCCAAGGGAAACCGCCGCCTCGTTATCGCCGAGACCGCAATCACCTCGAGTATCCTCTCGATGGCCATCATGGTGCCGTTCTTTAATTCGATTGGCATGAATCAGGAGCAGATTGCACTTTCACAGATGTGCTTCACGGTCGTGGCGATGGTGCTCAATATCCCGATGGGATGGGTGGCCGATAAGTTCAGTCGCAAGTGGGCAAACATCCTCGGAGATTTACTCTGCGCAACCGCCCTGTTCTTCTATTCATTCGCAAACAACATCTACGACGTAATCGCCTGCGAAAGCCTCTTCGGTATTGCCTGCGCACTCTCACAGGGTGTCGACAGCTCACTTCTGAAGCATTTCGCAGACAAGGACGACCCGAGCGGCAAACTTTTCAAGCGCTCATTTAGTCTTGCACGTGGCTTAGTCGAGATTGTCGAAGTTGTCGTGCTGCTGATTGGTACGCCAATCGGCGCAATTAGCTTCCGTCTCGCAATTCGTCTCTCGATGATTAGCTATCTGATTGGCGCCGTATTGAGCTTTTGCGTCCATGACGACAGCCCGAAGCTTGTTTCGAAGCACAAGAATCCGTTCCGCGACATGGGCTCGCTGACGAAGCGCTGCCTGAAAGATTCCGCTCTGCGTCTGCGCATCATCGCCTACGCGATTGCGAGAGAGATTACGCACGGCCTGATCTGGGTCTTCACTCCTCTGCTGACGCTCGCAGGCGTACCGCTTGCGATTGTCGGCTTTGGCTGGGTAGTTAACAGCGTAATGGGATTCCTTGGCACGAAATTGGCCGCCAAATATGGCTCGAAGCTGAGCGATGCGAAGATTTTTGCAATTCCGATTGCCCTGGCCGCCCTTGCCGGCAGTATTATGTTCTTTAATTTGAACATCGTGACGGTTTGGCTGTACGGCGTCTTCGGACTCGTACGCGGCTGGAACGGCTCAACCATGATTACGCTCGTAAAAGAGCGCGCAAAGCCGACCGAACAGGCGACTGTCGAATCAATCGCAAGAGTATTCTCACAGCTGGTCTACATTATTACGACCTACTTCATTAATCGCGCCGCCGACGTCGAGCTGCGCTACAGCATCGCCACCGCACTGCTCATCTTCATCCCGCTCGCGATTCCGGTAGCCTTCAGATTGCGTTCGGAGAACTCCAGAAAGTATCGCGTCGCTTCCGAAAGCTAAGTAGCAGAAATCCCCGGCCTAATCGCTGGGGATTTTTCTTTGCAAGATACGCACGGATAATATATAATTGACACATACTTTGCTGACGGTGCGTTGGCGGAGCAGTTACGCAGAGGTCTGCAAAACCTCGTAGACCGGTGCAACTCCGGTACGCACCTCCATTTTAAGTACGATTATGAATTGCCCGAGTGGCGGAATTGGTATACGCGGCGGACTTAAAATCCGCTTCCTTTACCGGATTATGAGTTCGAGTCTCATCTCGGGCACCAAAACTTGCTAGAAAATCGCCATCTCGGCGACTTTTCTTTTTTCGCTCGGTCAGTAACCGCGCCCAAAAGAAGAATTCGCCAATCTGGCGATTTCTATCAAAGTTTTCCAGATACCCATCTTGGCAATTTTCTTCTTCAAATCCGCAACCGCGCTCAAAAGAAGAATTCGCCAATCTGACAGAGCACCCCGCTAATCGCGAGGACTATTTTTATATCTGTTATAATTGGCTCATGAGTGAGTATTTTGATGTTTTGGATGAGCATGGCGATTATACGGACGAGGTCGTGAGTCGCGAAGAATGCCACGAACGCGGACTTTGGCATAAAGCGGCGGTCGTTTTTGTTGTTAGTACCAATAACCAGCGCGTTTTGCTCCAGAAGCGCGCCGCGCATAAAAAGCTTTGGCCAAACCTCTGGGACATTACAGCTGGCGGCCATGTGCTCGCGGGCGAGCTGGGCTATCAGGGCGTAATTCGTGAAACGAAGGAAGAGCTCGGCGTCGAAATTACGAAAGACGACCTAGAATACATCGGCACGACAGTTTCTGAGAATCGGGAGCGCGATATTATTAATCGTCACTTTAACGAAATCTATATCGTGCATAGCGACATTGATGTGACGGACATCAAATTACAAGAGGAAGAAGTACAAGATATTCAATGGTTCGAGCGCGACGAGCTATTACGCCGCATCAAGAATAATCTCGAAGGTTTGACCGGCAAAGATAGTGCCTGGCACTATTTGTTTAAGTACTTTGAGTTTACCGAGAAATAAAGCGCTTGAGTTTTGCTCTGGCTAAAGGATTGCGCCAGGACTAAGCGTTCTTAATTGCACCAAAACGGCGGTCGCGGCGTGTATATTCGACTAGCGCGCGATCAAAATCATCTTCATGAAAATCCGGGAATTTGGTTTCCGGGAAATAAAATTCTGCGTAGGAATTCTGCCAGAGCAAGAAGTTACTAAGGCGCAGCTCGCCACTCGTGCGAATCATGAAATCGACGTCCGGGAGGTCTTGATAGAGATACTTGCCGAATTGTTCCTCAGTTAGGTTTTCAATATCTGCGCCAGAAGCGGCGAGTTTTTTGACGGCGTCGACAATTTCGGCACGACCGCCGTAATTGAGGCAGAAATTCACAATGCCGCCAGTATTATTCTTAGTCTGCTCGGCAAGTTCGTCGCGCACCTGCATGACTTTCGCCGGAAGCGGCTCGTCGCGGCCCGAAAAGACAACCTTGATATTGTTCTCCATGAAATCGCGCAGGTTATGCTTGTAGAGCATGACAAAAAGATCCATGAGATGGCCAACCTCCTCGACGCTGCGCTTGAAATTTTCGGTCGAAAAAACATAAAAGCTCGCTACTTGAACGCCACGTTTGAGCATATGCTTGGCGAGAGCCTTGAGATTATCGAAGCCAGCATCGTGCCCCTGCATGCGCGTCAATCCACGCTCTTTCGCCCAGCGGCCGTTGCCATCGACGATAATCGCGACGTGGCGTGGGATTTTTAGTGTAGCAAAATCAATATCCGGATTCATACCTGCATTATAACAGTAATTACTGCATATTCATCGAGATAATGCGGCCGAGGTCGTCGAAATCTATCGTGACTGGCTGAGCAAATTTCGCAACAATGCGCTCGGCGCTTGGCGTTTCGTATGGCGTGCCATTCCAGCGCAGGAAGCCCTCGATAAAGATGCGGTGTTTGAGATCGAAATTCTGAATGGCGTTCAGCGATAGAGACAAGAAGGTTGCCGCATCAACGGTCGGGATCGATGGAAGATTCGAGAAAGCCGTCCAGATAACACCTGCATCGTGCGGAACGCGAAAAGTACAATAGTTTTCATCCGTAAGACCACAGGCGACGGCGCTCAGGAGTTGACCATTGTTTTGCTCATTGAGCTTTAGCTGCGGATTTTTGAGCTCCGCGAGGCCAAACTGCTCACCAAACTGCTTTACCTTCCCCGCAAGCGCGACGACGCTTTCTGGAAAATGATTAACATTATCCCAGCCCCAAAGCCAAGTATTAGAGACATTCGACTCAGTGCCGATAAGCTGGAGCGGATAAACTTTGCCGCCAAAACGAATTTGGCCAGCACTAAACTGCAGGCTCCAGTCGCCATCACCGATGATTTCCGCACAGCTCTTCTGAATAACTAGCGAGCGACCTAGGCAAGCCGAAAACACATCGACTAGATCGCCTCGGTTTATTTCATAATCCGATAACAAGATATTTTCCCTGCTCACTGCAACTCCTTATTTTTCCTCATTTTAGCATAAGCGCCCGACGAAATTAGGGTTTGACTTTTGCGCGAAGACTTGCTAATATAGACACAGTCCAACTAGTTGCGGGTGTAGCTCAGTTGTTTAGAGCGCTTCCTTGCCAAGGAAGAGGTCGAGAGTTAGAGT
>CAMJQQ010000001.1 GCA_946408075.1 uncultured Candidatus Saccharibacteria bacterium | reverse complement strand
GCACTGGTCTCCAAAACCAGGTGTCGCGAGTTCGAGTCTTGCTGCCCCTGCCATTGATGATTATCAGAGATGATTCGGAGCAATGCGGATCATTTTTTGTTGCTGCGCGGAGATAGCGCCGCCTATTGCGTTTTTCGAAAACGATGCTATAATACAATACATTCCTCACGCCCTTACGCGTGCGTGCTAGGATGTATCTTACTTTAAGGAGGACTGTGTATGGAACTCTATACAAACAGCCGACGAATTATTGAGTGCGCAGCAAAACACGGCCAGAAGTACGGCCACGCAGCGCTCGAAAGCCTGGACCTGTTGAAAGAACCGATAAGCAAAAACAACGCGTGCTCGCTCAACGAATTCAGCTTCGCGCCGAATACAGTACTGATCGAGAGTCGCAAGTCAAACGAAAACGAGCCATCCATCAAAGAGAAGCTCGAAGACGTCTACAATAGCCTCGCCAAGAGTGCTAACCGCGAAATCGACAGTGTGCTTGACTATAAGTACGCTATGCATTTGCTCGACCGCATCTTTGTGTCTCCCTTCAGCATCCAGAACGATATAACGGCGAGCCAGCTCGATTTCATCAATGAAAAGCTTGAAAACTCCGGCAGTAATGTCGATATCAACGAGAGCGCCATTGCAATGAAAAGGGTTGTTGCTCTGAAGAATGCGCTCAACTGGCAGCTCGATAAGGAAAGTGAGCTGGACTTATTCGCAATCTTAAACTGCGAGAGCTTCTTCGTTTTCCGGCTGCATAAAGACGGCATTCCGGTCTCAATCCTGCAGGATTTCTGGGCAAGCATCTCTCCCGAGAGATACAGCAATGTCAGCGACAAGCTCTTGAATGTCTACCGTGCAACATCGGAAGTACTCGAGGGAATGGATGGCAATGAAACCCAGATTACCAGCGAGGAATATCTGCAGTTTAAGATGGACGCCGCCAAGAAGCTTTACGATGGCATCAAAATGCTCGCTTCGTTCTCGGACTACGGCGCACATCTGCGCCAGGCAATGGAATGGGTACAGAAAACTGCGATTACCGTCACTCTCGAAGGTGGATATATCGACAGATTCACCGGTCTGCCCGTAATTAAGAAGGCAAATCAGCTCTTGAACGAGATGTTTGGTCTTAATCCGGCCTGCGCACACATACCCATGAATATCTCTGCGGCTCTCGAATTATGTGGCGCATATATGATTGCGTAAGCACAGCTCCTTTTATTACAAGCCCTGAACTTCGGTTCGGGGCTTTTTGTGCGCTATAATATTGGCATGTCTGTGAGACTGGGACAAAAATTGACGGAGGGACAGCAGAACGCGCTCGACGCGATGCTGAATGGACAGAACGTCTTTTTGACGGGCGATGCGGGGACTGGAAAATCGCATGTCTTGCAGGAATTCTTGAAGAAGGTTGGCAAGCGCAAGAACGTGATTTGCTGTGCGCCGACTGGGATTGCGGCTTTGCGCTTGAAGAATGGTTCGACGATTCATCGTGCGTTTCGCCTGCCCTTTTTGCAGGCTTACGACTATCATAAGCACGCGCATCCGACAGATGAGATTTTGAACGCAGACGTGATTGTGATTGACGAAATTTCGATGTGCCGCGTGGATTTGTTTGACTATATTGCGGAGATTATTTTCGAGGCGAACGACAAGACGGGTTACGAGCGGCAAGTAATCGTGGTGGGGGATTTCTTCCAGCTGCCACCGGTGTTGCGTGCCGATGAACGCGAAGTTTTGCGCTATAAATATCCGGAGATTGGGGCGGGGTTTTGTTTTGCGGGCGCGAACTGGGCGCGTTTCGACTTCATGCCATTCGTTTTGACGGAGGTGATTCGCCAATCGGAGCCAGAATACATCACGATGCTAAATTCGGCGCGGGTCGGGAATCATGCTTGCTTGAATTATTTTAATCAGCGCGCGCTGACGGGCGGCGAGATTCCGCACGATGCAATTTGCCTCGTGCCAACTAATGCGAAAGCGGCAGCGATTAATAAGATGCGGCTGGCGGAGCTGGGCGGCGAGGCGGCGATTTTTGCGGCGCGTCAGGAAGGCACCGTGAATGCCGGCGACAAGTGTGCCGAAGATGAGCTAATCTTGAAGCCAGAAGCCCGCGTGATTGCGCTTTGTAATGACCTCGAGTATAAGAACGGACAGATTGGAACCGTGCGACGAATCCATTCGGATTATGTGAGCGTGCGCTGGGATAACGGGCGGACTTCGGACGTTGAGATGCACGACTGGAACATTATGCGGCCGCAGTGGAATGGCGAGGTGATTAAGCATGAGATTGTGGGGACTTTTACGCAGCTGCCGCTGAGACTAGCTTATGCGATTACGATTCATAAATCGCAGGGGCAGACTTATGCGAAGGCGAACGTGGATCCGCTCTGTTTTGATGTGGGGCAGTTGTATGTTGCCCTGTCGCGCTGCGAAACGATTGATGGCTTGAGTCTGATGCGGCGCGCGTACCCTGGGGCTTTGCGTTGCTCGGCGGAAGTGACGGAGTTTTATCGAGAGCTGCTCTAGAAAGGTGGAACTGATATAATTATTGTAATTCGTAGTTCGTTCGAGTTCTTTCGAGAAGCCAACTTGGGCAAAAGCCTAGGTATTGCGACTCCGCTCGCGGCTGCGACTACGAATAGCTTTTTCTGAAGCCGTTGCGCAAAATTTCCGTCCTCCTTGAGTTGCGCGAGGCTTTCCGTAAGCGTGGCGACATTACGAGGCCCCACACCTCGACGACGTCGAAACGCTGAGCCCCGAGTGTCAGGCTCGGGGCTTTCTTTGTCACGCTATACAGTTACCGACCGTCGCTAGCAGCCCGACGGGGATGATGTTATAATAATAGAATGTTTAAATTGCTTAAGAATCTGCGCCCAAGGGATGTGGCGCTGTGGTTAGCCGCGGTTCTGTTGATTGCGGCGCAAGTTTGGCTCGAGTTGAAGATGCCAGATTATATGGCGACGATTACGAAATTGGTCCAGACCGAAGGAAGCGAGATGGGAGATATCTTGCAAAACGGCTTAAAGATGGTGCTTTGTGCGCTCGGAAGTTTGGTTTCGGCGATTGGGGTCGGCTACATTATTTCGACCGTGTCGGCGACTTTTTCGATGCGCGTGCGCAAACGCTTGTTTGATAAGGTCGAGGAACTGAGCCTGAACGAGGTGAGTAAGTTTTCGACCAGTAGCTTGATTACGCGCTCGACGAACGATATTACGCAGATTCAGATGCTCGTTTCGATGGGTGGACAGATGCTCGTGCGCGCGCCAATGACGGCGGCGTGGGCGATTGTGAAGATTTCGAACAAGAGCTGGCAATGGAGTACTGCGACGGCGATTACAGTCGTGTTTTTGCTAAGCATGGCGGCGATTTTGATGTCGATTGTCGTGCCACGCTTTAAGATTGTGCAGAAATTGACCGATAAAATTAACAACGTGACGCGCGAGAACTTGACCGGCATTCGTGCTGTGCGCGCTTTTAACGCTGAGCACTACCAGGAAAAGAAGTTTGCGAAAGTGAACGACAAGCTAACTGGCGTGCAGATTTTTAACCAGCGCATGTTGGCGTTAATGTCGCCGATTATGTATTTGAGCATGGAAGGTTTGGCGCTGGCGATTTATGTGATTGGCGCGGCGCTGATTGACGGCGCAAGTATGAGCGACAAGATTACACTCTTTGGCGACATGATTGTGTTCTCGAGCTACGCTTTGCAGGTTGTGATTTCATTCTTGATGTTAGCGCTGATTTTCACGATGATTCCGCGCGCACAGGTGTCGGCTGGACGTATCAATGAGGTACTCGTGACGCCGATTAGCCTCCAAGACGGTAGTTTCAAGGGCGAAACGTCCGAGATTGGCACGGTTGAGTTCCGCAATGTTTCGTTCAAGTACCCAGATGCCGAGGATTATCTCTTGAAGGATATTTCGTTCGAGGCGAAGCGTGGCGAGACGGTGGCCTTTATTGGTTCGACCGGTTCAGGCAAAACGACACTGATTAACCTCGTGCCACGTTTTTACGATGCGACAGACGGTGAAGTGTTCGTTGACGGAATTAATGTGCGCGAGTATAAGCAGACTGCGCTACGCAACAAGATTGGCTACGTTTCGCAGAAGGCGATTATGTTTGACGGCACAGTCAAGAGCAACGTCGCTTATGGCGATAATGGGCGTGAAAAGATTTCTGATAAGAAAGTGCGCGAGGCGATCAAGGTCGCACAGGCGAAGAATTTCGTCGAAAAAATGAACAAGGACTACGATAGCCACATTGCGCAGGGCGGTACGAATATTTCGGGCGGCCAGAAGCAGCGTTTGGCGATTGCGCGCGCAGTGGCTCGCGATCCAGAGATTTTTATCTTTGACGACTCTTTCTCTGCTCTCGATTACAAGACGGATGCGGCTTTGCGAAAGGCCTTGCAAGAATATACCGGCGGCGCGACAAATCTGATTGTGGCGCAGCGCATCGGCACGATTATGCACGCAGACAAGATTTTGGTTTTGGACGAAGGTAAGTGTGTCGGACAAGGTACGCATAAAGAATTGATGAAGAATTGCGAGGTTTATCGCGAAATTGCGCTCTCGCAGCTGACGAAGGAGGAACTCAATGTTTAACGGCGGCGGACCTGGCAGGCGCAAAGGCGGGCCAGCAGACGAAAAAAGCAAAGATTTCGGCAAGGCGATGCGCCGCTTGTTTGGTGAGCTTCGAAACTTGCGCATTATGGTGTTTATCGCGATGGCTTTGGCGACGGCGGGGTCGGTGCTTGCGATTGTGGCGCCAGACAAATTGTCAGATTTGACAGATGAAATTACGGCCGGTTTGCGTCCGCGCAATATCGAGCAACTCGAGCCAGCGATGCAAGAAATGGGCGCCAATGCGGCGAGTGGACTGGCGCCGACAGAGTGGAAGCCAGTTACGATTGGCGAGATTGAGATTAATGGCGAAGATCAGGCCGCAAGTTTACAGATTATGAGTAAGCTCGGCGCCGAATCGAGCCAAGAAGAAAAGTATGCCGCGTTTGGTGAGTTGCCAGAGAGCGTCCAGGAGGCCATTAAGCCAGAAATGGATAAGGCTGCGATTAGGCGCTTGATTACGATTTTGATTATCATGTACATTTCGGCGGCCGTGCTCGAATTTCTCGAAGGTTTGCTCATGGCGGACGCTTCGAACAAGTTCGCACAGCAGCTTCGCGCGCGCATTTCGCGAAAGATTAATCGCTTGCCGCTCAGTTATTTCGACCACAATCAGACTGGTGACGTGCTGTCGCGCGTGACGAACGATGTCGATACGGTCACGATGAGTATGAGTCAGTCACTTTCGACGGTAATTAGCGAGTTCGCGATGTTGATTGGTTCGGTTGTCATGATGCTCGTTACGAACCTCACGATGGCGGCGACGGCGATTCTTTCAAGCCTGTTCGGCCTCGTATTTATGGGTTTGATTTTGCGTAATTCACAGAAATACTTCAGCATGCGCCAGCGCGAGCTCGGTAAGCTCAATTCGCACATCGAGGAAGTTTACTCTGGTCTGCTAGTCGTCAAAGCCTATAACGGCAAGAAAACTTCGGATAAGAAATTTGACAAGCTCAACAAGTCGGTCTATACCGCGAACCAGAAGAGCCAGTTCCTTTCGGGCATCATGCATCCGATTATGGCTTTCGTGGGTAACCTTGGTTTCGTGGCGGTTTGTATCGTTGGCGCCCTACTCGCGATGGGCGGCTCGATTACCTTTGGCGTAATTGTGGCGTTTATTACCTATACGCGGCGCTTCTCTTCTTCGTTGAATCGTATCGCGCAGTCGACTTCTAGCTTGCAGTCGGCAGCAGCAGCGAGCGAACGCGTGTTTGAGTTTATTGACGAAGCGGAAATGATGGACGAAGAAGGCGCGATCGCGACAGTCGATAAGGATAAAATCCGCGGCGACATCGTCTTTGATCATGTGCGCTTCGGCTACGACGATAGTAAAAAGATTGTGATTAAAGATTTCTGCGCCGAGGCGAAGGCGGGTCAGAAGATTGCAATTGTTGGCCCGACCGGCGCCGGCAAGACGACGATGGTGAATTTACTGATGAAATTCTACGATATCAAGGATGGCGACATTCGCATCGACGGCATTTCGACCAAGCAGATGACGCGCGAGAAGGTCCACTCGATGTTTACGATGGTCTTACAGGACACTTGGCTATTTGACGGGACTTTGCGCGAAAATATCGTCTACAACCGCAAGGGCGTGAGCGATAAACAGATTATGGATATTTGTAAGACGGTCGGCCTGTCGCATTTCGTGAAGACTTTGCCGAACGGGCTTGATACGGATTTGAGTGAGAATGATTCGATTTCGGCCGGTCAGAAGCAGCTACTGACGATTGCGCGCGGTATGGTCGAAGATGCGCCGTTTCTGATTCTTGATGAGGCAACTTCGAACGTCGATACGCGTACCGAGGAATTGGTTCAAGCAGCGATGGATAAGCTCATGGAGGGACGCACGTCGTTCATTATTGCGCACCGCCTCTCGACGATTCGTAACGCCGACCTGATTCTCGTCATGAACGAGGGTGATATCATAGAAAGTGGAAACCATCAGGAATTAATGAAGAAAGGCGGCTTCTATGCCGAGCTATACAACTCCCAGTTTGCGCTCTAGATTGAAGTGGAAATATTACAACTTGCCACGCTATAAGCAGTTTTTAGTGATTTTCATTCCTCTTTTGACGATTTTTACGATTTGGGCAGCAGTAATTGTTTGCGCGCGAATTATAAGAGTCACTACGGTCACTAACGAAGTTCGTGCGATGCTCGAGCTGGGCGCTAGCGGAACTGAGGAGGAATTCTACGAACGGTGCAAGAGCATCAAGTCAAAGGATCCAAAAATGTCCGTCGTCGAGCGTGGCGCTAAAAATTACCTCTGTTCCCTGACCCGCGATACAAACGAATTGCTAGCGGAATTTGACGAGGGCGGCATGATCGCTACGCTAGAGACCGACTCACTGAGCAGCGACGACGAGAATCTTTCGAATGGGCGCGAAAAAGTCGCGCATGCGAAGGCTCTGGTTGAACAGAAACGAAGTGAACTCTGGAAATATTTCAGCTATGAAGGCGCCGTGGAGTTTCTAGAGGGCGAAGCTGACGAAGAAATCATCAACATGTTTATTAGTCTCACGATTGACGAGCAAGACATGGACGGCGCAGAGGCGATTTATCGCTCGCTAATTAACATGCTTGAAAACATGGCCGACGTCTATACCGAGGCGCTTGACTATTTGACAACAAATCGCGGCGACTGGTCAATCGATGGGACGATTGTTAGTTTTGAAGACGAAAACAAGTTGGCCGAATACTGGGCGATTCTGGACCGCGCAGACGAGATAGCAAAGAATTATTCCGAGAAATATCTCATTACCGACGAAGACATTGCTAATCAGGCTGTCACCGAAAACGATGCGGATGAAGGCGATTTATCGAACTTTGTGTTGCCAGTTTTTCACTAAACTAGCGGCTAAACATATAGTCGATTTTTAGCTTGCAGTCGTCGGATTCAGAAAGGATTTGGCTTTTTTCGGTGGCATAATTCGCATGGATTTCTTTCCATTCGCCATTTTGTTTAATTTTAATCTGGACGCCAGTGTCGCTGATTTCGAGAATCTGAAATGAGGCTTTTTCGGGATTGAGAGTACGATCAATCTTTTTGTCGGCCGAAATTTCGTAATAGTCATTGTCGTGCGGACCGAAATAATGATATTCCTTCTCTTCTCCGTCGGCGCAAGTGGCGGCAATTTGGAAAGTCGTCTCGTTGCCGATGAGAGACAAATCAAAGCGGCGGACGAGCGTGATGATGGCAATAATTGCAAGGATAGCAACCACTGTCGTAGCGACAATGTGATACCAGCGGACCTGAATTTCTGGTCGAGTTTCTTCTAGTGGATTTTCGGGGTTTTCTTTTGCTTCTGTCATACTGCAAAAATTATAGCATCGAAGAGCATAAAACCGAACTTTAGCGCGCGATTTTTGCTTGTGCTTAGTAAATAAGTGCTATACTAGATATTAGATGAAGATTTTGATGCTAGGTTGGGAGCTCCCCCCTCATAACAGTGGCGGCCTCGGGGTAGCTTGTTTACATCTTTCCAAGTCCTTGGCAAAAATGGGTGCGGACATTGATTTTGTTGTTCCATATGAAGCCGAGCATCATCTTAAACATATGCGCGTTTTGTCAGCGCTAAAGATTGATCCGCTTTTCCGTTATGGTGGCGGCGCTTATGAATCCGAGCGCATCGAAGAGAAATTGTTTGAACATAAAGAGACAAAGAAGACGATGTCGATTCGCGACGTGCAGCACACTTATTGTGAATTCGTTCAGCGTTATTTGATGGAGTTTAAGCCGGATTTGGTGCATGCGCACGACTGGTTAACCTATGAGGCGGGCATCCTGGCGAAGAAGAATTTCGGTATTCCACTAGTCGCACACGTGCACGCAACTGAGTTTGATCGCGGTGGCGCAAAAGGCGGCAATCCGCTGATTCACGAGATTGAGTACCAAGGTTTGGTTTGGGCAGATAAGATTATCGCGGTAAGCCAAGCGACAAAGAACATTATCGTCGAACGTTACAAGATTCCAGCGGACAAAATCGACGTCGCCTACAACGGCTTTGAGGCGCCAAACGACGACTATTTCTACGATAAGACCAATTATCAGTACCTTGAGAACATGAAGAAAAAAGGCTACACGATTGTTTCGACAGTCGGTCGCTTTACCTTGCAGAAGGGTCTTTATCATATGATGCGGGCCGCGGCGCGCGCAATCAGCATGCATCCAAAGATGATTTTCTTGTTTGCTG
Source organism: uncultured Candidatus Saccharibacteria bacterium (assembly GCA_946408075.1). Lineage (GTDB taxonomy): Bacteria > Patescibacteriota > Saccharimonadia > Saccharimonadales > Saccharimonadaceae > UBA2834. The sequence goes on along the minus strand of CAMJQQ010000001.1, from coordinate 199,928 downwards.
GCGACGGCGAACAGAAAGAGACTTTGATGCGCATGTCGGCTGATTTGGGCATTTCAAGGAACGTGATCTTTACTGGTTTTATTCGTGGTAAGCAGTTGCGCGACATTTATAGCGTTTCTGACGTGTTTGTAATGTCGTCGATTTCTGAGCCATTTGGTTTGACCGCACTCGAGGCAGCGCACCACGGCAACGCGCTCGTTATCACGAAGCAATCTGGCGTCGGCGAAGTCTTGCGCTCGATTGTTCGCTATGATTATTGGGATGAAGACAAGCTAGCGGGCGCACTCGTAAACATCGCGGAAAGCCCTGCTCTCACCGAAACTTTGCGCGACGGCATCAAACGTGAGTATGGTCGTATCTCTTGGGACGACGTTGCGAAAAAATGCGTGCAAGTGTATGATGAAGTTAAGAAAAATAAACGAAATAGTTTTTAATAAAGAGGTAATACTAAGATGAGGTCAATCGTTCTGTATTTGCATATGCATCAGCCGTATCGGTTGAAGCATTATAATATCTTTGCGGTTGGCCACGATCATGATTATTGGACGGAAAAAGATTGGTACGCGGGTACCAATAATGAGCGTATTTTCAAGAAAGTTGCCGAAAAATCCTACCGCCCAATGCTAGCTCGCCTCGAGAAATGCATCAATACTTATGCGGGCTTTAAGTTTTCTTTGTCGATTACCGGCACATTTTTGGAACAGGCCGAAGAGTGGGCGCCAGATGTAATTGAGACTTTGAAGAGATTGATTGCTTCCGGCCGTGTTGAAATCGTTTCTGAAACTTATTACCATTCCCTCGCGTTCTTCTATGATCGCGAAGAGTTTGAGGCGCAGGTCGTTAAGCATCGCGAAAAAATCCGCGAATTGTTTGGCGTCGAAACGAAGGTCTTCCGCAATACCGAGTTGAGCTATAACGACGATTTGGCAAAGTGGGCTGACGAGTTTGGCATGAAGGGCATCTTGGCCGAAGGTTGGGATAAGATCCTCGAATGGCGCAGTCCGAACTTTGTTTACCGTCCGGAAGGTTGCAAGAATATCAAGCTCTTGATGAAGAATTACCGTTTGTCCGACGATGTCGCATTCCGTTTCTCTGATAAGAACTGGAAAGAATGGCCACTTACGGTCGACAAATATATTCAGTGGCTCGAAGCTGCTACTTTGCGCGGTCCGCTAATCAACCTTTTCATGGATTTCGAAACCTTTGGCGAAAACATTTGGGAAGATACCGGCATCTTTGAATTCTTCGAACATCTCATTTATCGCTGGGATCGCGACAAGGATAATAATTTCTTGACGGTTTCCGAGGCTTGCGACAGCGCGGAGCCGACGGCCGAGATTTCGATGCCGTGGACGGTGACTTGGGCTGATACCGAGCGCGATTTGAGTGCTTGGCTTGGCAACTCAATGCAGCATGAAGCAATGAATGCAGTCTATGCCTTGAAGGATGAGGTTCTTGAATGCGGCGATCAGAAGATGATTGACGATTGGCGCCGTTTGCAGACTTCCGACCATCCGTATTATATGTGCACGAAGTACTTCAATGACGGCGACGTGCACGCTTACTTCTCGCCTTACGATTCGCCTTACGATGCGTTTCTGTACTATATGAACTCTTTGCGCGACATGCGCGAACGGCTTGACGAATTAAGTAAGCCAAAGAAAACTAGCAAATAGAACTTAGCCGAAAGGCTAAGTTTTTTGATGAATAGCGAGGTGTTATAATTGAGCTAATGGATAATAATACCGCCCAGCGCAGCTATGCTGCACACGCGAACAATGAGCTAAAGAAGCGTAATTTCATCAATCAAGCTTGGTTGAGTAGCTGTGTTTTAATGCTCGAAAGTAGCAGCACTGACGTTTTGGCAGCAGAACGAATGAAAGAGCTAATTAATCGCGAGACGGCGATTCATGAGGCTTGTCTAGGCGCAGTCTTGAATCCTGAAGAGATGAAAACTATCGAGCAATGCATCGACTCTGTGCTTGATAGCGTCGCGAAGCAGTGGCTGATTGATACTTTACGCGCAGGCGAGGCTTCGAATTTTGAATTCGAGATACCGGTGGGAGTAGATGCGCACAGCTTACAGCCTTATGACAATATGCGCGTTTGTTGCTATCTCTGTTTGCGCGATCGTTTAATGCATTATTCCGAATATGAAGACAAAATCGCTCAAGCATACGCACGCATGACGAGTTCAATCGATACGACCGTAGCAGGCGCCGCAAAGAGCGAGGCTAATAACTGGCTAACAATTTATCGACGCGTCGGACATACGCCGACAAGCATCGAATCTGATTATATCCTCTTCCGCGTGCTCAATAGTACCGAGATATCTCTAATAAGCATGCTACAAAATCTCGAGCAAAAAGTCGCGCGTGGTGAATGGGTAAGTGAATCGGGGAGCGGTCTGACACCTGTAATGTATCCGAATCTGATCGAAACAATGCGCGGTGGCATCGCCGAATATGTTGCCCTGCGCTATTCGCTGATTAGTGGCGGCGCACTGACTGGCAACGAGCAAAAATATGTCTCCGACGGGCGCTCGGTGGCGGATTATTTGGCGGAAAAAGAGCGCAACACCTGGCGCGGGAAATTGAACCGCGCACTAGACGAAATGAAGCCTGGCAACAAAGAAAATATTCGAGGTAAGCTCGGAACGCTCGCCTCGAATATCAGAGATAAATATATTGATCCGCCGCACAAATTTTAGATTAGCTTAGCAAGACACTGCGCAGTAAAGTAGACATCCTCTGCATTGGAACCGCGCGAAAGATCGGAGACTGGGTATTTGAAGCCAAGCAAAATTGGGCCCGCAACATGAGCGCCAGCGAGTTGCTCGAAAGATTTGTAGAGAAGATTTCCAGCATTGATATCCGGGACAATCAAAACATTGGCACGACCAGCGACCTGGGAATCAGGCGCTTTTTTCATGCCGATGCGAGGATTGATGGCGGCATCGAGTTGAATTTCGCCGTCAATCATAAGATCTGGATATTTTTCATGGATCAGCGTGTAGGCCTCGCCCATCAAATCAATCGTTTCGTCATGGCCACCCGAGCCAAAAGTTGAGAAAGACAGGAGCGCGATACGCGGTTCCTCGTCAAGAATCTTGCGCGCCGCATCGGCGGTTAGGCGAATAATATCGGCAAGTTGCGTGGCGCTAGGATGTTTGCAAGTGGCACCGTCAGACAGAATCAAGATGCGGCCATCCGGAAATTTCGCAACGAAGAGGCTAGAAAAGAGACTTTTTTCCGAGAAAACTGGCTCAAGAACACCGAGACCGTCGCGCGCAGCCAAAATCACATCGCGAGAAGAATTATCGATGCCGGCAATCAGTGCATCTGCTTCCCCGCGAACTACTTCTGCGCAAGCGTCCACCAAATCCATCTCTTTGAGAACTGGCTCCGCAAGTTGCGACTCTGCAAGCCACTGCGATGCATGGATAATATACTCATTGTTTGCTTCTGGGAATAAAATCTTTGCCATAGTTCTAGTCTAGCATATTTTGCGAAGCGCTTTGCTCTGGCGCGGCATAGCTAGAATTCGGCTGGAAGATGATGGTCGCGATCGAGAAAGTGAGCAGGAGTGCGATTGTGCCAAGGGCCGCGTAGCGGAAAGCTGGACGGATGCGTTTGCGGGAGGCAATGATTGCGCAGGCGATGATTAGGATAATCGTTACGATGGTCGCAATGAGTCGCGGCAAGAATGCTTTCGGATGCGAGCCGCCCGAAATCGAGGCGAAAGTTTCCGGATTGTCATGTGGGCTATAAGCCTGGAAGACATAATCGTCGTAATACGGTATCTGATTGGTCAAAGTATAGAATTGATGCTCATTCGCTTCTGGCGTAACCTCGACGAGCGTAACCGTCATGTGGTACATGAGAGTTTTGTCGCGTGTAATCAGCAGGCTATGATGTAGGCTAATCTCCTGGCCGTCACGGAGTAGCATATCAATATCGCTAATGCACTTACCATCAACTAGGCCAACTGTGCCAGTGCCTTCCAAGAGCGAGATATTCGGACAGAATTCGGCGGCCGGAATGTCGAACCACTCCGAATCATCACCTTGCGCCTCGAGCTCGATTTGAACCTTATAGCCATAGACATCGACGCCACTCTGGTTGCCAACCGTGATATCAAAGGACGGTTCTTCCATCCACTCGAATGGACCAACACAGCCATCGTCACAAATGTGCGGCTGTTCAAGCTCAACCGTAAAGCCTTCGAGCGCGCCCGTATGCGGAACCCAGCGACCATAGACCGTCACAAAGGCGCCGTCATCAAGTTCCGGAACGGTGATGGTGTTGTTTTCGACTCGCGTCGTACCTTCCTCATCCCAGAACCAGCCGTCCAAAATATAGCTGCCGTTCAAAGGAAGCTCAGATAGCAAAATATCCTCGCCGGAATAATATGGCTCGGAAACATCTGGTAGCTGACCTGTTTGCTCTGTATCGTTCGTTAGGGCGTATAGTACCCTGTATTCTGGTTTCGGCGTAAAGCTCGGCGTTATTGTAGTGTCGCCATCCACGAATATGTAGAATTGATTGTAGTACTGGTCGTCCGGATCCTCTTCCGGTTGTGACCACCCTTCGAAAGTGTAGCCTCGACAGGTGTCGCCATGCTCCGATAAGTTGCGTGGTATTGGATAATAGCGCGGCAAAGTCATCACTTCATCACGGCATTCCGCCGGAATGTCGTTCGCGTAGCCTGTCGGCGTTACAGTATCTTCATGCGTGGCGTCGAAGAAGAATCCGTAAAACTCAACATCTTCGTCTGGCATGACGAAGCTTGATTGGGTTGCGTCTACCTGTTCGCTATTCCAGCCGTAGAAAGCGAGCGGAATAATCGTTTCGCCGTCTGGAGAATATTCCGCAGTCGGCTCGGCTGCCACACTAACGGTTTTGCCGACAGGGTACATGCGGTCACGCGGAGGATCATAAACGGTGGTCGGCTGAATAGTCGTATACTTGTAGTTAACTTCACGGAAGACTAAATCATCTTCGGCGCTGAGGCGCGTAGCAAAACCGGCTTTTATAGGAAGACCAGTTACGAGGAGGCTGCGATTGCTAGGGTCGCTTCCGTCTAGACTATAACTTACACTACTAAGGTCGGCGCAGGTCAGCTCGAGCTGCCCTGTTTCGTAGTTTTGATCATAGTCATTGCAAAATGGTGCCGCATGATTGAGGTCGATGGCAAAATAATCATCAACGGTATGGACAATGTTGCGTAAATCATTATTGACTGTTGCCGAATAATAGGTTTTTTCAATCGTCATTTCTTCGCAGATGCCCATAGTAGGATCATTAATAATCGCCATAGCAGCAACATCGTCAGTACTATACATGTCAAAGCCGTACAATTCTTCTTCGGCGTAGTGTTCCGGGGTAATTTCCGCGCAACCAGATTCAATAGTACCAATCGTGTACTTTTTTACGTAGCGCCAGAAACCACTGCCGCTAAGAGGATCATAGTAAAGGCCATAGATTTCGGTGCGCTCGTCACCTTCCGCGTGAACCCGGAGCGAATTAAAGAGGAATAGACTGGCAGCCAAAATAAAAGCAATACCGCAGGTTAGCACGGTAGCCTTAAAGAACGCAGATTTTCGAGCTCTTGTTCTCATAGCACCTCGCGGAACCGAAATGTTCGTTTTTATTATTGATTTTTATTTTGACCTTTTATGGCTTAATTATAAGCATAAACAGATAAAAAATCAAGAGTTTTTGGCAATCCCGCTGAGTTTTTCTGCGAGTTCCGCAGCGCCAAATTTTTCGACAAATTTTTCATTTTCGGCTTCAAAAATTGGCAAAAATTGCGCCAGAGCCGACTCGAAAGCATGCTGACGTTCAGCATAGCCGACGTCCGTGCAAACGCCCGCACAGCTCAGGAGATTTTCGGTTGCCTCGCGCAGGGATTGCGTGGCGTTTTTCTGGGTCGCGAGCAATTCAGACAATTGCGGAAGTTCGAGACCGTCAAGAACCTGCGCATAATCGGCAAGAAAGTCCTTGAGCTTGAGCTGGTTTTCGTAATTGTAATCCACTTGATCGAGCGTCGAAAGATCATTAATGAGATTATTGCGCGCTTGCAAAAAGAGCCGCAGCTCGCCAATTAGAGCGTCGTCTGAAATGCGCTCAGAATAATTTTGTGCCGCTTCTAGTAGGTCGCCATAGTGCGTTTTTGCATAGAGATTGCGTTGCATTTTTTCGCGTAAATTATTGAATTCACCGCGCATCGATTCGAATTTTGCCTGGTCGCCAGAACGCAGAGCCGAATCGGTCATGCTAAGGCGCACGAGCATGTCAGTAGCATTTTCCGTCGCGAGCGACTCTTGCTTACGCCAAAAAGTTAGGCCAAGCATTGCAAGTTCAATGAGCGCCAAGCTGACGATAATAATGAGGGCGATACGCTTGTATTTTTGCTTCGTCATTTCGCAAGTCTCCGCGTTACACTATAGAGTAAATCGGCATAGGCGAGACGGCCGTCGGGATTAAGGTGAATATGGTCGGCATACATGAGCGACCAGTTGTCGTGCGCGACCGCCCACCAGTCGACAACATAGACGTTCGCATGACTATTAGCGAAGTTTTTGATTGCTTCATTCTGCGTTTCGCGCGGCTGCTTTGAACCAGCATAGCCAGTGACAAAAACATAGCATTTATCTTCGCCAGCAATGTCAATAATGCCTTGCATGAGACTATCTGTAAACGTGCGCTCATTGGTCGCAAGGCTAATCACGATAACGTGCGGCAAATCGCCCTGCATGGCATATTCAGCCAGAATCGAAGCCGCCGATTCAATGCCGCGCGATTCCTTCGCATCGACGAAAGAATGCGGAATAGTCGACTCGATGGCTTCCTTTGCGCCAAGCGTCACGGAATCGCCGATTACCAAGACTTGCGCCGAGCTAGGCGATTCAGCGGCCGTATAGCTGCGATTTGGCGACGACATTGCGCTACTCGATAGCTCATATTCGCGCAAAATAACGCGTTCGGCCGTTTGCATGAAACTGCGATAGCCAATGTAATCCGGCTGAGTTTTCGGAGTCGTAATGCCCTCCTCTGATTCTTCATGAGTAAAGGATTCGGCAATCACGGATTGGCTCGGCGTACGCGCAATCAAAATACCGCAAGGAATAATCGCGAGAGCCGCAACTGCAATCGCCAAGCGCGGTCGCGTGACAAGGTATTTCAAAAGGAGCGGCACAAAATAGGCCAGCAAAACACTCGCCGAAATACAAATAATCGCAAGGTGCCCCCGACTAATCGTAAAAATGCTCGAAAAAGCCACCAAAAGCGGCCAATGGAAGAGATAGACACCAAAAGAATAGCTACCGATTTTGTCTGGCAAGGCAAAAATCTTGCGCATGATTTTCTTGTTGTAATGATTGCCTTGCAACTCAATAGCGAGCAGACAGACAATCGCGCTGAGGGCCGACACGAGTGGCAAGGCGAAAATGAAAGTACTAGAGCTAGCAAAATCCGTATGGCGTGCAAACCAAATAATTAAAATTAGACTAATTGCGATTGCAATCACCGAGCGAGTGCGCGAAACACGGCGCGGAATGTAGCTCAGCTGTAAGTAGCAAGCCATCGCAGCACCAATGCAGAACGGAAAAATGTGCGTATCTGGCGCAAAATAGGCGCGATCCGCATAGCCCATAGCGCCACCGTATAGCATCATTAGAATCATCGAAATGCCGTCCAAAATCAGGAAAGTATTCATGAGGGCAAGAATGCCGCGTCGGCGCGTACCGAAGATGCGTAACACAAACATTACAATCAGTGGCGCAACGAGATATAGTTGCAATTCGAGCGCAAGAAACCAAGTATGCTCAAACAGATTTGGCATGAAAGTGTTTTCGTAGCTACCGCCAGAAAACAACTCCGAAATGTTAGTCGTAAAAGTGAGCGCCGTTGCAGTATTGGCGCCAATATTCGCGATGAGTTCCGGCTGAATCCAGAAAGCCAATATCAAGCTCACGACCACGCAAGAAAAAAGGAGCGGAAAAATGCGCCGCAGACGACGGACAAGAAAGCGCAAGTAGGCGATTTGCGCATCGCGCTTGTATTCAGTCAGCAACTTCGAAACAATCAAGAAACCGGACAGGACGAAAAAGATTTCGACCGCCACAAAACCGCCTGGCATCACATCGCGAAAAAGGTGATAAATGACAATCAAAATAATGGCCAGAAGACGAAACGAATTAAGCCCAACAAGCCATTCCATAAGACCATTATAGCGAGCTTAAAGCGTTTTGGGAAAAATATAAGATGACGACCTCTAGTATGGTAGGAGCGATTGATACCAAAGTTGCAGTTCTTCGAGCAGATAAGGATCTTTACCCTCCAGAGCGAGGTCCTGAATGGCCTTAATGTAGCTGTTTTGGCGAGATTTAATGCGTTCGAGGCGATACTTTTCCCACTTGGCGCGCTCCGACTCACTCAAAGCTTTCTCGAAATTGCGCGCTTTGTAATGCAAGAGCAAATCCGGCAAGCGCGGATCCTGAAAATCTGGATGAAAGTCCGCCAAATCGTTCAAGCCGGCGCGACGCACCGCAAGACATTTCGTGCGATCTGGCTGGCCAAGAAAACCATCATAGAGCGCCGATTCCGAATCAACGGCCGGCGGATATTCCGGCTTAGATTCGTAGCGTTCGCGCATGCGCTCGGCAAAATCTGGATGTTTGCGCAAAATGCGAAGGTTGTTTTCGACAGTAGCTTTGTCGAGCTTAATTTTCTGCCAGCCATCGCCCTGCTCTAGGACGCCGAGTGGCGACACGGCTGGGCACTGATTATATTTCAGCTCTTTGACGACTGGGAAATATTTCGGCTCTTCTTCAGCAAGCAATTCCTCGAGATTGCGACGCAAATCAAAGACCAGTACGCCGCCCTGGATAGGTGCTAACGGATAGACGACCGAGGTTTTACCGCATTCTGGCGAATACTCGCCGCAAGCATAGACAAAAGCGTTCGGCTTATCGAGATTGACGAGCTTCTGGACGGCCTTTTTATCGCGAATCGAAAGGAGATATTCGTAAAGTTTCGGCTGTTTTTCTTTGATGAGGCGAGTGACGGAAATAAGGGCCTCGACATCAGAAAGCGCATCGTGAGCATGTTCATGCGAAATGTTATTCTCTTTCGTGATGAGCTCGAGGCGGTTCGTAGCCTTGCCTTCCGGCGTAACTGGCCAATTAATACCCTCTGGGCGCAGAGCGCGCGTAATGCGCACAACATCGAGCAAATCCCAGCGACTGCGACCATCCTTCCATTGCCATTCGTAGGGGTCATAAAAATTACGCCAAAAAGTATGGCGCATAAATTCATCGTCAAAGCGGACGGAATTGTAGCCGGTCGCAATCGTCCCTGGAGTAAAAATCTCCTCGTCAACGTATTTGCAGAATTCCGCCTCGGTCAGACCGTCGAGCAAGGTGGACTGCGGCGTAATCTTGGTCACCATGATGGCCTGCGGGCTCGGGAGAGTATCCTCGGAAAGTTTTACGAGCAGATTGACTGGGTCGCCAATCGGATTTAGGTCCATATCAGTACGTTGGCCGGCGAATTGCATGAGGCGATCTTCGCGCGGATTGAGGCCGGAAGTCTCAAGGTCATAAAAGAAAAAAGTCTGCTCCATGAGTCCATCTTATCATATTTAGAAAAAGGAAAAGCCCCGCACGAGGCGGGGCTGAGAGATTTTGCTAGTAGTTAGGACGCTCTGCTGCTCATTGTGATATTGCGATGCTTCGAAGCATCTGCCTTAGGCGGGTTTGTGCGATAATAGCCTTTCATAGAGGCATCGTGACGCGCTTTGCGAGCTTCTGCGCTATCATTGAGCATGCCAGCAACCGTATAAGTGCGCTTGCGACGTTCTCCGGCAGGACGCGGCGCTTTGACAGCCTGGGTTCTAATTTCGTCCGCCTTAAGGCATTCGATAAAGAAGGCAAGCGATCTGCGCTGTGCGTAGTGCGGATATTCACCGGTCGAGCGAACTTTTTCAGACAGACTGATGGCGCGAGCAAATGCCGTGAACTGGATAACGTTATACATTATGTATGCATAGCATGCCGTTCCGGTCATAATAGCGATAGCGGCCAGAATGAAGCCATTCATGTCTGCCGCAGCCGAGCCATCGATGTTCATGGCCGTCTGGTAAATACCAAACCAGTGGTATTTGATTACGGCAAACATCATCTGAAGCGCACAAAAGATCGCCATGGCGCCGTCGGTAGTAGTGCTGCTGAACAAGATCGCATAACGACCTTCGCCAGCCTTGCGGTACTGCGACCAATGCTTAATCTTTTCTATTTTATTAAGCTTGGGCTGAAGGTTGCCACAGTGGCGAACTTCGTGGTATCCTGCCACAATTCTCGTAGCAACAATGCCATAGAAGATAGCAAGTACCAAGGTGAGGGCGGCACAGGCGAAAACTTTGCCTGCGATTGCGATATTTACCGTGTGATTGAACTGTCCCATAGTGATCTCTCCTTTTCTTTTTGTTTTACACATATATTCGTATGCGGGCGAAGCCTGCATTGCTGCCAATCGCGAGCGACGAGCAAGAATGCAGACTTCGCAGGAGAGAATTCTACTGCAAAAATCTTGAAAAATGCGTAGCGTAGGCATAAGACTACACCATGTCTATATTATATCACATGGCATCAAAAAAGTCAATAGCGCTTACGGTTATTGACTTTTTGTAACGGATTATTCTTCAACGTTGCCGTAGAGTTGCTCGTAAAGCTTGAGCATTTCTTCGCCGCTTGGGGTGGTTTCTGGGGTTGGAATGAGCTTAATGATAAACTTGAGTGGTGCGTCGGCCGGAATGTCGCCAGTGCCATCAGGACCATAAGCGAGCGTAGATGGAATGGAAAGTTCGCGAATGCCGCCAATCTTCATACCTTGAATGCCCTCGAGCCAGCCCTGAATCATGCCAGTCGAACCGGCAAGTGGAGCCTTGAGCTCGGTAGGATTAACGTTGTCATTGAAGGAAGAATCGAAGATAGTGCCATCTTGGAGCCAGCCGACATAGTAGGCGGCGTAGTCAGTATAGTTCAAATCATTAACTTCAGCACCGTCACCTTCGACAAGGTCGGTCTTGATGAGCTCGTTGACATCTGCGCCATTGAAACCCGTGACGCGACTCTTATAGCTAACGAATTGGTCGAAATGCTGCGCGGAGAGCTCTTTGGCCTGAGCGGCGCTTTCGGCTGAATACTTGGAGTAAACTTCTTGCAAGCGCTGTTCGAGAGCTTGCTTTTCGGCGCTTTTAGCTGCATTGCTGTCGTAGTTAATCACAATTCCCGCATAAAGCGCAAAGGTTGCGCCAAGCATAAAGATAGCAATGCCAAGAATACCGACGCGTTGCGCAGTGGTCGTCTTTTTATCTTCGTTCTTAATCATATACCTCCGTTCCCACCGTTTATTTTGTCTGTTCTAACTTTTCCATTATAGCTTGAATCTCGGCTTTCGTCATGGTCTTATCTGGATGAGCGAAGTCGATATGGAAGCTGAGTTTCTTGGCATCGGCGCCGTCTGGGCGATAAATCGAAGTCGGGACGAGCTTGTAGATGAGGCCGGCGTCAGCGAGAATTTGACGGAGCGACTGCTCAATTTCGGCATAATTGCGGTCAAGCGGGAGTTCAAGCGTAATGTCGCGCGAGACGGACGGATACTGGCTAATGCGGCGATCCTTGAGCTGGACATCTTGAGCGAGCGCAACGAGGCTGTCGAGGCTCAATTCAAAGCCGGCAGTACTCTGCGGAAGCTTGAAGCCACGCGAGACGGAAGCTTTCACCTCGCCGAGATGGCCAATGCACTGGTCGCCAGCATAGATGCTAGCGGAGCGCTTTGGCTCGTAGTAGGCAAATTGCGCATCCTTGGTAGCCTTGAATGGCTCGAGACGGAAAGCAATGCCGAAAGCTTCGAGAAGCTGGGCGAGATATTTCTTCGCGAGATAGTAGTTACTGCTCGATTTTTGGTCGACAAACAAGAAGGCGAGCTGGTAGTTAGTATTCGGAACACCATCCTCGTCAACATCGGCCGTACGAGTGTAGACCTGATTCATTTCGAAGAGTGCGAACTTTTCGTAGCCGGCGCGGAGGTTACCATAACTCTTGTCGAGAAGAGATGGAAGGATGCTTTGGCGGATGTACTGCAAATCTGGCGAAATCGAGTTGACGATGCGGTAGGCATTCTTTGGATCCTGACCGACTTTTTGCATAAGGTCACCGTGGACGAAGGAGTAAGTGAGCACTTCGTTAGCACCGCGCGCGCTGAGGTTGTTGCGGATGCGAGTCTTGAGCTGAAGCATCTTGTTTGGGTCAGAGGTAGCGTGGAGCGGGAGAACTGGAGCGATATTGTCGAAGCCGTTCAAGCGACCGACTTCCTCGATGACGTCTTCCGGAATATGAATATCGGTGCGCCAGTACGGAACCGTGACAGTAATTTCGTCTTTCGTAAGTTTGGTGGCAAATTCGACATTCTGGAGAGTTTTCTCGATCTTTGCGGCAGAATAGTTGGTGCCGAGGAGATTGTTGATGCGGTCGAGAGAAACCGTGACCCGCTCCGGTTCGTAGCCGCCTGGATATTCATCGAAGGTAGCGACGAGTTCGAAGTTAGCAAGCATTTTAGCAAATTCAAGCGCAACTGGGAGGGTTTGACCGGCTGGCTGACCCTTCGTGAAGCGAGTGATAGCCTCGGAGAAAATGCCGTGGGACATCTGCGTCTTGCGGAGATTGAAGAGACTGAAGGTGGCAGATTCGAGAATTACACGCTTGGTATTAGCGTCAATTTCGGTGTTTTTGCCACCCATGGCACCGGCGAGCGCGACAGGTTTGTCATTGCTTGTGATAACGATATCGCTTTCGATGAGTTCAATTTCTTTGCCGTCGAGAAGTTCGAGTTTTTCGCCCTTCTTTGCGGCGCGAACGATGATTTTTGGCGTTTTGGCGCCACCAACTTCAGTGAATTTATCGTAATCAAAGGCATGAAGCGGCTGGCCGGTCAAAAGCATGAGATAGTTCGTCGCGTCGACAATTGGGTCGATTGGGCGCATGCCGGAACGAGCCAAAAGCGTGTCTTGCAAAGAGAGATACTGCTTTTTACTCTCGGAATTCATATCGAGAACGAGCGCAGTGTAGCGCGGGCAAAGAGTCTGGTCGGCGATTTCGATGTCGAGCTTCGTAGCTTTGTCATTTTTGGCAGTCGTATTGGCCAAATCGAGCCATTCCGGAGTCTTGAAAGGCTTGTCGAGAATGCCTGCGACTTCACGCGCAAAACCAATAATACCAAAGGTATCTGGGCGGTGCGTGAGAGATTTGTTTTCAATGTCGAGAATAATGTCGTCAAGTTCGAAAAGTTTAGCAAAATCGTCGCCCGGCTTAATACCTTCCGGATTGAGCTCAACAATACCAGAGTGATCGTCGCCGAGATCGAGCTCGTCGGCGCCAGCCATCATGCCATAAGAATCATATTTCTTGAGCATTTTGCGCATGCCGATTACGAAAGGCTCATCATCACGGTAAGTCTGCGGAACGATGGCGCCCGGAGCGATCCAAGCTGCAAACATGCCTTCATGAACGTTTGGCGCACCACACATAACCTGAACATAGCCATTCTCGTCGCGCTCAACATCCTTAGCCTTGCCGCCGTCGTCGATTTTGCAGAGATGGAGATGTGTACCTTCGATAGCTTCGCAATATTTAACCTCGACGGCAAAAATATTGTCATACTTATGTGTTTGGTCGATAGCTTCCTCTACCTCAACGAGGCGAGCGCCGATAAGTTCGACGAGCTTATCGTTTTCGATGTCGATATCGACATATTTTTTAATCCAGTTAAGCGAAATTAGCATGAGAACTCCTTCAAGAAATCAAGTTTGGCCGCTTCGAAATGGCGGACGTCGTCTAGCTGATAGCGGAGCATGACGAGACGATCAATACCGCCGCCCCAAGCAAAGCCGTGATACTTAGTCGGGTCGATGCCAGCCATCTTTAGAACGTTCGGATGAATCATGCCACAGCCGAGCATTTCGAGAAAATCACCCTTCTTGCCGCCGATGCAGGCAGGCTTTTCAATCTTAAACTCGAGGGATGGCTCGGTGAATGGGAAGTAGCCCGGCTGAGTAGCGATATTGAGCTTTTGGCCGTAGTACTTCTCGAAGAATTCGCGGAGAATGCCAAGCATGTTGCCGAGCGTACAAGTTTCGGAAACATAGACGCCTTCGCACTGATAGAAAGTGTGCTCGTGAGTGGCGTCGAGATCCTCGTTACGGTAGACGCGGCCCGGAACTGCGACGGCGATCGCCTGACCTTCGTCGAGTTTGTGTTTGTAGGCTTTGAGAACGCGGTTTTGCATCGTGCTAGTGTGAGCTGGAGGAATAAAGCCTTCCTCGGTGCGGAAAGTGTCAAAATTATCGCGCGCAGGGTGCGCTTTGGCAAAGTTGAGGCTGTCAAACATATGATACTCGTCATCAAGTTGGCGAGATTCTACAATATCAAAACCCATCGACTGATAGATAGCAGTAACGCGATCGAGCTCGGTCATGAGTGGGTGGCGGCTACCAAAATCGGCAGTGAGAAATTCTGGCATTTCACCGTTTAGGTCGCATGGCGCCGTAATGTCGAGCGCTTCGACATCAGCTTCGGCAGCAGCTGCCTCGGCGGCGGCAATCTCGGCCATGATTTGCTGTTTCTTTTGATTCATTTCTTTACCAAAATCAGCACGCTTCTCCGCCGGAAGGTCCTTGATTTTGGCGTATTCGGTATTCAGCTGTTTAAGCTGCGCCTTCAATGAGGCGATTTTTGACTCCTCAACACTTGACATAATACCTATAATATTACTACTTAAGAGCAAAAATCACAACAAGGGATAGGAGGGCGAGCAGTGCGAGAACGCCCCAGAACCAAGAACCGCGCGTAGTTGGGCGGGTGCCGCTGAGAAATTCGGAGTCCTTCACGAGGTCGACATCTTCTTGCTTCGAAGATTCAGCCGCGCGCGCACGCAAATCGGCCGTGATGCGCTCCTGCAAACTGGTTTTTTCCTCTTCGTTTTTTACTAATACGCCCACGCGCACTCCTTTCTTATCTAAACTTCCTTCATTGTAACAGATTGTGCTATATTATAGGTATAAATTTCTAATTAACGGAGGAGACATGGCAAATACAAAAGCCAAAGTTGCCAAGAAGTCTGGCGCGAAGAATGTCACGCGCGTAAAAGCTTCTGAAGCAAAGACTGTCAGCACTGTCGAAACGACCAAAAAAGTAACAACCATTAAGGCTACGTCCAGCAAGGGTGCAAAAAAATGCCAATTTTTTGCGCGCAAGTTTGATGGGTCTGAAAACATCTTAACAATTTTCAAAGACACAAAGATTTTGGGCGCCCTCTTGGGCGAGATCATTGGCGCAGGCTTGATTAGCGCACTCGCTTTCACGCTTGGCCTCGCAAATCCACTTTACTGGGTTTTCGCTTACGTCGGCATTACGCTTGCCGTCTTTAAGCTCTCTGGCGCACATTTGAATCCAGCAATCACCGCAGGCATGATGGCTTCCCGCCGCATTTCTGCTATCCGTGGCGTGCTCTACATCATCGCACAGATTATCGGCGCATGGGCAGGCTTCATGATTGTCAGCGCTTTCCATGGCGCAGGCGTTGCTTCTGGCAACATCGATGCTACTACTGCCGCTTTGCCAACGCTTCAGGGCGCAGCAGAAGCAACCGCTCAAACCGAAGGTTACAGCTTCTTCTGGGCTTACACGATGGTCGAATTTATCGGCGCCATCATCATTGCGTTCTTCTTTGCACGCGCTTTAAGCTACAAGAAGAAACCAGCCGTTTTTGCAATCACGGTCGCCTTTGGTGTCTTCCTTGCAATGTCTTTTGCAGTTTTGATCAACCAGAGCTTCTTCTACAACGCCGGCAATTCGTTCACGCTCAACCCAGCACTTAGCCTCATGTATGGCCTCTTCCCAAGCAGCGCCGAAAACTTTGGTGCCTTGATGAGCGCACTCTGGCCAATGCTCGTCACTTACGTAATCTTCCCTGTTCTCGGCGGCGCCCTCGGCTTCTACTTGTCCGATGCTGCAGCCCGCTTCAGCAAACAGGAACTTGCAAACTAGTAGCTGACATTAAACCACTCTTTTCGAAGGGTGGTTTTTTGATGATAGAATGAACTTATGAAGAAGCGTAAATTAATCAACTGGCTTTGCCTTAGCGGCATTGTCGCAGTCGTTTTCTATTTATTGCACGACATCGTCGGTGCAGCTAACTATCCAAGCTACGATTGGATTCACGATCCGGTCAGCAACTTAACGGCCATTGGCGCACCTTCGGAGCGTATCGCGAATGCTTTCGTGACTGGCTATAAAATCTTTGCCTGCCTTTGTTGCGTGCTAGCCTGTATTGTAATTAAGAATCAAAAACAAAAATCTTTGCGTCTCGGCGTCTATCTGTTTACTATAATGAATTTCATCTCTGCGATTGGGTACGCACTTTGCCCATTGCACAACAACTCTAATGATAATGGAACGATTCAACTTTTCATTCACGACGGCGTAATAACACCAATCGTAGTACTGCTGTCGATTGCTTCGCTAATCATGATTGCGGTCGGCGCGTTCAAGCAAAAGCAAAAGAAATTCGGCGCCCTCGCTTTGGGTGCACTCGCATGCATGCTCATTGGCTCGGTTTTAGCCTGGAATGTGCCAATGGTAGGAATATTTGAGCGCTTCAGCCTCTATAGCGCCGTCGTCTTCACTGGCGTTCTTGGCCTATATTGTTTCAAAGCTAAAGCTTAAACTAGCAACAAAAAATCCGCCTAGCAAGGGGCGGATTTTTAAAGCACTAATTACTCGGTGACACCAAGCTCGATGCGCTTGAACTGCTTGACGTTGATGTTTTCACCAGTCTTCGCAATGGATTCCTTAATGAATTCAGCAACAGTCTTGCTGTCGTCGAAGATGTATGGCTGAGCCATGAGAACGCGATCGGAGAAGGCCTTGGAGACCTTGCTGGCCAAGATTTGCTCTTTGCGGTCTGCTGGTTCTTTGCCAGTGAGGGTAGCTTCAGCTTCTTTCATAGCTTCAGCACGCTTCTCTTCTGGAATATCTTCTTCGTTGATCCACATTGGGTTCATGGAAGCAACCTGCATGGCGATCTTGTGAGCGAGATCCTTGAATTCGTCGGTCTTAGCAACGAAGGAAGTCTCACAGTTAAGCTCGACGATAGCAGCGATGCGGCCATCATGGACGTAAGCGTCGACGATACCTTCGCGAGTTTCGCGGTCGCCGCGCTTTTCAGCCTTGGTGAGGCCTTTTTCGCGCATAGCCTTGAGAGCCTTATCGAAGTCACCATCGGCTTCAACGAGAGCTTTCTTAGCGTCGGTCAAACCAACGCCGGAAAGTTCCTTGAGCTTCTTGATGTCTTCAATGCTAATATTTGCCATTTTATAAAACTCCTATTTAATTGTTAGTTCTTAGCGATTTTGGCTTTGCCTTCTTTAACGGCAGCAGCGAAGTAATCGAGAATCAATTTGACGGCCTTGATAGCGTCATCGTTGGCTGGGATTGGGAAATCAATACCACTTGGGTCAACGTTCGTATCGCAGATGGCGAATACAGGAATGTTGAGAGTCTGAGCTTCCTTGACGGCGTTCTTATCCTGGATCAAATCAGTGATAATAACAGCAGCTGGCTGTTCGCTCATATCCTTGATGCCACCGTAGCGCTCGTTGAGCATATCGATTTCTTCCTGGAAGCGCTGAACTTCAAGTTTGTTGTAGCGCTTTTCGAGTTCACCGGAAGCCATGCGGCGTTCGAGGTCCTTGAGTTTGCGGATCTGCTTAGTGACAGTTTCGACGTTGGTGAGCATACCGCCAACCCAACGAACCGTAACGTATGGCATATCTACAGACTCAGCGGTTTCCTTAACGGCATCTTTGAGCTGCTTTTTGGTACCAACAAAGAGAACTTTCTTGCCCTTTGCGGCGATTTTGCTGATCTCTGGAAGAGCGGCGTCGAGAGCTTCGACGGTCTTTTCGAGGTTAATAATGTGGGCGCCTTGGCGCTTGCTGTGAATGTATGGAGCCATCTTTGGGTGCCAGCGGCTAGTCTTGTGACCAAAATGCGCACCGGCAGCAAGGAGCTCCTTGATATCTGCTTTAACAGGCATCTTCTACCTTCTCCTTCGCCCGAGTGGTAACGGGCTGTTTCGTTAAATATTATTACCTTGCAATTTTAGCACATTTTTATTTTTTCCGCAATAACAGATTAATATTATGTTATAATATGAAAATCGCGCAACGAGCGCGTGTATCTTACATTTTTGTGCGGAAAGGATGATATCCCATGAAAACTAGCGAACGAGTCGTCATAGTTAGAAGCGAATACGAAACGAGAATCAAACGCATCAGAACCGCGAAGGGAACACTGATGTATCACAGACTCATCAGCCTGCTGCGGGATGCCGACAAGGAAGTGATCTTCGCAAACCCCAACGCATTGATCGATGAAATCCTCACTGAGCTGAACGAACTTACGAAACTTGGTCTGTTCAGTTATTCGGACGAGAGGCCGGAGCCCAAGCTGCTGGCAGCCTACTACGAGTGCGATAAAAGCAAAAAGTTCAAGCAGGCGAACGAGCTCATCCTCGAGCTTGCACGCATCTACAAAAAGGCCTCGAAGACCGCCAAGACCAAACGGCGGGAAGCCGCCAAGTAATCACCCGAGCAAACAATCCGCAAAAATAGCCCCAGTATTACACTGGGGCTTTTGTCATGCCTTATTCCGAGTAGGCAGCAAGTGTGACGCTAATCGTGAGTTCTTCACCGCCACGCAAAATCGTCAATTCGACCGTTTCGCCTGGCTTGTACTCGCCAATCAAGGTCGCAACCGAGCCGGCGCGACCAATAGCGGTGCCGTTTACTTTCGTAATAATGTCGCGCTCTTTGATGCCAGCAGCAGCGCCTGGACCATTCGCGACGACGGCCTTAACGAGAGCGCCAGTCTTAGAGCTGAGGTTTTCGGCCTTCGCCATCTCTGGAGTAATCTGAGTATAGGACACACCTACATAAGCGCGGCCCGTTTCACCATTGTCGGTAATATTATGAAGCATGCCGAGCGTAGCAGAAATCGGAATCGCAAAACCGATGCCCTGACCTTCGGTCGAAACGGCAGTATTGATGCCAATCACATCACCATTCGCATTGACGAGCGGACCGCCAGAGTTGCCTGGATTAATCGCTGCATCAGTCTGGAGCATATCGGTCAAAGTTTCCAGATTCCCGCCATCAGAATCACCAGCATCGAGGCTACGGCCCGTCCCGCTAATGATACCTTGCGTCACAGTATTCTGATAGAGACCTTGTGCATTACCGATTGCGAGTACTGGCTGGCCAACCGCAATCGTCTTCGAATCGCCAAGCGTGACGGTCGGAAGATCGGAAACGCCATTAATCTTGAGATAAGCGACGTCGTTCAATGGATCTTCAGCGACGAGCGTTACGTTATCATAAGCTTCACCTTCACTAGTCGTAACCTGGAAGGCGTGACCACCCTCAACGACGTGCTTGTTCGTCAGGATATAGCCATCACTAGAAACAATCATACCAGTGCCGGCAGACTGAACGTCATAGCTATACTGACCGCTCCAGCGACTGCCGCCAGTTTGCGTGCTAGAAGTAATAATCGAGACGACGGCAGGCGTAACCTTTTCGACGATTGCAGCGATGGAGGTCTGTTCAAATTCGACCGAATTGCCGTTATAGTAACCGTTTGCCGAGGTCGTATTGTTGCCGCTGTTTTGGGTTAGATTCGAAGTTTTCGAGATGGCTGCGATTGCGAGAATAATGCCAAAACAACCAACCAAGAGCGAGAAGCAAGCCAAGCCAATAGCACCAGCGCTACCGCCGCGTTCGCGCGGAGCGTTCGGAGTATTTGGTGCCGTTTGCGCTTTTACTACCAAGGCATTATTACGCCAATCGTTATCTTTGTTTGCCTCGGGCGTAGTTGGCGCTGGGGCGTTTGAGTCAGAAATAGAATTCCCACTCTCCATATAATTCCTTTCTTTTAAATATTAAAATTCGCCTCTGAGTAGAAGAATATCATCACAATCATAACCAAAGCTGAAAAGATGGCCGGCATCGTTAGGTCACTACTGCGAATTTTGCCGTCGTGACGAATGGCAGATTTGTAGCCGCGTGCGAAGACGAAGAACATGAGTGCCGAGAGGATTGGCTGTTGCGGAATCGCAAAAGTCGCGCCAAGAATCGTGACTTTATAAATAATTGACCAGTGATAAAGAACCCAGGCGAGCTCTGCATTGAGGAGGCCAAAAATGAAGGTCGCAAGCATAAAATCATGATCTTCGCCCTGCACTAGGACGTGGCGGCAGGCGCCGTAGCCAATTATTAAGGCACAACCAACACTGATCAGTGGATCGACATTGGCGGCAAGCATTGTAACGGCAAAGTTACCAAGGAAAATCGCCGAAAGCGCCTGAATCTCGGTCATAATCGTGCTGCTCTGCGGCTTAATAATGACTAGCCAAATAATATAGAAGGCCGTAAAAATAACATGCCACGCATTGAGGCTATCGCTACCAGACAGGTAGACGAGCAGAACGAGGCTAATGCCGACAACAAAATCGACAAGGTTGGCCTTGATATTGAGCCACCAATAACGCGGACGAACCGCTACGACGCGCCACTTCGACAAGATGACGAGCAGGACGCCAAAAACCCAGTTACCAGAAACCACAGTCAATGCCGTCGAAACGACCGCAAGAAGAATATTTAGAATAATATGCGTAAGCGTGCTGAGTGCATTACGCCCTTTTCGCAGCATAATATAATCTGCCATAACTTTATATATTTTAGCACAGACAGACTTTTGGCGCTACTTATGCTAAAATGGATTGTATGGAAGAAGATAGGAGGCCAAAACTGACATTTGCTCAGAAATATCCGAAGTTGCGCGATATTTTTAGTTTTTTGAGCTTTATTGGGGCGATCGTTATCGGTACCCTGGTTTTGAATGCTTTCGTTTTTCGAAGTTTCAACGTGATTGGCATTAGCATGGAAAATACTTTGCATGATGGCGACCGCGTGATTGTAAATCGGTTGCCAGTGAGTTGGGCGCATTTGAATGGTGAGGCCTATGTACCAAAGCGCGATCAGGTTATCGTGTTCGCGAACGGCGGAAATACGCGCGCAACAAATTGCGAGCCGATTGAAAATACGAACGAAAAATATATTATTAAACGCGTGATTGCCTTCCCTGGCGAGCGCGTCGTGGTCGAAAATGGCGAGCTGACAGTCTTTAATAACGAGCATCCGGAAGGTTTTTCGCCAGATGAAAATACGCGCAAATCCGACACGGATGGTCCGAAGAAATATACTTCCGGCAACGTAAATATGATTGTGCCTGACGGAGAATTATTCGTGAGCGGCGATAACCGCGAGGGTAGCAATTCCTACGATTCGCGCAGTGGACTCGGCACGATTCCGTTCTGCCGCGTGATTGGCCCAGTTTCGATGAGACTTTTGCCACTAAATAAATTCCGATTCTTCTAATCACAAGTAAGACCCGTCACGATTCGTGGCGGGTCTTTTTTTATTCATCTTCGTCGAGGCTTGGGCGGTCGATGAGTTTGACTTCGATTTTAGTGGCGTCAGTTTTGCCTGTCGTTATTTTTACAACGTCTTTGTCGACCTGGGCGAGAGATTTATAGGCGGCATTGTAGTGGCCGACGGTCGTGCCGAGGGCGGCGCCGAGTTTTTGCATGTATTTCTCGAAGGCGGTCAGATGGGTGCCGAGTTTGGCGACGCGCGCCTGGATTTCTTGCGTATCTTTTTCGATTTCGAGGCTACGAAGGCCTTGAAGAATGGTCTGAAGATAAGCCATGAAGCTGGTCGGACTCGTAATAATGACCTTTTTGTCGCGATAGGCATACTCGATAAGATCGCGCTGATTGGCGCCGACTTTATTGATTAAGAGATCATAATAGAGACTTTCGGACGGAACGAACATGAAAGCAAAATCCATGGTCTTTTCGGCTGAGCGAATGTATTTCGCGGTTTCATCAATACGCCCCTTGAGATCTTCACGGACTTTCTTAGCATAGGCTTCGCGCTCGGCTTTCGTATCGGCGGCGACCATGCGATTGTAATTTTCGAGTGAGAATTTCGAATCGATTGGAAGGATTTTACCCTTGTCGAGAAAAACTACCGCATCGACGATTTCGCCGTCTTTGAACTTGTATTGGGTCTCGTAGGAGCCTGGCGGCAAAACGTTGCCCAGCACGGAATCGAGGTAGAACTCACCAAAAACGCCGCGCTGTTTCGGGTTTTGCAGGACGGCTTGGAGCGATTTGAGCTCTTCGGCAACCGAGCCGACATGCTTGTTGGTCTCCGTAATTGTCGCAAGGCGAGCGGAAATTTCCGCCATAGCTTTGTTCGACTCACGAAGTTGGCGATCAGAAACACTGAGCTGGCGCGAGATAGAATCTTGCACGTTGGCGTTATTCTGATTCATAAGCTGGTACATCTGGTCGATTTTGTCTTGCGTGCGACGGTTTTCGTCATCGATTTTGCGATTGAGAGAATCGGTGAGGCGGGAATTTTTGCGCGCAGAAATTAGGAGCGTCGCAATGAGGGCAAGCGCCAGAATGATAATAACGATAGTTTCGGTGTTCATTTTTTGTTTTTTACCTCGACTTTGAAGCCAATATACTTTTATTATAACATAAGCGTTATTAAAAATCAATACTTAAAACCGAGACCAGCGAAGGAAACATGGGTAACTTCATCCTGCGGGCAAGGTACTTCGGCGCACTGAACTTCCCGTTTAATGCTATAGCATGGCGCGAAGAGCGCGAAGGCGACATAGCAGATACAAATAATCGTCAGCGGCAGGAGGAATTTGCGGAGCTGCGCATGATAAGCAGAGAAAATACGAAGAGAAAGAATGATTACGAGAAGACTAGCACCAGCCGCAAAGACTCCGATGAGCAGCCAGATATTGTCGATTGCATGACGAAGGCGAATGGCCGTGATTATGCCGAGAGCCAAAATAATCAGCAGACCAATCAAGAGGATTGCGCGCCAAATTTTGTCTTTAACTTTTTCGACTTTGCCGAAAGCTAATTCGCGCAAAGCTTGCTTGTCTTCTGCGTCCAGTAATGCCATGCCCTAATTGTAGCACGCCAACAAAAAATCCCCCTTGCGGGGGAAATTTTGTTTTAGTCAACAACTTCGCCTTCGACGGAATCGTCTTTGTTGTCAGACTTGTTGTCGTCAGACTTGACGTGATGAGTCTTGGTTTCGCCGTCGCCAGCTTCGTCGCTTGCTTGCTGGTACAACTTGGCGCCGATTGGCATGATGGCCTCGTTAAGTTCCTTGGCAGCCTCTTCGAGTTTTTCGGCGTCTTCGGAGTTGGCTTCGAGAGCCTCTTTAGCCTTCTTGACGGCTTCTTTGATGGCATCCTTGTCTTCGTCGGAGATTTTATCCTTGTACTCGGATGGCATCTTTTCGGCCTGATAGATGGCGTTTTCGAGATGGTTCTTGGCGTCAACAGCTTCCTTGCGCTTCTTATCATCAGCGGCGTGAGCCTCGGCATCCTTCTGGGCCTTTTCAATATCTTCTTTGCTCATGTTGCCAGAGTTCTGAATCGTAATGCTCTGCTCTTTGCCGGTACCCTTATCCTTGGCGGTAACATTCAAGATACCGTTGGCGTCGAGATTGAAGGTAACTTCGATTTGCGGAACGCCGCGTGGAGCTGGAGCAATACCGTCGAGAATGAAGCGGCCGAGAGACTTGTTGTCGCGAGCGAATTCGCGTTCACCCTGAAGGACATGAATTTCGACCTGTGGCTGATTGTCGCTAGCGGTCGAGAAGACCTCGGACTTGCTGGTTGGAATCGTAGTGTTGCGATCAATCAATGGAGTACGGACGCCGCCCATAGTCTCGATACCGAGGGTCAATGGAGTGACATCGAGGAGGAGAACATCCTTAACGTCGCCGGCGAGCACGCCGCCCTGAATTGCAGCACCAACCGCAACAACCTCGTCCGGATTAACGCCCTGCATTGGATCCTTGCCGAAGATTTTCTTAACGCGTTCGACGACGGCTGGCATGCGGGTCATACCACCGACCATGACGATTTCGTTAATATCGGAAGTGCTGAGTTTGGCATCCTTCAAAGCTTTCTTAACTGGACCATCGAGGCGATCGAGGAGGTCGGAGACGAGCTCTTCGAGCTTGGCACGAGTCAAAGTCAACTCAAGGTGCTTTGGACCATCAGCATCAGCAGTAATATATGGGAGATTGATTTCAGTTTCGGTTGCGGAGCTGAGCTCTTTCTTGGCCTTCTCGGCCTCATCCTTGATGCGCTGCATAGCGGCTGCATCTTTGCGGAGATCAATGCCGTTTTCTTTCTTGAAGTCGTCGAGGATGTAGTTAACGATAATGTTATCGAAATCTTCACCACCGAGGTGCGTATCACCGTTCGTGGACTTTACTTCAAAGACGCCATCGCCGAGCTCGAGGACGGAAACATCGAAGGTACCGCCACCAAGGTCGAAGACAACAATCTTCTGGTCTTCCTTCTTTTCGAGACCATAAGCCAAAGCAGCTGCGGTAGGCTCGTTAATAATACGTTTAACTTCGAGACCGGCAATCTTACCAGCATCCTTAGTAGCTTGACGCTGAGAATCGTCAAAGTAGGCAGGAACCGTAATGATAGCTTCGGTGACCTTTTCGCCGAGGTAAGCTTCAGCATCAGCCTTGATTTTGCTCAAGATCATTGCGGAGACTTCTTCTGGCGTATAATCTTTGTCGCCAAGCGTTACGCCGACAGCATTGCCCTTCTTAACAATCTTGTATGGCATGATGTCTTTGTCGCGCTGAACTTCGTCGTCGCTAAATTTGCGGCCAATGAGGCGCTTAATACCATAAATCGTGTTTTCTGGATTCGTAACACGCTGGCGCTGAGCAACCTTACCAACGAGGCGATCGCCCTTCTTTGTGAGCGCAACGACAGACGGCGTCGTGCGGTCCCCCTCGGCATTCGTGATGACTTCTGGCTTGCCCGCTACCATGTAGGCGAAGGCACTGTTAGTCGTACCAAGGTCAATACCAATAATTTTACCCATTTTGCTAATTTCCTCCTTTGAAAATTTGCTTATGTTTTAGCACTCACTCGCATGGAGTGCTAAATTTGTATCTATTTTAGCGCTCTAGCACTCGCGTGTCAAGTCTGCTAATTAAGATTTTTTCGTGGGCTTGTTATTGACTTTTTCCGACTTTTATATCATTATATTTAGATATCTTTTTGTCAGAAAAACACAAAAATCGTTCTTTAGAAGAGGAGGAAAAACAAATGGGACGGAAGATTATTCAGGCGTTGCTTTTGACTTTTGCAGCCATCGTGATTTGTGGTGCATGCGTTGGCAACATTCGGAGCTATTATGGCTCAACCATCGATGAGCGAGAACAGATAGAAGCTCTACGAACGGCCGCTGCAAAAGAATACGGCATCAAGCTGGAATCTGGGCAGAAGATTGCTTTTTACCGCCACGACAAGGCAAGCGACTACCATAATGAGAAGCTCGGCGACTATGTCGAGGCTTACTACCCTAGCCCACTACACGAACTGGGCGATGGCACGCTCTATGCGGACTACAATAATTACACGACTGAATATCTGCAGCTGCGTACAGAGATTGAGATGCCGGACAGCGTAAAAGCCTCGTTCGTAATCTTGGCCTTTATTGGTCTTCTCGCCATTTGTCTTTCAGTCGGACGCATCTACGAGCATTTCCATGACAAATCAGTTTATCGACGAATCGTCAGAGAAAGCTACGAGCACAATAGCTGGTCCGATTAATTTTCACCTTTCCCCGCTACGTGCGGGGATTTTTATTGCCTAGCCTTCAATGAAGCGCTTGTAGAAAGGTTTTGACCAGAGCCAGGCGCCAAGGATTGAGCCAAGCGTGGCGGCTAATAGATCACACATCGTGTCGTCGACACCATCAGAGACGAGAGTTTGCATATGGAAGCCGAGGAATTTGTCACAAGCAAACTCGAAGAATTCCCACATGACCGCGATGGCCATCGAGAAGAAGACAATGAAGAGACCACGGAAGAATTTCGGCGTTTTTTCGGTTTTATAATAATTAAGCGCGTAGTAGCCAACGATAGAAGTGCCGACGCCGGAGAGAAAATGAACGAGCTTGTCGAAAATAAAGTTTGCCCAACCAACATAGAGATCGAAGCAGATGCCGAGATCGAGCGCAATAAAAACAAAGAGATAATACATGATTTCGATGCGATAGGCGATATATTTGAGATTGAAGATTTTCTTTACGAGCAATGGCGCGAAAGGCAAAAGGAAGCCCGAGATGACGCCGCCGACCTTGCTATAAGTTGGATCAAGAATAAGGCGGAAGCCGAAATAAACGGCCAGTAGCCAAATTACAGCACGGCAAAACCATATCACAAAGCGACGTTTGCTACTCATTAGACATAATATAGCATATTTTAAGGTTATAATATAAGCATGTTGAGCTCGGCTGCGCTGCAAGGGATTGCGATGGTTTCGATGCTAATTGACCATATGGGACTATATCTTTTTGGCGGGCAGAAATGGATGCGAATCGTAGGACGCTTAGCTTTTCCGATTTTCGCTTTCATGATTGCGGAGGGTTTTCGCCACACGCGATCGGTGAAGAAATATTTTTTCCGCATACTAGTGACAGCGGTCGCGTCACAGATACCGCTATACTTCATAGATAGGCATTTTCGAGCCATTGCAGATCCGAATGTTTTGTTTGGTTTTTGCTTGGCGATTATTTGCTTGTGGGGATGGAAGCGCGGAAAATGGTGGCGACTGCTCGTGCTGCCGGCCTGTATTATTGCGGAGGTATTTAATATTGATTACGGTGCGGTAAGCATTTTGTTGCCGCTAGCATTTTATTATATTGCTCGCGAGTTGGGCGACAAAAAGGGAGAGCTGGTCGGGCGCAAGGTCATGAATTGTCTGACGCTCATAGGGGCGAGCATTTTCTTGTGGTGGCATTTCGAGCGACAATTCCTAGTCTTTGCCTTTTTGGCGTGCGTGCCGATTGCTTTATATAGCGGGAAACGCGGACGCAGGATGCCAAAAATTATAGCATACGGTTTTTATCCGCTGCATTTAATACTGATTTATATTGCTGTACTAATCTGGCGCTAAGCCTCAACGATGGCGAGGCCGGCGCGAAGATAGAACTTGAGTTCGGGATGTTCGGCGAGGAATTCATTGACTGCCTTGGCGCTGCCGGGGAGTTGAGGGTTTCGGTAATCGTGAATAATCATCTTCGCGCCGGCCGCGAGCTTTGGGGTGACGAGCGCTAGGCTGGTTTTGATAGACTCATAAAAGTCGCCGTCGAGAAGTGCGAAGGAGATTTTTTCTGGCAAATCGGCGATTGGATCGAGCTCATTAAACCACGCTTTCTTGATAACAGGATCGGGGAGCTGAAATTTCTTGAATTTGTGCGCAACCTGTTCGGGAGAAGCTTTGAGTTCACCGGCTTTGAAACGCCAGCCAACGGCGGACTGATCGGCGGCGCCTTTTTCTGGTAGGCCTTCGAAAGAATCATAGAGCCAGAGCCATTTTTCTGGCTGATTTTGCAATTCGCGCGCCAAAATCACGGAAGTATCGCCGGCGTAGCAGCCAAATTCTACTACATCTCCTTCAATATCAGCGACGCTAGCTAATTCAGTAACAAGGACGTCGACTTCACGCTGCGCGATTTGCGAATCGTAACTCATGCCAAGAAATCAATTTGGTCAATTATTTTATTGAAGTTCTGATGAAACTCTTCAAGCGTGCCGGAATTATCGACATAGTAATCCGCAATAGCGATTGGGCCACCCTTCTCGATATCCTCAATCTCATGCATGTCGCGCTGAGCGGCTTCTTCAGCATTGAATGGGCGCTCTTTGCGCTCAGCGAGGCGCTTACGACGCAGGGCTTTTGGCGCAACGATTGCAACTACTGTCATTTCGGTCGGCCACTCTTTGCGTAAAATCTTGTACTCGGTCCAACTATAAAGGCCGTCAAGAACGATGCGCTTTTGCCCAGCCGCAATGAGATTCTTTGCTTCCTGAATGGCGCGCTTGACGACAAAATCTTTGCCTTCGCGCTCACGAATTTCGCGGCGGAACTCTTGTTCGCTTTCTGGAGTGCGCTCGATGCCAGCTTCTTCCATCGCCTTATAGATAACTCCACCGAAGTAGATTTTTGGAATTTTTTTATCGGTTAAATAATCAATCGCGGTAGATTTGCCGCTGCCCGCCATACCGACAATAGCAAGGATTTTGACGTCTTTACTTTCCATTACGCTTATTATACCATAGATTTACTGCTCTAGCTTGACTATACGTCGCGCTTATGCTATAATTATAAGATAGTTTCATCAAAAAGAGCCCCATTGAGGAGCTCTTTTTTCTGGCTTTAGCGACGGCGGCGGAGCGAGGTCGTAGCGACAAGGTTGAAGCTTTGAATGATTTGATCGAAGACAAAATTCGGTTCTTTAGCATCATCTAGGATAATCGTGAGCCAATGGCGCTTGTTCATATGATAGCCCGGAAGTAGGCACGGGTCGGTGTTTTGGTCGGCGTTTTGCACTTTAAAATCAACAATATCGACAAATTCGTCAGAATCTTGGCCAAGACTGCGACGACGCACGCGCATAATAATCGCAAACCATTTGCGATTGTGCGAATTACGAAAAACGCAGGAGGCTGGATCGTTTTCCCAGAGATACTCTGGCACGATACCGTATTCGTCTGCAATGAAATCAATAAGTTGGTTGCGCGTCATTAGATAGCACCAAGTACGCGCACCCAGAGTTCGTCGACGAAGCCCTTATTCATGTTGCCAACCGTGGCGAGGCCAGAAATGCCGGACGACATGAATTCGCGAGCGAGCTGAACAATCGTACTCTTGTCAATGGCCGCAATCATCTTTGGCGCGTCAGAAATCGGCTCGAAAGTGCCGGTAGTAATATAATTGCGAAGATAATACATGCTAATCTGGTCGGCAGTTTGCGCAAGCATGAGCTGGCGGCCGAGGGCGTAGTTGCGGGCTGCCTCGATGTCGGACTCTTGGATGTCGCCGTTAATGATTCTCGAAAGCTCAATAGCAATCAAATCGAAGAGCTCAGCGGCGTTTTCAGCGTTCACTTCGCCATCGAAATCCCAAGTGCTGCTCCAGCAGTCACTTTCCGCGTTCGAACCGATACCGTAAACGAGACCGCGGCGGCGCGCTTCGCCAAAAATTTTCGAGCTCATCGTGCCGTTCAGAATGTGGTTAAGACAATCCATCGCATACTGCTCTTTTGGCTCGAGGGCGCGTTGAATAATGAAGGAGAAGCCGAAGCTAACATTGCTGGCGTCCTTGCGGCGGATGACAACTGGGTCAGTGGCGACATAGTCATTGATTGGCAAATCGAAGCGCTCACCTTCTTTGAGATCCCACTTTTCGAGCATCTGGACGATTTTGCGCTTGCGGCCGCGAAGGTTGCCCGTGATGACGAATTGCATATTTTTTGCAGTATGAGTGCGACGATAATGATCACGGATATCTTTGAGCTCGATATTATTAATCGTTTTGATACGCTCAGCATAAGTCAGAACTTTTTCGCCCAGTTCCTGCTGTAGCTTTGGCCAGATAAGGCGTGCGTAATCGTTCTGATAGCCCGTCAATTCGCTGCGAACGTTGCCCTTTTCGGCATTCATTTCTTCTTCATTGAAGCGAGGCTTCGCAATTGCGAGCTCTTGCAAGCCTAAGATGCGCTCCCACTCAAAATCCGCACACTCCGATTCGTACACAATGTAGTAATCTGAAGTCCAAGCGTTATGATAAGCTCCATTCTTCGTAAAATCTGCCTCGTAAGCCTGTTCGTCCTTGTATTCGGCATTGCGACCGAAGGCCATGTGCTCCATCAGATGCGCAACTTCGTAGATTTCCGGCTTTTTGACAAACTTGTTGCCGGCACGAAAAATCACGCGCATATTCATGACGCTTGAGCCGGGAACATCGATCAGGAGGCCGCGGGCACCAGACTTGAGGTTAATTTCTTCGATTGTATGCTTCATGTGGGGATTTTGAGCCATAAACCTGGCGCGATACTTTTCTGACCGCGCCGTGGCTTATGCTTGACTATTTTGGACTATTGTGGTATAATATGAGTACATTGTCGTTGTTTAGCGACGGCCACTCTTCTTGTTTTGGCGAGCCTTTTTCTTGCTCTTGCGGGCCGCGTTGCGCTGAGCGTTGCGGTTCGTATTTTTGCCAGAACCCTTTGCGATATGATTTGGCGTTTCGCTAGCCTTCGTGACGCCATGTTCGTCTTTCGAGAACTCGTCGTCCATGTTCTTTGGACCGGCAGAAACTTCGTTAACGCCCTTTTCGGTAGCAGAATCAGCCATCTTGGTGAGCTCGGTTTCATACTTGTCATCGGAAACTTCGGCGACGTCTTGCTGGCGGAGGTTGAGGATGATGTGCATGACTTCCTCGCGAAGTGCGCGCTGGAGACCGTCAAAGAGCTTCTGAGACTCGGAGCGATACTCGACGAGCGGATCGCGCTGACCAACGCTGCGCCAGTGGATACCCTCGCGGAGGTGCTGCATGTTTTCAAGATGCTGCATCCAGAGTGTATCGAGAACGTTCAGATAGACTTCACGCTCAATCTTGCGCATGGTTTCTTCGCCGAATTCCATTTCCTTGTCGGAATAGAGCTCTTCGACAGCAGCCAAGGCGAGCTTGTAGCGGTCTTTTTCTTTACGCATGAGACCAATCGATTCGAGCAAATCTTCGTCGAGATCGAAGATACGCTTGAAGTTGGCGACAAAGTTCTTGTTGACGCGGGAGCTGAACTGGACAAGCTCGGCGATTTCGTCTTTGTAGAGGCGGCTGATTTCTGGGCGAATATTATCACCATCGAGAATGCGGCGACGCATCGTGTAGACGACCTTGCGGTGGCGGTTAATGACGTTATCATACTGAACAACGTTCTTGCGGGAGTCGAAGTTGAAACCTTCAATGCGCTTCTGAGCAGACTCAAGCGTCTTGCTGACAGATTTGTTGCGGATTGGAGTATCTTCGTCGAGGCCGAGGCGCTGCATCAAGAAGCCAATGCGTTCACCCTGGAAGATGCGCATGAGGTCATCTTCGCAGCTAACGAAGAACTGGGTCGTACCTGGATCGCCCTGGCGGCCACCACGACCGCGGAGCTGGTTGTCGACGCGGCGGGAATCATGACGAGCAGTACCAATCACGACGAGACCGCCAAGTTCTTTGACACCCTTGCCGAGCTTAATATCGGTACCACGACCAGCCATGTTGGTTGCGAGCGTGACTGCGCCCTTTTCGCCGGCTTTTTCGATGATGGCAGCCTCGCGCTCGTTGTTCTTTGCGTTCAAAATTTCAAACGGAATGCCTTCTTTTTCAAGATAGGCGGCGATACGTTCGTTGTTCGCAATCGAGTCGGAACCGATCAGGACCGGCTGACCCTTCTTGTGGTATTTCTTGACCTCTTCAGCGACAGCCTTGAGCTTGGCCGCTTCGGTGCGGAAAATAAGATCATCTTTGTCGACACGAATAATCGGCTTGTTCGGTGGAATCTGAACCACGTCGAGCGCATAGATCTGCTGGAACTCTTCAGCTTCCGTGAAGGCCGTACCGGTCATACCGGAAAGCTTGTGGTAGAGGCGGAAGAAGTTCTGGAAGGAAATCGTTGCGAGGGTCATAGATTCTTGGCGCACTTGGACGGCTTCCTTAGCCTCGATAGCCTGATGGAGACCTTCGTTGTAGCGGCGGCCATTCATGAGACGACCGGTATGCTCATCGACGATAATAACTTCGCCAGAGTTCGTGACGACATAATCCTTATCGCGCTTGAAGAGAGTTTCGGCGCGGAGAGCCTGCTCGAGGTGATAAACGAGGCGGGTATTGTCGGTCGAGTAGAGAGTATCGACGCCGAGGATTTTCTGAACCTTTTCGACGCCTTCGTCGGTCAAAGTGACAGTCTTGCGCTTTTCGTCAACAATGTAGTCTTCGTCGGCGAGCTGAGCGCAAACCTTGGCGAACTGATAGTAGCTCTCTGGGTTGTCGCCAGCTGGAGCAGAAATAATCAATGGCGTACGAGCCTCATCAATAAGAATCGAGTCGACCTCATCCACGATGGCGAAGTTCAATTCGCGCTGGCGGAGATACTGAGGATCCTTGACCATGTTATCGCGAAGATAATCGAAGCCAAATTCGTTGTTCGTACCATAGGTAATATCACAGTTGTAAGCTTCCTTGCGAGTACATGGCTTGAGGTGACGGAAACGAGGGTCGTCATGCTCTTCGTTCTCGTACTCTGGGTCGTACATGAAGCTAGCTTCGTTAATAATACAACCGGTAGTCATGCTAAGGAAATGATAGAGCTCACCATTCCAGCCAGCATCGCGCTGCGCGAGATAATCGTTAACGGTAACCACATGGACACCGCGGCCGGTCAGAGCATTGAGGTAGGCCGGAGCAACCGCAACCAAAGTTTTACCTTCACCAGTTTTCATCTCAGCAACATTGCCTTCGTGCAAAACGATGCCGCCGATGAGCTGAACATCGAACGGACGCATCTTTAGGACACGATCGGAAGCCTCGCGAACGAGCGCGAAAGCTTGCGGCAAAATCGAATCAAGAGCTTTTTCGTCAGCAGCGGTGAGTTCGGCCTTTTGGTCGGTCTTCTTTTTCTCTGCTTTCTTGCCCTTCTTTTCGGACTTTACTTTTTCGACAGCGATCTTGGCCTGCGCCTGCTTCTTTAGCTTCTTGAGACGCTTTTTGAGAACTGCAGTCTGTTCCTGCAATTCCTCGTCCGTCATTTCGGAGTACTTATCTTTAAGCTTGTTGATTTCGTCAACACGCTTGCGAAGGCGGCGCAAAGTACGTTTTTGCGCATCGCCAAAAATATGCTGCAATGCAATAGTCAAGCCGGACTTATCTGCAAGTTTGTCGGTAGGTTTCTTTTCTTTGTGCTGTTTTGGAGTTTTCTGCACCTTTTTCGTCGCTTTAGCGGACTTCTCTGCCACCCTTTTCTGCTCTGACCTCTTCTCTTTCATTGTTCTAGTATAGCACGCTTATTTCTTGAACAAACGCCCCAGGACACCTTTCTTGTGATTAGTTTTTTCAGTTTTGAAACGGCGAATCTGACCGTCGAGCTTTGCCTCGATAATATCAATACCAGCAAAGACGTTAAGAGCCTCATCCTTTGCAGCGAGAACTTTACCGCCTGGAATGTCGAGCGTAACGGAAATTTCATACTTGTTGCCGTGTTCGCGGTTTACCTCGGTGACGACAACCTTAGCAACGAGATCCTTGCGGTTGTTGCGTGGAAGATGGCGATCGAGTTTACCGATGCGCTTCTGCACATATTTTTTGAAGCTTTCTTCAACTTTGTAATTAGAGCCGCTAATGTCAATATTTTCAATCATATTATATGGTCTCCTTGCCATCCATATATTTACGCAATACTTCCGGAACGCGGATGGTCATATCTTCGTTCTGGTAGTTTTCGATGACCGCTACCATCGCCCGTCCAAGCGCGAAAGCCGTAGCGTCGTTGGTATGAACCAACTCGACTTCGCCATTTTCGCGGCGAACACGCGTGCCGAGACGGCGAGATTGGTAATCAGTCATATAGTCAGCTGTATGAGTTTCGCGATACTTACCCTGGCCTGGGAGCCAGACTTCCATATCGATACCGCGAGCGTCCGGTTTGCCGATGTCATAGGTACATTTGCGGATGACGCGGTATGGCAATTCGAGTTGCTCAAGGAGCCAGCGCTGGATCGCGACGAAGAATTCGTGCTCTTGGCGGCTGGTTTCTTTCGTGCTAAAGCTTTCCATTTCGAGTTTGTCGAACTGGTGCATGCGGATAATGCCTTCCATGTCCTTGCCGTAGGTGCCAGCCTCTTCGCGGAAGCTGGTAGCGTAGCCGAGATAGCGGATTGGAAGTTCTTCTTCTTTGAAAATTTCGCCCTGATGCATAGAGCCGAGAACATGCTCAGCGCTACCTTGGAGCCAGAGTTCCTGGCCTTCGATTTTGTAGCGATCTTCGCGTGGTTCGAGGCGATCCATAGCATCATACATGTCCGTACGGAGCATGAGTGGCGGCAAAACGAGCGTGAATGGTTTCTCGGAAATGTCGAGCTTGTTCTTCTTGATGATTTCCTTGATAACCTTCTCGTCAGTGAGGCTGTTCATGACGAAGTTTACGATAGCCATCTGAAGCTTGACCATGTCACCCTTAATGTAGGCAAAGCGAGAGCCAGTAACCTTAGCGGCGCGTTCCTTGTCGAGCCAACCGCGGCTTGTACAAATCTCGTGGTGACTTTTTGGCTCAAAATCAAACTTGGTCGGTTCGCCAATGACCTCGGCAACCTCATTTTCGTCTTCGGAGAGACCAACCGGAACGTCGTCTTCTGGAATATTTGGCACAGTCTTGAGCTTGGCGATATATTCCGCTTCGACCTCGGCGAGCTTTGGCTCGAGTTCTGAGATTTGCGACTTCAATTCCTTACCACGAGCAATGAGCTCTTGGTCTGGTTTACCGTTCTTCATTTGCGCAGATACTTGATTGCGTTCCTGGCGTAGGCTGTCGATCTGCTGCGACAGAGCCTTGCGCTCGTCGTCAAGCGAAAGAATGGCACCGAGGTCAATTTCGCCCTCGTAGCCTTTATTCCGAATCGCGTCCTCCACTTTCTGACGATTCGCTCTGATATACGTAATATCTAGCATGATACTTATATTTTAGCATGTTTTATCTGTTATGGACTAGTGTCAGAAGGTAATAATCGGCTTTTGATTAATTATTACTTCTCGCAACAAGCCCTTATGCTTATAATAATGTTGTTCTCATGGTCGGCGACTCGATGCTTGTCGAATTAATCCTAGAAAAAACCCACAAAAAACTCGCGAATGTATATGCAAAAAAGTAACCGCTAGATTTGCTCCGTTAGCTTAGCCGCACACGTACTTGCTATTTGTGCGATTTTATGGTATAATTAGTAGGTGGATTTTTCCATGCACCGAAAGGAGGGATTCTCATGAGAGAACTTTGCAGATTTTTCTTCGCGTGTGTCGTTATTGGAGCGTGCGCCTATGTCGCAGGCTTCATTATCACTCATCTCGTAGCGCCTGCAGTTAGTTTTCTCGGATCGGGCCTCGGCTACCTTTGGAATGCGGTCAACGGATTATTGTTCTAAAGATGCTGCGCCCCTCGCAATACAGAAACGTATCCTTTTGGATTTTTCACCCGCCGGTATGGCGGGTTTTCTTTTGTCGTAGATTAGCTAAAATAGGCCCGGAGGCCCATTTTTTAAGCGACGTGAGTGTGTTTCGTGCGCCACTGCTTGAGCTTGATGCTCACCCAGAAGCCATAGATGCCGAGGGTAATAATAGTAAGTAGGAGCCATTTAATCCAGTTACCAAAAAGCTGAACGGCCGTACCATCGAAAGTGAGGCGGCGGCCATCAATGACCGTGTGCTTTGCCTCCCAGCCGTAGACCATGCAGTAGGCCCAAGGCAGACAGATGCCGAGAGTAATAGTCGTGATAAGGCCGCCAAGAATTTTCCAGCCAATGAGCTGGAGGAGGCCACCGTCAAAGTAAGATTCGTTTTGTGCAGGCATATTTTTCTCCTTAATCCCTGCCGAAGCAAGTAATTACAGCATTAAGGCGCGCGAGCGTCGTGTTTTTGCCAAGGACACTCAGAGTATCGTGAAGCGCCGGACTGAATGGCGCGAAGCTGACGCTGAGGCGAATGAGACCGAAGAGCGTGGCTGGCTTTTGCTCGGTTTCGGCGAGCAGTTCGTTGAGGGCCTGCTGAAGCATTTCGGCAGACCATTCGTTGAGGCTGCTGAGCTTTTCGACAGCCTTGCGCAAGAGATTACAGAGTTCGTGCTCGGAAAGCTTTTTGAGAGCCTTATTGTTCGTCAAAACATCCATATCGACTTTCGGATCTTCAAAGAAATAGGTCGTCATAGTTTTGAGGTCGCCAAGAGTCTTGAGGCGGTCGTAGATGATGCTGAAAATTTTGAACTTATAATCGTCGTCATAGCCGGCCGCAAGCTCTGGCCAAAAATCTTGCGTGCGAGCATAGAGAGCCTTTGCGTCTTCGGCGAATAGGCGACGAATCCATTGGCCATTGAGCCAGACGAGCTTTTGCTCATCGTAGCGAGCGCCGGCGCGTTGGATGCGGTCAAGGCTAAAGCGCTCAATGAGATCTTTCTTGCTATAAACTTCATCTTCAGTGCCGTCGTTCCAGCCGAGGCAGGCGAGAAAGTTTAGCATAGCTTCTGGCAAAATGCCGTCCGCGCGGTAATCTACGGCCGATTTGGCGCCATCACGCTTGCCGAGCTTTTTGTTGCCGCTTGGCGCAAGAATGTGCGGAAGGTGGACAAACTTTGGTGCTTCAATGTCGAGCGCCTCATAGAGCGCGAGATAGTTGCCCATACTTGGAAGATACTCTTGGCCGCGGAAAATGTGTGTAATGCCCATGGTTGCGTCATCTACGATATGTGCGAAGTTGTAGGTTGGCAGACCGTCGGCTTTAATCAAGATGATGTCGTCCTGGGTTTCTGGCGCCATATGCATATCGCCGAAAACTTCGTCATGATAGTTGCGATCTTTTGGGTCGGCTTTGAAGCGGAGCGGCATACCGAGCTCCCATTCTGGCGTTTCACTTGGGCGATAGTTGCGATAAAGGAAGGCCTGCTTGTTTTTGCTGGCTTCTTCGCGGTATTTGGCAACCTGCTCGCTCGGAGTTGGGTCGGCGTAGGCGCGGCCTTTGGCGATGAGTTTCTTGGCCCATTCGATGTAGATTTCGCGACGTTCGGTCTGGAAATATGGACCGTGGTCGCCGCCCTTCTCTGGGCCCTCATCCCAATCAAGACCGATCCATTTCATGGTGTCTTCGATAAGTTCAGTGGCACCTTCAACATAGCGTGCTTGGTCGGTGTCTTCAATGCGCAAAATGTAGCTACCTTCTTCGTTCTGCTGCTTTGCAAGGAGGTATGGATAAATTGCTGAGCGGAGATTGCCGATGTGAATATAGCCGGTCGGCGACGGCGCAAAACGTGTAACTACTTTCATAAGAGATACTATACCATAATTCCGAGGCTTTGGCGATGGCAGCATTTGACATTTTGCATTTGTGTTATATAATTAGAACGTTATTGCTCTTTAACTATCTTAGTCATTTACTCGATAGGCGAAGAGTGCGGAAATCATACTCGCTACGGCGAGCAAACCCAATTCTGCAAGAGGAGGAACTTTATGCGTTTTGATCTCACTGAAGCAGCAAAAGACGAACTCAAAAACGGCAAAGCGTCCGGATGTACCATCATGGCGATTTTGGCCCTGGCGCAGGAAATCGACGAGCAGCTCGAATATCTCGAAAAAGAGTTCGATCCCGAAACCCGTTCGATTCTGTTTGGCTCAATGTGTACGGCGATGGAAGAGCAAAATAATCTGCTCTATCGGCAAAATCGCGATCGCAACGAACAGCCCGACAAAGGTCTCTATGCGGTCGTAAAAGAACGCATTGAGACACTGAAAAAGGAGTGTGTAGAGCTGGATAAGCCGGAGGGCTGCGTGTCGTATATCGAAGCGGCGGCGTGCGCAATGAAAGAGTTTCTTTCGACACGACCGCGAAGCTGTTGCATTGCGGTTACAAAAATGCGCAGCGACGAAGGATTGATTTTGGATATTCTCCAAAGCTCGAACCTTCCGGCGATTTTCGAACTGTTCGACAGTGTCGAAAAGGCGATGGCGAGCACGATTACCGCCTCGGGTCTCTGCGTCGACTACAGCGACTTTTTTCAGACGCTGCGGAGCGACATCGACATGAGCTACAACAATTTGCCAATCGTACAGAAAAGCATTCGCAATTACAGCTGCACCGCAATGAGCCCGCTTTTCGAACTATGCGAAGGCAGGACTCGCCCCACGCACCAGGGGGATGATTATTTCAGCTTGCGTTACACTGTTGTTGAAAAACTACTCGAACTCTGCAATAATCCGGAGACGATATTCTCCGACATCTTGAGATGCGCCGTAGTTAAATACATTGAGCACGTCCTGCAGGAACTACGGCAGCCGCCGAAGCGTCTCTTGCCGGAAGACGGAGTCGACTCACGAAAGGCTTTCATACCGCTTTTCGAGGAACTCAGACTGCGCGCAGTGACACGTGAATGACTTTCGATACAAGCCCCGAGCGTAATGCCCGGGGCCTTTTTCTGGGGCGTGCTATAATTTGCTTATGGATAAGAAACTTAAAGCGTACATCGAATACATCGAGCGCGAAGAGAAAAAGCCGAGCGCTGAGCTATTGCAATACCATAAAGACATTACGGCACAGTTCCAGCACGAGCGCTTCATTCATCTGATCGTTACCCTATTCTTTGCGCTATTTATGATTATTATGTTGCTCGCAACGATTGTGGCAGGAGTATTACTGCCGGCAGCCTATGCGCTAGTTTATTGGATGCTAGGCGGAATTACTTTGGCGCTAGTTGCAACTGTAGTTTTCTACACAAGGCATTACTATTTGCTAGAAAATGGCACACAGAGGCTCGAAGACGTCACACGCCGCCTCTACAAAAGAGATTTCTGGAAGAAATAAAAAATAGCCGCGAAAGCGGTTATTTTTTAGTTTTCGGCGAATTGGCGTCCGTCAAGTAGGTAATATATATACTTGCCCGAATCGTCGCGTTGCGCGATATACTCGTTAGACGAATAGGCATAGCCACGCGCATTAAGACCCGTGAGACGAAGCTTACCGTCGGCGCTATAATAATCGATTTTATTGTCGTAATAAGCAACAACTGAACCGTCATCTTTGAGCTCAGCGTCTGAATATTCGCGATTTGTGATGGTTTTGCCACTGCCGTTCAAAACCGTAAAGCGGCCAGCACTTTCGCCGACATACAGATTGCTGTTGGCGATATAGATTTTGTGATAACCATCGGATAAAGCGCCCTTCTTTGCCATTACGACATGGTCGCCATAGCTACCGCCATAGCTAATGACTGCGCGATTCTCGTCAGCTACGCCGCGAACACCATACGCAAGCGAATCCGTGAAGATCTGTTCGCCCTTGAGCGAGAAGATGGAATAATGGTAATTTCCGATTGGATCAAGATGCTCGACATAGTAGGCACCTTCGGCATCATATAGACCAACAACATCGCTCATAGTTTTAACGCTTTCACCATTCACATAGATGGTAATTTTACCATTTTCTAGCATGGCAAAATCAGTCGGTGTATAGTAAATGCGATTCGAAGGGATTGGCGAAATTGCGACTGTGCCATCTTTACCAATAAGATGAACACCATCATCTTGCTTACAAGTGGCGTAATGACGCGAGAGCTTCTCATCATTGTGAAGCTCAATTAGCTTACACGCAGAATAATCATCGCGAAAAGTACCACTCACAATGAAGGCCGTGCTTTCAGCACTCTTGAGCTCAATTAAGCTCAGATCATAGCTATAATCCGAGACAGCGTAGCCATCCTTGAAATCGGTTTCGCCGACGAGTTCATAGCTGTCACCTTTAAAGATTAAGGCATGACTATCATAGGTAATGAGAGCGAAATCATGATTTGAGGCAGAGTCGATAACTGGACGCTCATTGCTCTCGATCGTGCGCATTTTATCGCCGCGAGCATTATAGATTACATATTTGTTTTCGCGTTCTTTGTAGATGAAATATGGAGTTTTTGTGTTCGTGATTAAATCCGAGGTGTTTTCATAGTCGGACTTAGCAATAACCTTACCATTACCGAGGATTATTCTGTAGTCCTTGTCATTTTTACTAGCGATATAGACAGGGCCGCGAGAAACGATTTTGTCGTAGGTATCATATTTCACCGACATGCGACCATTGTCCGCAATCAAGCCATATTCACCAGAAGTGTTGCGGATGAGTGCGTAGCCATCGAAAAACTCATAGGCGCGCGCAATCTGAAACTCAGTGTATTTCTTGCCATCGCGGCCATAGAGCGCATAATAGCCAGCGTCCTGGCGTTCACGGACAAAGAAAGCATTCGTATCAAACGGGTTCGCTTTGTGTGCTACGGCCGGGCCGTTCGTGAAGAACGAGAGTGCGAGAGCGACAATAATTGACGCGGCAAGTGTGATGCTGCCAATAACCGCATAACGCTTGAAGGATTCTTTCGTGAAACACTTCTTGCGAGCAACCGGACGCTTAACTGCGTCGTGCTGAATGCGGCGCTTGCGCGGTTTATGGTGAATTTTCGGCTTCGGCTCAGCTTTAGTTAATGGAGATGCCGGAGCTTCATTCCTGCTCGGTACGCCCGGAACGACGAGTTCTGGCGGCAATTCTGGTGGCGCGGTCGGGTCATTAACTGGTTCTGGAATTTGAGGAGTAGGATTAGGATTTCGACGCATGGCAAGCGCAGCCTCGAGCGGGCTCATTGCGCGCGGCGCAGCGGATGGCGCGACTGGCTCTAGTGGCACCTGGTTGGCGCCTGGTTGTTGAGCCGGATGTAAGTTTGAATTCGAATCCACCATTTTCGTATTTTACTTATGCTTAATTATATCACGTTTATGAAGATGCAACAAAAAGGCCCCGACGAGCGGAGCCTTTTGATTATTCTTCTTCGACCACGGAGTCGTCAACTTTATAAATTAGTTCGCCAGTAAGCGTATAGACTTCCTTTTCCTCGTTGTAGAGAATGCCTGGATCTTCGTAGTCGAGTTCGCCATCGAAGGTTTTGAGCTTTTTACCGGCCATATCATAAAGCACGTATTTATCGTCGAGCTTCGCTTGGAACACCGTCTTCGAATCAAGCGCGCCAACCGTAGAGCCGCTATACTTCGAACTATCAACAATCTTTTTGCCTTCAGCGCTATAGACATCGCATTTTTCGAGATTTTCATCACAGAAAGCGACTACGGACGGTTTGTTTGTCTCGTCATTGAGGAATTCACCAGCATAGTAAACATCAGAAACGATTTTACCTTCTTTATCTAGGACATAATATGCCAAGTCTTCTCCGCCATTGTAGTCGGACGGTATGTTTGCGCAGAAGCCGAAGGATTCCGTAATATAGTAAGCCAAGCTATTGCATTTGGTATCGAGAGCGAACTCCTTCTCGCCATCAATGTTATAGACGGTCGATGATAATACTGCGCCAGACGCATCTTTTTCGATAATTAGATAGCGCCCCGCATCGTAACCGTAAACCAAGGTAGCTTCTACGTCGTTCGCAATCGGGACGGTCTTGAGCTTTTCGCCGTCCTTGTAGACAACTATTCCGTCATCGGTAGGCTTCAAGTAGTTCTTCGAATCGATAATCGGGAGCGCCTCGAAAACTCTCTTGGAATAGATGTCGAGGTCATAATCAGCAATAACCGAGCCGTCACTATCAATCATGAAGGTGCCGTCATTACGCGAGCAAGTAATAAAATCTTTGGCAGTCGCATAGTTAGAGATAGCAATATTGTCGCAAGGAGCATCCGAATAGGTCTTAATTTCGCCGTCAATATAGAGCGCCTGCACGCGATTGGCGGCGTCATATTTAGTGAGAGAAATTGCTCCAAGCGTTTCCGAATAGGAGCCGAGTGAATAATCCGACGAGATTTCCAGCTCTTTTTCGATACGGTAGTAATCCCGACCTAAAACAATTACATTATCGCCATAGCGAAGAACTGGCGAAGTATTGCGATAATTAACACCCCTAAGTCGCTCGAAGCTGGGCTCATCTTCGGAGTTGAATTCCTTGAGATTTTTGCCAGTCGCATCGTAGAGCTGATAGTGTTTTTCGCTATCATTAAAGATAATATAGTTATCTGAATAGTCGAAATCGATTTTATCGGTGAGGCCATCCGCGTCCGAATCGGCAAGAACCGTGCCATTGCCGAAGATGATTTTCTCGTTTCCTTCTTCGTCTTTAGCATAATAGAGGCCAGCATCAAAAGATCTGATCGACTTATACTGATCAAAATCGACCGTAAGCTCGCCCTGCTCATTGATAATGGCGGGTTTTTCATCTTTCTCAACTAGCGCATAGCCGCCCATAAATTCGCTATCAGAATCATATTCAAAATCCGTGAGCTTGGCGCCGGATTCGACATCGAAAAGAGCAAATTTCTGACGAGATGAATCTTTCGGGAGGAACATATAGTGGTTAGCGATTTTGACGTCGGCCGCCGCTTCTGGTTCGGCTTCCGGCTCGTTATTATTGCTGGCTGGTTTATTAAGCAAGAACCAGGCCGCGACACCGCCACCAATGAAAAGGAGTAGGATAACTACAATGAGAGCGATTGGGCTCTTTTTGCGCTCTTTTGGCGCCTGCATAGTCGTAGCATCGGCGACCGGAGTGGCTTGCGGCACTCCATTGATTGGCGCTGCTGGCTGAGTGTCGGCTTGAGGCTGAGTTGTTTCAACCTGCGCCTGCTCCTCGGCTGCCGGCTGAGCTTGAGCCGGAGCCGATTCGAGCCATTCAAGCGGCTGCTCAGCTGGCGCTTCACTAGGATTCGCCTGTTCTGCGTCGGATTGCTCCGCCGGAGTCTCTTCTGGTATGTCGGCTGGCGTGAAGTTCGGGTTGCTTTCCGGCGTAATATTCAGCTCGGCTGGCTGAATTGGCGCATTTTCGCCAGCCGGACTGTTCTCATCTGGATTCATTATTCGCTCCTCGTGTAAAACTTTTTACCGTCTAAGGTATAGAATTCATCGCCGGAGTCGTTCTTAAGATAGAAGTAATCTTCGCCGGTGCCATATGGGATTTTTTCGGAGTTCAAAACTACCTTGCCATCATTGATAATGTCATAGGATTTATTGTCCTTACGGCGCAAGCCCACGGCATACTTGGCGCCATTTTTGCTTATATTAGGCAAAGCACTGGCCGCATCCTCACCTATCGCGAACAACGAGGAGGCGTCGGAAGCTTCTAGCTCTAGCCCTTCAGCGCCCAAGGCCAAACCGTCATAATCGTCTGGCGACAACACGACGTTTCCATTCGAATCTACAAGACCAATGCGTTCTATGTCGTAAGTTAAATAATCAACTTTCTCTGATTTTTTATCCGAATCTCCAGCATTATCTGTATCTGACGAGTAAGACTTCAGGCTATCAATCATCTGGTTGATATACTTACCGAGATCTATTTTTGCGACTATGTAACCAGACTTGTCATACTTACCGAAGATAGTAATATCACCGAAATCTAGCTTATTGCCATCACGG
This sequence comes from uncultured Candidatus Saccharibacteria bacterium, assembly GCA_946408075.1. Lineage (GTDB taxonomy): Bacteria > Patescibacteriota > Saccharimonadia > Saccharimonadales > Saccharimonadaceae > UBA2834. The sequence goes on along the minus strand of CAMJQQ010000001.1, from coordinate 156,640 downwards.
TATACTTCCGTCTTAAAGTTAGCAAAGGCGCCCAAGTAGGCATCTAGCCAATCTTCGGCGTTAATATTGGATAAATCTGCATCCATCCAAGTCTTAGTGACAAAACCGTCAGCGTAATAGGAGAAGCTTGTGTAATTAGACATCATGCCAAGACCGGAAGACTTGCTTTGGTCGCCGAGCTCTGCACTCAGAATTGTTTCGCCGGTGGCCGAATAGAGCGTCGTACTGACTGGTTTATACGTGGTCATAGTATAACCATAGCTTTCTTGTTTAGTCTCCTCGGATTTCGAGATGACATAAGCATCGCCATCACCGCTATTGCCCTGTACATCGTAATGAGCGCCGTCAAGCACCTTGCCCTTCTCGCCATTCACATAAAAGATTACGCTATTCTTGTCGCTGTTTACGGAGACAAAGTTTTTCGAATCAATTGCTTCGATTGTGGCATCTGCGTCGATAGCTACCTTGTTTTCAATGTCGGAAATCACCTTGTTTGTTCTGAGATATTTGCCACTCTTGTAGTCGCTCGAAGAGCATAGTAGCACCGACTCTTTTTTACCTTCTTGAATTACGGGCGCACAATCACCAAAGCGATCTTTTATATCACTGAAATACTTGCCATCGAAGCCGATGCCTTCAGTCTTGTATTGCTTATCAAATATGACAATTCTGTGATCGCTACTAATTGTATCTGGGTAGGCCTCTGGATCAACTTCATACTCACCATCAATCTTGTCACCATCGTCGCTAAGAATATAAGTAGTACCACCAACGGTAAGATATGGGGCGCCCGGCATCTTATCGATATATGCCTCATCGTCATCATCGTCATCGTCACCGAGGGTGCTGCTGCGAAGGCGGTCGTCCATGCGATAGTCAAGCTCCTCCTCGTCAAAGTCGTCAATATAATCGTTAAGGTCGATATCGTAATCAGTATCGAGGGCCGAGTCGAGGTCGTAATCATCGAGGTCGATTTCATAATCATCAAGATTAAGAGTGGAACTATACTCGTCGGCGGCGAGCTGGTAGCTTTTCTTTACGCTACTCTTCGTGCCAGTAGCTTTCTTTTTGTTGTCGTCGTCTTTCTTGTCTTCCTCGTATTCAACAGTCGAAGACACATAGTAATTGTGAACAAAGCGCGTAAGTTCACCTTCCTTTGAGGCGAGCAATTCACCCTTGACGGAATAGAGATTAACCTTGCCGTCTGAGACAAAAGCGAAGTAGCCACGATCGTCACAGGCGAGCTTATCTTCTTTCTTTACGACCGGATTTGAATCGAAAGTAGCAAGTTCCTTACCGTCGCCAAGAAGGAGTGACCACTGCGAATCTTTTTTGCCGACAAAACCAGAGCCACAACGAGTAATACTATCGAATTTACCTGCGCTCACGGTCGTTTTGGCTTTAGCATTAACAATGATTGCTTTGTCGTCGGCGTCTTTCGCGATACTATAACCCGCAACGAATTGTCCCTTGTCTTTGTAGATAAAGTCAGTAAGTTGCTTGCCGTTTTTAAGATTGAAGAGCGCGTAGTTTCCTTCGTTGCGCTTTTCGCGAATAAAGGCCACCTTCGCATCTTCGAGCTTGCCACCAAAAAGTTTTGGCAAGAGGAAGAAGGCGCCGGCGCCAAGACCAAGAATTACAACTGCGAGAATAATAATGAGTGGAAGCTTTGATTTTTTGTTTTCGGTCGGCGCAGAAGCGACAGGCGCTGGAGCTTGCATTTGCGCTTGAGCTTGTGCTTGATCCTGCATAGCCTGAGCCTGCATAGCAGCGGCATCGGCCTGCGGGATTGCACTGCCTGGCTGGGCGGTCGCAAAGAAATTGTTGGCCGGCAATTCAGCCGACGGCCTCTCCGGGAAGCCGGAAGTAATCGGGTGCGTGAACGGATTTTCTAGCGCAGGCGCCTCCTCGACAGGAGCTTCAGTTGGCGCTTCAGTTGGCGCGGCGACTGGATCAATAGGCGCAGCGGCCGGCATGCCAGCTGAGGCATCTAGCGGTTGCGTAACCGAATTGATTGGGGCAGGCTCGGCAACCGGTGCGGCTTGAGGAGCCGGAACTGATTCAACAGGCGCGACCGGCTCGGACGGAGCTGGGCTTGGCTCGGTTGCCGGAGTTGGCGCCAAGGACGACTCGACAGCCGGCGCAGAGGCTGGCGCAGTAAAATCAGTCGGCGTTGGATAGATTGATGATTGTGGAGCTGGCGCTGGGGCTGGTGCTTCTGGCGCAGGCGATTGTGCTGGCGGATTAGGAGATGTCGGCGCGGCAAGAGGAGCCGCTGCTGGGTTGCTTTGATTTGGATCCATTATTATTCTCTTGTTTATAATTTTATAAAGCTTATGTTTATAATAATAGCATTTTTCTGTGACGCGCGCGAATGCTTTACATTAGTTGGCTAATCTGATATAATGAAGCGTAATTATGAAACAATCAATCCAACCAAAAGACTATCGCTTTGTGGTGTTTGCTGACGAGCAGGCTAAGTTTTCTTTCCTTACTCGTTCGACTGCAAAATCGGAAGAGACGATCAAATGGACGGATGGCAACGAATATCCACTAGTTAAGGTTCAGATTTCTAGCGCATCTCACCCATTCTTCACCGGCGAAGAGAAGATTATCGATACCGAGGGTCGCGTCGATCGCTTCAAGGCTCGCGCTCAGAAGGCTGCCGCACTCAAGGCTCAGCTCGGCAACAAGGTCGCAAAGGCCAAGAAAGAAGCCGAAAAGAAAGCCGCCAAGGCAGACAAATAGTCTATCGAAAAAATAATCCACCAGTTCGCTGGTGGATTTTTGTAGGTAAAAAGCAGCCCGGCTTGCGCCGGGCTTTGGTTGTTTTTACGGTTTAAGTGTTTCGGTGCGGAAATGGATGGCCTGGTTTTGTCTCTCTTCGGCAGCTCCATCTTCCTTGTAGGCGCGATCAAAGACAGCCTCAAGCACATCATAGAAGAGATGAGCACCGACGAGCGCAAGAGGCGTTCCAAGAAGCAGAGCTGTAAGGAGGACGCACAGAAGATTAACGGGATTCGAGACGGAAGACTTAGCCAAAGCAATCGGCAAGAAAAGCGCAAAGAAGAAAGTCGTTATAGCGATTACGCATCTAACAACGAAGCGCTCAAGAGCCTTCTCTCCGCTTACATGTTTTCGTTTACCGAATTTTGCCACATCCAGAAGAGCAGCATAGGACCAAGTAGCCGCACATGCGGTTACGACGGAACATGCGAGTCTCAGACTGCTAGCAAGCTTCCAGAGATTCATTCCGAAAATATCACATATGAGAAGATCTCGGTCGCCGAACTTATAGGCCGCATACTGAATGTGAGCATTGAAGAAGATGAAGGCGAGCATACCGAAGATCACGAAGAATGCAGCAAGTCTCCATGCTTTGGACAGTACCGATTTGAAGCTGCTCTTTTTAACATTTTCATTAGCTTTCATAAGAATATTCCTTTCCCAATCGAAGGCGAAGCACACCAGTCTATAAAACCGTAAATATAAAGGTGCGCAACTAATGTGTAATGAATATTATACCACGTTTTATATTTTTCGTCAAGATGCATAAGCGCTACGCATCAAAAACCCGGCTTGCGCCGGGCTTTGGTTGTTTTTACGGTTTAATGTCGACGATATTGAAGTCAATAATCGTATCGTCTTTCTCGTCAGCCTTTTCGTATACATGATTAAACGCATGAAAAAGAGCAGAGCAAAAGAATATATCGAACAATACGACCAAGACAAGCCCTTGGAATACTGAAGCAAAAATTTCAATGATCAGAAGAAGCCAAGTAGCCACACCATCATATGGCGGGAATTTTACCGAGAAGTGGAGAAAAAATATGGCGGAAATTGCAATCCAGCTTCTGAGGCATAGTCGCATATAGCACTGATCGGCATCATCATACCTAAGCTTACCAATCATCATAACATCGTAGATAATGCTGTAAGCCCAGGTAATCACGAGTGCGGCTATGCCAGGGAGAACCACCGTTAAGGCATGAGAGAGCTCCTGAAAACTAGTTCCAAGAAGCCTACAAACAAGGGTCTTATCACATCCCTCATACGAGAGACACGACGCAATAAGGTCAATGACCAGGATGCTCATAAATGCATAGAGCATGATAAAGCAAAGAAGAAGCCAGAAGAATCGCAACAGACCCGTCTTAAGATCTGCCTGCTTGCAAGCATTGCTCACTTTCATGTTTTTTACCTTTCTTTCCCAATTGAGAGATGGAGCGCACCAGTAATAAACCGTAAAACTTTAAAGGTGCGCAGGCGTATAACTGATACTTATATTATACCACAGATTGCGTTTTTAGTCAATGTCGAGCGGCTCGGTAGCGGCGTCGGAGAGCTTGCTCGGAACGACTAGGCCGTCGACCTTGTTCGACTCGATCAACTGGCGAACGTTGGCGTTGGTTGGAGAAATGCCCTGCTTTTTGAGCTTGCGGCCAACTTCACGACCGAGGCCGGATTCTTCTTCGGAAAAGACGCAGCCGCAATATTTTTGCATATAGAGGCCAATGCGGCGCGCTTCGTCTTGCCCTTCCTGCCAGCCCTCGCGAAAATCGCGATAGACAAACTCGATGCCGTATTCTTCGGCAAGCATCTGCATAAGCTTCGCGATGAAATCGTGCTTCTGGTAGATGCTATAGAGGAGCGTGGTCGAAATAGCGTCGTAACCGTTCTGCTTGGCATATTCGAAGGCCTGGCGGAGGCGCTTTGGGTAGCAGTAATCTTGGCAGCGGGTCGTGAGCTTATCGGCGACATTACAGACGAACTCGTCCAGTCCATAGGCATCATCTTCGACGAGTGCAATATTGATTAGCTTTGCGTACTCGCGGAGGCAATCGCGGCGGGCCTTGTACTCGGCATAGGGATGAATGTTCGGATTGAACCAGTAGAGAGTTGGCTCGATTCCTTCGGCGCGGAGAGTTTTAATGCAATAGACGCTGCACGGCGCGCAACAAGTGTGAAGCAATAATTTCATTGGGGTTATTATAACAGATTAGTGAGCGAGAGCGGCGGAATGCTCAGCACTGCCAAGATAGGAGGCGTCGAGGTATTGGTAGTTGGCGAGGTAATCTTGTTTGAACTTGAGGATGCGATAGACCGATTCATTGATGCGAGATTCTGGAATGTTTGCCTTGATAGTTTCGATGGCAAGCTGCGGATCGCGCGGGAGGACTAGTAGGTCGGCGCCAGCCTCGACTGCGAGCTTATAGATGTCGGCGTCGGAATAGTTATTTGTGAGAGCACCCATATTGAGGCCGTCCGTCACAATGAGACCTTTATAGCCGAGCTCGGTGCGCAGGAGGTCGGTAGTGATTTTTGATGAAAGCGTGGCTGGAGTATTATCGCCAGTGATTTGCGGGAGGGCGATGTGACCAACCATGATCAGCTTTGCGCCATTTGCGATGGCGTTTTTAAATGGGACGAGTTCGGTTTCGTCGAGTTGTTCGCGTGAGCGATTGATGATTGGCAAGCTTTTGTGCGAATCGGTCGAAGTATTGCCGTGCCCTGGGAAATGTTTATAGGTCGCAATGACGCCGTTTTGCTCGAGGCCAGCCGCAAGCGCCTGAGACATTTCGGCGGCGGTTTGAGGATTCGCAGAAAAGCTGCGGCGACCAATGACGGTATTGTTTGGATTCGAATAGATATCTGCGACCGGCGCAAAGTCTACATTAACGCCAACCGTGCGCAGCTCTTCCGCTAGCACGCGACCAACAGTCGTGGCATAATCCAGATTTCCCGTCTGGCCGACGGAGTACATATTTGGGATATTACTTGCGCGCGGATAACTAATATTCTTGATGCGCTGCACGACGCCGCCCTCTTGATCGGTCGCAATAATGAGCGGTGTTTTGGCGTTTAGCTGGAGCGTCTCGACCATTAGGCGCGTCTGTGCAAGCGTACCATAGGCGTTTTCCATTAAAATATAGCCGCCGTAGGGCACGGTTTTTAGCTTGGCCTGCTCTTCTTCAGAAACGACGAGGTCATTTTTGTTGACGATGAGCATTTGGGCGACTTTTTCATCGAGCGTCATAGCCTCCATCTGTTCTTTGATGGGGTCGGTTTTAATTGGAGTCGGCTCGGCTTCGGCCAGCGCGCCTTCGGTATCGGTCGAGTTATCCTGGTTCGAGAAATGCGAAACCGTCGCTATAATACCAAAAGTAATGACAGCAATTCCGAGAACGGCGAGCAGTTTCTTTATCATGTCTTTATTTTAGCGCAAGACGCTTGCTAGAATAAGATTAATGAATCGCAAAGCAATTGATAATGTAATGGACGAAATTCAGTACGGCTGGATTGATAAAGATGGCGAGCGACGCGAGGGCTTGTCTGGGTTTAGTGATGGATTTCTATTACAGACAGCCGAAGAGTTGCGCGAATCAAAATTAGGCGTCTGCCTTGACCAGGTCGAACTAGAGCGAGCGTTATTTGACGAGCAAAATGTCGTAACGCATAGCTATTTTATCGTTTACTATGACGGCCACAATAATCCCGCGCATACCTTCTTGCTAGCCGAAGAGGGTGACAAAATCGTTTGGTATGAGCACGCATGGGAAAAGTATCGTGGTTGGCGCGAGTTCGGTAGCGTTGAGGATGCGCTCCGTGACGTGCGCGAAAAATTCATCTCGTTGGAGCTCGGCAACGGGTTTGATCCGATGCAGCTTTGCATTTTCGAATACGAAAAACCAAACAAGAAATTAGGCTGCCTCGAGTTTTATCAGCACTGCGAAAGCGGAAAATCGGTCGGCGAGAGATTGGGCTGATCAAGATAATAAGACTACACCACCGTAGTATAAGACATAAATCGCAAGCATAGCGACACCGTTGGCGCGCGTGATTTTGCGACCGCGGAGAGAAAAGCCGAAGAGAACAACTGCCGAGGCAATGAAAGCAAAGAGATCAAGCGACGAGAAGCTGCCGACATTTGCGTCACCAAAGATAACAGTCGGAACGCCGAGAACGACGGCGATATTAAAGATGTTGCTGCCAACAATATTGCCAACCAACAAATCTTGTTCGTGCTTGCGTGCAGCAACAATCGTCGTGACAAGTTCCGGCAAAGAGGTACCGAAAGCAATGATTGTCAGAGAAATGACACGCTCACTCACACCGAGCACTTCCGCGATAGAAATGGCTGCATCGACGGCGAGATTGCTACCGATGATTACGCCCGCCAAACCAGAAGCTATCATTACAAGCGAAATTAGCAGACTATGCTCGGGTTCTTCTTCGTCGTCCGTACGATGGCGCAAGGCAGAACGAACGAGATAGTAGGCAAAAACCGCGAAGAATAGGAGCATCACGATGCCATCGGCGCGAGAAATTGAATTCTCAGACATGCCAGCGAGCGCACGGTCAAGCATCAAAACAACAAGTAAAATCGACAGCAATAGACAGAATGGTAACTCTTTACGCACAGTGCGACGGCGAACACGCACAGGAAAAATTACAGCCGCAATGCCGAGAATTAGCAAAATATTCGTAATGTTGCTACCAATGACGTTGCCGAGAACAATATCCGAATTAGCGCTAGAGAGAGCCTTAATGCTAACCGCGAGCTCTGGAGCGCTCGTACCAAAGGCAACAATCGTCAAGCCAATTAACAGTTTCGGCACACGAAAGTTCTGTGCTGTACTCGATGAGCCATCCACAAAAAAGTCAGCACCCTTAATGAGCAAGACGAAACCAATAATCAATAATGCAAATTGCAACAAAATACCCATCTGATGCTTCCTTTTATTATTATTTCTATATTTTGGCACTGTTCGGGAATCCGGACAAGCATGAGCGTTAATGACTTGCAGTCAGCCCCGTCGAATAGCTTAAGATATGATATAATCAAAGAAAAATCGGAGGAAATATGTGCGGAATTGCTGGTTGTTTCGGCTATGATGACGCAGAGAAAATTCTAGATAAGATGAATGATGCCATGGCGCATCGCGGCCCGAATGGTGAGGGTAAAGTTGTTTTTGATAAGAACGGAGTAAAAGTCGGCCTCGCTCATCGTCGCCTGGCAATTATCGATATCGCTTCTGGCGCACAGCCAATGAAGTCCGCCAACGACAGCAACTACGAAATCGTCTACAATGGCGAAGTTTATAACTATAAAGAATTGCGCGAGGAGCTGCTCGCCGAGAACCCAAAACTCAAGTTTAAGACTGAATCCGACACCGAGGTCGTGCTCGAAGCCTTCATTCATTGGGGCTACAAAGCTTTCGACAAGATGAACGGTATGTTTGGTTTGGCGATTTTGGACCGCAAGAATGGCGAAGTTACTTTAGCGCGCGATCATTTTGGTATTAAACCAGTTTATTACTACCAAGAAGACGGCAAATTGTTGTTCGCGTCCGAGATTAAAACCTTGCTCGCCTCCGACAAGGTTAAGACCGAGCCGAACGATCGCATTATTTTCCGCTATTTGAAGTTCCGCGTCCAAGACGATGAGCGCGAGACTTTCTTTACGAATATTTATCACTTGATGCCTGGCGAAATGATGACAATTTCGAAGAAGGGTGCCAAGCGCAAGATGTTTACGAAGTTGCGCCAAGAGCTGGAAGAATTGGCCAAGAATCCTAAGGAATACAGCGAAGATGTCGCCAAGGAATACCGCAAGCGCCTCGATAAGGCCGTGCGTATGCGCCTCGTAGGCGAAGTTCCGGTTGGTACTTCCCTTTCTGGTGGCCTTGATTCCTCTTCGGTTGCCGCATTGATTGCAAAGAACCTCGAAGACGAGAAGCATAGCGCAGAAATGAGTACGGTTGGCTCGCGCCAGAATACTTTCTCTGCCGTGTTCCCAAATGAGAGTAACGATGAAGAGGCTTACGTCGACGCTTTGATTGATAAGTATCATGGCAAAATTAAGGCGCACAAGATTAAACCGACAACGCAGAGTTTCCTTGAGGATTTGACCGACTTCGTCCGTACACAGGAAGAGCCGGTAATCAGTACTGGCCCATATGCGCAGTACGCCGTAATGCGCGAAGCTAGCAAGTATATTACTGTTTTGCTTGATGGCCAGGGTGCCGATGAGATGATGGCTGGTTACGACCCATACTATCGCGTTTATCTAAATCAGTTGAAATCTCGCAAGCAGTACAAGCGCTTGGCTGCCGAGACGTCTAAATCGATGGATATTATGCGCAAGCTAATTCGCGGTCGCATTAATCAGAAGAAGCCGAAACCGATTAATGAGCTTTTGAATCCTGAGTTTGCGAACAAGTACGGCGACGAAAAGATGAAGGTTAAATACAATAACCTCAAGATGCGCTTGCTTGACGATATTTTTGAACAAAGCTTGCCTTCCCTGCTCCGCTACGAAGATCGCAACACGATGCATTTCGGTCTTGAAGGTCGCGTGCCATTCATCGACAAGGAGCTTTTGAAGTTCCAGTTCGCTTACGACGACGATTCAATTATTCACGAGGGTTGGAACAAACGCATTTTGCGCGACAGTATGAAGGGCCTGTTACCGGAAAAGATTCGCGCGCGTCGTAACAAAATTGGCTTTACAACGCCACAGATTGACTGGTTCCGCTCGATTCACAAGGATTTGGAAAAGATTTTGGTTTCTGATGAGTTTGCACATCGCAAATACTTTGACCAGATGGCGGTCTTGCGCGAATTTAAGCTCAACGAGAAAGATAAGAGCAGCTTTGGCTCGATGACTTTCTGGCGCATTATTAACGTCGAGTTGTGGCTGCGCGAATTCTTCGACAAGAAGGACGAGAAAGAGACCGTAAAACCAGAAGAGCTCGGCTACGGTCCGAACAACGAGAAAAATGCCGACATTACTTCCGAGGTAAATCACAAGGTTTACACGCGCTACCCAATGCGCACTGAACTCGTGAGTCGCGATACGGATATGGATAGCTTCATTGAGCATTATTTGGTGGCGTTCTCGAAGAATATGCCAAAGAAGGCCGATGGCAAGAAGTGGCAGCTCTATATCAGCGAGAAGATTATTGCTACAATGCAGGGTCGCTCATACTTCATCTGGGATGTGAAGCCGAGCCTTTCAGCAAAGATTTTGAGCCGCTTCGTCATTAGGACGCCGGCCGGTATCGGTCTTGGTCATCCAGCTACGATGCAGTTGGCGATACAAGAAGCCGGCGCACCGCGCATTTGGTTTGCTGCTGCGGCCGGTTTCGCCGGGAAACTAGTTGGTAAGAAGGGCGTTTTCTATAATACCGCTGGCGCAGATGTGCGCGCAATCGATGGGCCGACCTCATACTCCGCCTATCCAGCAAACGTCTCCGCGAAGCTGCCACCAAAGGATCCAGACGTAGTCGCCGAGCATTTGCGTTCGCTCATTGAGCAGTGCGACAAGTTGCCGAAGAAGATGCGCGACAATTTCGAAGGCGTTGTAATTATCGATTCGAATGACCTTGGTCGCAACATCTTAGGTAAAGCGTGCGAAGAGGAGACTGAATTGCTCGCTTCGAAGTTTGCCGATAATCCACTCGGTCAGGCTCGTCAGCTAACGCCACTTTGCGTAGTGGTCGAGAATTAAAAAATATGCCCTGCGGGGCATATTTTTGTTGGGCGATTTTAGGCGGCGTAGGCGACCGTATGTGCGATAGCTTGCTCTTGAAGGCGGGCGGCGCGTTCTGCGTCGTCAATGGCGGAGTTGATGGAGTGTTTGACGCGAGCCTTTTCCTCGGCTTTCTTGCCGTCGTTCCAGCGATCGAGCGTGCCGACTAGATAGCCCGTGATGCGGCGAAGGCGTTCAAATTTGCCACCAAAGTATTGGTCGTGCGACTCAAAATACTCTTTAGCTTTGTCTTCATTGGCGTTTTTCGCAATCAGTGCAGCGCCTAACTCCACGAGGCGGCTGACATGCAAATTCTCAAAGCAGTCAAACTGTTTGAGTGCCTTTTCGATTTCGTCGGACGAGATTTTTGCGTATTGATTCAGCGACTTCGCATATCGCTCAATGTCAAATTTCGTCGCGTCGCTTGGTTGAAAGTAAAGAATGTTTTTCATGTTGCCCTTTGTTTTATAGCGGTTATGCTTTTATTATAAACGCTATATATAGCGTGTCAATGCAGATTTTTACGCTATATCTAGCGATGTTGTAAATATTACAATACATACGGGGGCGCGGGGCGTTGTTTTTTGGGAGGGTGCGAAGAGCAAGATAAGGCGTGCTGCGAAGCTGCGGAAAAAGCAACAAAAAAGAGCCGCGGAGGGCTCTTTAGTTTTAGTAATTGCAATTATTGTTATAGTAGCTGGCGCCGCGTTGACTTGGATGGTAATCCGGGTCGAGCTGGCAAGCCTGCCAATCTGGAACGTATTTACCTTCGCCATCACTACTTTCGCAGTAGTTGTCGTCGTTATCATTGCGATTGTATGAGGTCGTGTCATGACATTTCCAAGTTTTTTCTTGCTTTGGTTCGGCCGGAACGATTTGAACCCTAGGCACCTCAACCGTCGTCGGAGTGTCATTAGCGGATTTTGCGTTGTTGATAGACGTATTACTTTCGGTTGGTTTTACGCTGTTTGCGGCGACACCGAGCAAGAATACTAGGCCGACACCTAATGCTAGGCCAAGCTTTTTCATTTGATTCCCCTTTAAATATTTTACTATTATATCACAGTTATGCTTATTTGTCAATGTAGCGCGGCGCAAAATGCTTGTGTTAAAATAGAGATAGAGAAAACCAATTGGGAGAGATACAAACATGAACTTGCTTAGCAAGAGAATGAAGTTGGGCATTCTTGCGGCATCTTTTTTGGCGTGCTTTGGACTTTATCAAGGCGCGAATGCTGCATCGCCGAACACTTTTACAGATGACAATGGTGTCGTCTGGGGATACGAAGTAAAAACAATTCGGAGTGCACGTTTGGCGAATCCGAACGATTACTGCGGCAAAAATGAGCTAATTGAGACGACGGCGCCAGTAATTAGCTTTAAATCTGCGCCAGCTGGGCTGACAAGCTTAGTTGTGCCGTCATTCAGCGAGGTAGTCAGCAAAATTGGCGATCCGTCACTGGCCGACTACGACACATATTTTATCGACAATCTCTTTGACGACCCAACAGAGGTCACGATTCCTAATGGTTTAGCAAAAATAGACATGACAAATGCAGCAAAGCTCCAAATTCGCAGCTTTGCACCTCTCCTAGATTCTTATAGCGGCGAGCTCGAATTGAGTTTCGGCGACGACGTCGTAATTACCGACAATCAAAACGTCACGGCGAGTAGCTGCGGTGACGGTTACCGATACGATTATTCGTACGAGGCGGGCGCTTTCGAGGGGCTCAGTTTGAAGATTAATGGACTAAACAAGGTTAAATATCTCGGTTGGCGCGCCTTTAAGGACGCTACTCTCAATGCACAGAATCGCGAAGTTACGATTTTGCCAAGCCAGACCGTCGGTGGGCAGGTCTTCGAAAACACAAACGTCACAAGCATTATCTTTCAGTCCAGCGAGGTTGGAGAAGGTTTTTGTCGTAGCTGTGCGGGTTTGACAAGTCTGACGATCGGCGATGGCGTAGAAAAGATTTATGGCGGCGCTTTTAGAGGTACGGCCGCGTTGGCGCAGGCGCTAAATACAAATAATCTCAAGCATATCGATCAGTACGCCTTCGAAGGTTCCGGCATTACGAGCCTGACGATGGGCGCGGCACTGGAAGAAATCACGGACTTAGCCTTTGCGAATACGAATCTCGGCTCGTTGGATTTCACTGGTACACATGTCAAGATTGGAACGCTTGCATTTTACAATGCGCATCTTGATTCGATTGACTTGGCAGAGATTGATTCTATCGACATGATGGCCTTCGCGCAGAACAATTTGACGGAGATATATTTGCCAAAATCGATTAAGCACGTTAGCGCGGCGATTTTTGCGGCAAATCCACTCGAAGAAGTGACGGTCGCTTACGATCCGCTGACGCTAAAGGGTTTTAATTCTGATTGGTCGAACTCTTCAATGCCTTTCTCTGTCCTGATTAGCGGCGGATGTGGCTACGTTTCGTACGGCCCGGCCAATATTTCGGCACATAATTTGTCGCCGAATCCGGAGGCAAGCATCAAGAAGCTCAATCTTGTTGCGCCATATGACGAAAATGATGTCGCGCCAGAACGTAGTTCGGTTAGCAGCGAGAACTCGATTGATGAGGCGATTATTCAGAGTGCGAAAAATATCGTCGCGCCACAATATTTCGAGGATTTTGGTCCATATCTGGAGGAAATTAATATCGGCGAAGGTTTTGAGTTTATCGGCTATCAGGCCTTTGGTGCGCCATATCTCACGATGGGTTATGGCAGCAGCGGCTACAATCGCATCACGCGTAAAGATGAGCGCGGCGCCGAACCGACGAAACTGAGCCTGCCGTCGACTTTGAAAGGGATTGGCGCGAATGCTTTCCTCTGGAGATTGAATAGCGAAGATTTGGACCTTGAGAATTTGCCGACCAATATCGAGTATATCGGCTCCCAGGCATTCATATTTAATACTGGCCTCGAAATTACGCATTTGAATTTGCCGAAGCTGCGCTACGTTGGGCCTTCGGCCTTCTATGGCGTGAAGATTAAATCACTGACGATCAATGATTCGATTGAGCGCATCGAGCATGGCGCGTTCGTTGGTAACTACGATTTGCAAAACATTAACATTGACACCGATATTTTCGGCAAGAAGAACGGCCAGGCAATTCTTGGCAGTCGCTGGAATGATATCTTCCTCGGCAATCTCTACACCTATTACGGCATGTCTGGGCCGGACGTCAGGGATGGGCTCTTCAAGGAAAATAATAACTGCATGAAATATCGCTACCACTTGAAGAATCTTTACTTCTCGAGCAAATCCGTGACGCCGCCGGCTGGTAACTGGGATCTTTTCCGTATTTATGTCGATAACTTCTCGGCCGACACAACGAAGTGGAATAAAGTTCCGCTCGGTACTTTCTATGGTGCGAGGATTAAGAATCTGAAGTTGCCGAGCACGATTACGGAGATTGGCGATTATGCCTTTACGAGCGCGGAAATTGAGAATCCTATTAGCTTGCCGGAAGGTTTGAAGAAGATTGGTAATTACGCATTTTGGGGCACTATTGTCAGCGATGATACCAGTTCGAACCATACGCCGCCAGAATATCCAGAGCTCGATTTGGACAAGAAGAAGGTTCCGCTCGAGAGCTTGCCGAGCACGGTCGAAGAAATTGGCAGCTATGCTTTCTTTGCACAAAAAGGCTTTACGGGCGACCTCAATTTGCCGAATTTGAAGGCGATTGGGCGCCAGGCGTTCTATCAGAGCAATGTTCATAACGCAGTTTTGCCGAGCACGATTGAACAGTTGGACGAAGAGGTACTGCTCGATACGCCAAATTTGAATAATGTAACAATCGATGTCGATTTGTATGATTCGAGCATTGCACAATATTCGATTGATTATTCACACCGGACTTTCGTTTGGAGTTTTGGCGACGGCCAGCACAAGCTAGGCACGATTACTTTCACGGAGAATGCCGGTGAGCCATTCGGCGGATTTGATACTTACGGCAATGCTTATACTGAAGCATCATCAGTCTGCGGCGATCCGACGGATTGCGGCAAAGATTACGCCTATTTCTACGGACTCGAGGCGGCGAAGGTAGATTTAAGTGCGACGGACTGGAAGACGATTGCGCCTTCGACTTTCCAGACTGCGAAAATTGATCAGATTATCTTACCTGACGAGCTCGAAACGATTGGTGAAGACGCTTTCTATCGGGCTGATGTTGGCGAGGTGGTTTTGCCAGATAGCCTAAAGACGATCGGCATTGAGGCTTTCCAAGAAGCACAAGCGGAGATTAGCGAGTTCCCCGAAGGCTTGCTCGATATTGATGAATCGGCATTCTATGCGGCCGACATTACGGACGACATTGTGATTCCAGCATCGGTCACGCATATCGGCGAAGATGCTTTTAACGCCGGTCCGGAAGACATTGAATATAATTCCGTTACGCTGAAGCCGGATTTAAGCTTTGCGAATACCGACAACAAGTTGATTCATCAGCTCTTCTGGGGCTCGAAGATAAATGAGCTGATTATTGAATCCGCAACACTCCCTGCCCTGGCCGCGAACGTCGGCGCGGGTCAGCAGGAATTCTGGAATATGAGCATGAATAAGGTGACGATTACGGATTTGCCTGGAATTTCTTATGGCGCATTTGAAAATTGCCGAAATTTGACGAGGGTCGACATGAGCGACGACAAGGCGATGCGCGCGATTGGTACGGAGGCCTTCTTGAATGCGGAAAAGTTGCGCAAGATTGACTGGGCGCCAGAGCTCAAAGAAGAGGTCGTGACGATTGGCCAGCGCGCGTTCAAGGGTACCGCGTTTGAGACGATGGGCGATGCGAGCAAAGAATTCGATTTGACCGCTGCTCTGTTCGATGGTTCGGAAGGTTATGCATTTAGCGGTATGCCAAAGCTGCGCACGGTTGACGTTCCGCGCACATTCACGAATGCAACGATTCCGCGCGCAACATTCTATGATGATGGCGAATTGGTCGAGGCGACGATTGATTACAAGATTACCGACATGAAGAATGCGGCCTTTGCGAACGATGACAAGTTGGAGCGCATCTTCATCTGGGGCAACACCTATGTCGAAGATAAAAACATTGGAGGCTATACGATGCCGACTCGCGCGCCCGACGATACGGTCGGCGACGAATTTGGCCCGACGATTCCGGAAGGCACCGATATCTATGCCTACTCCGTTTCGCCGACGGAGGCCTACGCCGGCTTTGATGGTCGTGATGATTATGAAGGCGTTTTCTATCCGCTCGATGAGGTGATATATTTGACCTCGAACAAGCCGCGCGTGCAGTTTACAGATGACGGCGAAGACTTCGACAAGAGTGACCTGATTGTTTACGGCATGCGTCGCGACGGTATGATTCTCGAGTCAGACGATTGGGGTGAATATGATGGCGTGGTTTATCCGAGCAGCTCCGCAAATCTGACCTTCGAGAAGCAGGCGAGCGTGATGGCAGCCCGTCCGGCGTTCGGTACGATTTGGGACACGCCAGTGCCGATTGATGAGTTGGATTTCGGCAACGAAAACTTTGCGGAAATCGAATTCGAGTTTATCACGGACGACGAGTCGGGCGATGTACATCTGGTGAATATTATCTACACCGATAAGTACACGCGCGGCTTGCCAGATACCGACATTGATCCGTATATGCCGAGCGAAGAGCCAAACTATCCGATTCCATTCATTCCAGTCACGCTCGATCAGATCTTAGTATCCGTCGGCGGATTGGGCGTCAGCTCTGCTCTCTTAGCCTTCGTCGTCAGGCGCCGCAAGCGCTAATCTGATAAATAATAGACTACTTCTTGAGGTGGTCTATTTTTATAGCGTATAATTCTAGATAGTATGATTGATTTTAAGCCACGACCAGAGAGACCGCTGAAGATTGTTCTCTATAGTTTTACTCTACTCACGACCATTGCTTACATTATTTACCGCGCTTGTTTTACTCTGCCGCTGGGCCTGCGCGCCGTTGATATCATCTTTGCGTTGATAGTTTTCGCCGTCGAGCTGGTTGAGACGCTCGAATTTTGCGTGTATTTTTGGAATATTTTACGCTATCGCAAAGTTTCGCCGAAGATTCCGGTTGTCGATGAAAATGATTTGCCGGAGGTTGACGTTTTTATCGCAACGCTGAATGAGGACGAGGAATTATTACGCAAGACAATGCGTGCGTGCTCAAGAATGAAATATCCAGATCCGCGCAAGGTGCATATTTACCTCTGCGACGACGGGCACCGCGAAGAACTGCGCAAGGTGGCGGGCGAATACGGCGTCGAGTATATTTCGCGCAAGAATAATAGTTTTGCGAAGGCGGGAAATTATAACCACGCGCTCAAAGAAAGCGAATCGCCGTACATTGCGATTTTCGATGCGGATATGCGGCCGCGCAAGAGTTTTTTGATGAAAACGATGCCGTTCTTTGTGGCGGGCGAGAAAATCGGCTTCGTGCAGACCCCGCAGAGCTTTAAGAATCCGGACATTTTCCAGGCGCGTTTTGGCGCAAAGATGCCCTTTGAGCAGGATTATTTCTATCGCTATATTCAGTTGGCGCGCAATAATACCAACTCGGTGATTTTGTGTGGCACGAACTGTGTGATTTCGCGCAAAGCCTTGAAGGAGGCGGGCGGCTTCTCTTGCGCGACGATTGCGGAAGATGTGGCGACCGGCATGCTGATTGAGGCGAAAGGTTATCGCGGCGTGGCAATTGCGAATACTCTGGCTTATGGCGAAACGGTTGACGACGTAGCGGGATTTTTCAAGCAGCGTTCGCGCTGGGGGCGCGGCTGCATTCAGACCGCAAGAGCCTACGGAATTTTCAGAGTGCGCGGCTTGAACTTGCGCCAAAAGCTCGATTATTTCGTAGCAATTAACTACTGGTGCTTTGGCTTGCGCCGTTTGCTCTATTTGATTCTGCCACTGCTCTTCGCATTCTTCGGGATTATTGCGATTGAGGGCGACCTGCGCATTTTTATTCCAATTTTCTTCACGCAGTATTTCTTGAAGCGCTTCGTAATTGATTTGACGGAACAGAATTACCGTTCGTCGACCTGGACGAAGATTTACGAAATGATTCAAGCGCCGCGGATGGCCTTTGCGATCCTAAAGGAGCTGATTGGCTTTTCGAACAAACGTTTCGAGGTGACGGCGAAGGGTAAGAAGTCGGCGCGTAGCTGGGCGGACGTGCGGTTGTTTGCGTGGCATATGGGGCTCTTTTGCGCGAACGGACTTGGCATTGCGATGATTTGGCGCAGGATGCCAGAGATTGGTCTGCATATCGCAATTATTCCTTTGGTTTGGATGAGCGTGAATGCAATTTATCTGTTGATTGCGCTGATTTTCGACTTGCGCTCGAGCCGTCGCTATAAGGATTTTGAGCCAAACAAGGTAGAAAAATATGGCTTTGGCGCGTTCTGGCGAATAATTTGGAGGCAAAAATAATGAAAAAGCTAGGGTGGGCATGCTTGGTGGTGCTGATTGCGGGAGTGTTCGGCATTAGCACGGCATTATTAATCAAGGAGGAGCTAAGGGTGCCAAATTGGCAAAGTGCATCAGAAAATGGTTGGCTAAAGGTCGACGGCGCGCAGATCAAAAACGAACATGGCGACGAGATTCAGCTGGTCGGACTCAGCACGCACGGCATTCAGTGGTATCGGGAGCTCTATACGCGCGAGACGTTAACGCATTTGAAGGACGAACTCGGCATTAATGTTTTTCGCATCGCGATGTACACCGATCCGGCCATGAGCGGCTATGTCTCGCATCGCGAACTCGAGGAGGAGCTTTATCGCTTGGTCGATTTGAGCATCGAGCTAGATCTTTACGTTGTGGTTGATTGGCATATTTTGGAGGATTACAATCCACAAATGTATCAGACAGAGGCGAAAGAGTTTTTCGCGCGCGTTTCGGAGAAATATGCGAACGTGCCGAATGTGATTTATGAGATCTGTAATGAGCCGAATGGCGAGATAAGCTGGCGCGACAATGTAAAGCCATACGCAGAGGATGTGATTGGCGCGATTCGCGAGCATTCGCCAAAGGCGCTCGTAATTGTGGGGACGCCGGATTGGAGCAAGGATTTGACGAGCGCCGCGCAAGACAGGTTGGCCGACGAGAATGTTGCTTATGCCCTGCATTTTTACGCTGGTTCGCACAATAAAACTTTGCGCGATACGATTGATTGGTTCCGCGAGAAGGGGTTGGCGGTCTTTGTCTCGGAATGCGGCGCGACGGATGCGAGTGGCGAGGGTAAGATTTACAACGAGGCCTTTACGCGCTGGGCAGATTACATGAACGAGAAAAAGATCAGCTGGATTTATTGGTCGGTTTCGAACAAGGAAGAGGGGTCGGCCTTATTGAAGCCCGATTTCAGGGCCGAAAAGATGGTTGCCAAAGAAGACGCGGAGGAACAGCCGAGTATTCTCGATTATCTAACCGAAAGCGGACAGTTGTTTGCGCGATCGGTCCCGAAGCGAGAAAATATGCAATAAAAAGAAAAACAAAGGGAGAAAAAATATTGGCGCATTTCCGAGCACAACATTTTCGATGCTTTGCTCGCATAGCGGCGCTTCTGCAGCGGCCAATGTTTCGACTATGGAGCAGTTGTGCGACTGCATGGCAAATATCTATGACAACTGCGATTATCGCGAAGAGCTCAAAGCGAAACTGACCTAACATGAAAAGAGCCACCCGGCGAATGGTGGCTTTTTCGTTTAATCGTTATCTTCCCAGAAAATATCATCAAGGGTCTTATTGAGAGCTTTGCAAATATTGAGGCAGAGATTGATAGTCGGGTTGTAATCGCCCTTCTCTACCGCATTGATCGTTTGACGAGATACGCCGACAGCCTTTGCGAGGTCATCTTGAGACATGTCGCAAGCGGCGCGGGCGGATTTGAGTTTCAGATTCTTCATAGGTCAGGCCTTTTTGTCGATGAGACTTTTAATGCCGAGTTCAACCGCCAAGACCGCAAACATTACAGTACAGAGCACATTCATGAACGGCGTCTGCAGGACGCCATCCTTCATGATTTCGCCACTCGCGATAGCCGCAACACTAGACATTAGGTTAATAAAGGTGACGAAGCTCATAAAAATGAGGTATTTTTTGAGGTTTGTATTAAGACCAATGTATGCATCGTGAAAAATTGCATAGCTAAATTGCACGATAATGCCGATAGTCATGACAAGAAAGAAGGAGAAATGGCCAAATACTTTCGTCAAGTCAAGAACGGAAAGCAGGATCATGAGCGCTTCAGTGAAGACCATGGCGTAGAACCCGTACATGTAGGACTTGCCGCGGGCGATTTTTTGACGTTCGTCGTATTTCGTGCGGAGCTTTTTGTCTTTGTTCATCGAAGAAAACGCAACGATGGAGATAATGGCGCCGACCACGATACCAAAGATTAGAATGTAGAACAGTGAATAATCCATAATAATTCCTTTTGTTAAGTATTATACCCTAATTGTATTGGATAGTTATCACAATGTCAAGCATATTTTACATTTTGTCCAAAATTCGCCTTATTTTAGATATGATATGCTATGAATATGAGCGAAGAGAACCGAAAAACACTGGCCGCCTACGATAAAACTGCGCAGCGTTATTTAGATAACTTAAAAAATAGCGATAGCGCCAAAGATCCAGTCAAGGCGCAGAAGAAGCGTGAGCGTTTTGAAAACGCATTAAAGAAAGGTTTTTCGAGCCTGCCAACTGGCGCAAAAATTCTAGAGGTAGGCGCTGCGGACGGCGTGAATTCGGCTTTTCTGGAAAGCTTAGGTTATGAAGTGATTGCGAGCGATGTTGCTGAAGCCTTTATTAAAGCGCTTGAGGCGCGCGGCCTGAATGCGCAAAAGTTCAATCTTCTAGAGGATGATTTCCCGAAGGATTTGTCAGGGATTCTTTGCTGGCGCGTATTTGTGCACTTCACGCCCGAAGATATTGCTTTGGCGCTGAAACGAAGCTATGATGCATTACTCCCAAATGGGCGCATGGTCATAAATGTAATTGACCGCGCAAATCACGACTGCGACGCGCAATGGATTGACTTTGGCGGCGACCACGCGATGGGCGCAGACAGGTACTATGCATATTACAGCGGAAGCGAGATACTAGAATTAATCAACCAGTCAAAGTTCAAAATCGCAGAATCGTGGCGAGAAGAAGGCGGCCATAACAACTGGTTTGTGTATGTATTGGAGAAATAAATGAAGAGAGCTAGCAAAGATATTAGAAAATATGTCGAAACGGAGATTTTGCCGAAATATGAAGGCGTCGGCGGACACACGAGCGAGCATATTCAGCAAGTGATCGAGCGGAGTTTGCGCTTTTACGAGCAGGCGCCGGAGCTGAATATTGATATGGTTTACGTAATTGCGGCTTATCACGACCTGGGGCGTCTAGTCGATAACGACACGCATAATATTGAATCGGCAAAAATGTTGCGAGCGGATGAATTTCTCAAAGCGCGCTTCTCTGCCGATGAGATTAATACAATGGCTGAAGCGGTCGAGGATCACCGCGCTTCGCTTGGTCGTGAGCCGCGCAGTATTTATGGGAAGCTAGTTTCTTCTGCTGACAGAAATGCCGATTTCGAGAATGCAATGCGTCGAGTCTATGATTATAACAAGTATCTGCACCCAGATTTTAGCGAAGAAGAGCTAATGAACGATTGCTGTTATAATCTGCGCAAAAAATATTCGCCAGATGGCTATGCAGCAAAAACGATGTATTTTGACGACCCGGATTTTAGTGGTTTTCTGGAGAAAATCGAAGAAGTGACGTGCTCGAACGAGACTTTTGCGCAGGCAATGCAAGAGATTAACGCAAAGAGATAAGCGATGGAAGGCCTAGGATTAAATCCGGAAGCAGAAAAGCGCGCATATGAGATGCTGGACGCCGAGCAGTACATCGATGACTTCGATAAGTATGGGTTAGTTGGCGTAGGTGAAGGCGTTAAACGCGCGGCGGAAATCAATCCTTATGCAGAAAAAGGTGAAGAGGCGGAGCGCGCACAGCAAAGCATCGAGGATACTTTGGGGCACTTGGGATTCGCCTATTGCAAAGAAATCAAGGAGGCGATTCAGAATCCGAGATATGTCAGTCTAACTTACTACGTAGCCTCCGACGAGGAGACTGCAAAAAGAGCGCAAGAATTGCGAGCCGCAAGTATGGCCAACGACGAGGCGGGAGCGGCGGCAGAGCGAGAACTCGGCCTACTCTTCGGCTATCCAGAGACGGCGGTGGATTATTTCTTGAACGGCTGGAATCCAGACGAAGAAGAATCGCCACATAGCGCCAATCCGAAGTATCATTCCTATGTGCATAGCCCGGAGCATGCCGAAGAAGAGTACGAGCAGTACGAACAGATTATCGACGAAGCTTTTCAGAAATATTGCCCAAACAGTGCGGCGGATTTCTTCGGGCGTTCAAAAGAAGGCTAGATAACGATATCGCCAAGCGAATCGGATAGCTCATCCATGAGTCTCTCTGGGAGCTTTTCTATCTCAGTGCCTAGACGAATACCCTTGATATTTTGTGGATTATTGACGCCATCGTTGCTGAAGACATAATCGAAAGTCCGCTGATATTTTTCATCGACCGTGCCAATCTGAAAACCGACCACAGTAGTGCCAGTCGCAGCAAGCTCACGAATTTGCTGCCTCGTTTCCTCTGCATCGTCCGGAACGCCATCGGTGATAACGAAAACAATTTTCTTGAGCTTCTTTTCATCCAATCTATCGCGCGTAGCACCATCAATCCCATCATGAATCCATGCGAGCGGCGCCGCCATATTTGTCCACTCGTTTTTGTTTTTGATCTTAGAGATACTACGCACAATATTCGCGTCATTTGAGCCATCGCGGACCACGACTTGGCCATGAGGGAGTTCACCGACAACAGGATCATTAGGATCGATGCGACGCTCTTTAGCGAAGGGTTTCAGCAGTCTTACATGATCGCCGAAAGCGATAACTTGCGAGTCGGCATGGAGTTTCGTGTGCGTAATGTGGCGAGTCTTATTAAGCTCGTCATTAAAATCCTTGAGCGAGTACATTAACAAAGAGGCGGTCTGCTTGGCAGCCAAAATGCGATCCGGTCCCATAGAGCCAGAGCGGTCAACTAGCATAGAAACTTCAATGCGCTCAGGCTTATCAATAATTTCGCGTTCAAGGACGGGGCGGCGATAGATATCGAGTTCGTCTAGGCGGCCGGTCATGGTTGCGTCGACCACATCCGGATACCTCTTGATGAAACTATTGACGTCTAGGCGACCGCGACGTTGGTCACCTTCTTGGCGAAGGCGATATTCGACCGATTTACCAATGAGACGACTCCAAAATTTACGCATCTCTTTGCGCGCTCCTGACATCTGGTCGCGAATCATATCGCTATCTTTGCGCTCCTCCTCAGTAATGCCGTGCGCTTTATCGAAAGCCCTGCGACGCTTTTCAGCCTCCATCTTTTTTCGCTCTTCCGGCGATGCTTCGTCGAGCTTGTCTTGTTCAGCGAAGGAATCGAGAATTTGCCGCAGCACCTCGTCGCCATTTTCGCCTTTATCGAGCGGATCTTTTGACGGGCCGGATTGAGAGTTCTTGTCGTCGCCAAAAGGATTAAATTCGCCGCCCCTGCTCTGGCCTTGGCCTTGATCTTGGCTTTGGTCCTGCTCTTGGCCTTGACCTCGTCCCTGGCCTTCGCCTTGCCCCGATTGCCCGTCTTGCTGATTATCTTGATTTTGGCTCTGTTTCTTGTCCTGAGCTTCATCCATAGCTAGCTCGAGTAAGTCTAGGTAAACTGGCTCGACGTGTTTTTTGATAAAATCATAACGCTCGGCCGGGTCAATTTGCGCGCCAGAGAAACAGCGAATCATTCCATAGGTGAGCGTACGCAATGATTTGCCGGCGCGTTTTTTGTCGAGCGCAGCCGAGACGCGCTCGTCGACAATTGATTGACCGTGGCGCTCTCCAACCATTGCGTCACGTAGGAGCGAGCCAGCAAACTGCCGATGAAGCGGTTGCTCCCGCAAATCTGCCTCCCCGAAGCCGAGTTTCGCGTAGAGCGAATCAATTGCTTCGGCGCCTTCATTTTCGCGGTCGCCATAGAGCGGGACGCGCCCCTTAACTAAATCGTTAACGTAGATATCGTCGAGCATATTGTATAGAGAGTGAAGCTCGCTGTAGTAGAAGTGCTGAATCGATTCAGTAGACGCTGGTTCTTCTGGATGTTTTGCGCGATAGCTTTTTGCGAGTTTGCCGGATTTTTCCTTCATGTAATCAAAGCAGCCGATGTAGGCCTCTGGGTTTTTGCGCATATCAAGGAAGTGTGCGCGCTCATGGTAGTTCGCAAAGAGGAGCTCGGAATCGGAATACTTACCCTCAGCAAACCAACTCAGCGGAACATTGACCGTAAAATTCGAGGCGTCAAAAGAGAAGGTACTATCGGTCGCCGAGGAGGCGAAACGGAGCGAAGAATCTTTCGAGAAAAGACTAAGTAGCGGGCCGTGCGCACGAATGAAGCTGTCGGCCTTTTTCTGTTGTTCGGCGAGATTCGCTAGATTGATTGCTGCTTCGCCGAGCGTCTGGGAAACCGCTTCTGGAATCTCGACAGATTCTCGTATAGCCTCAGTTTCGCTTCCTAGTGTCCGCTCGACGTTTTCGTCCGATGCTGGCATTGTTTCGTTTTTCACATCATTCGTTCCCTTTTCTCTGCGACTAGCGGAAGAGACTGCTTTAACTCCTCGACGGAAGCGGGCGCAGTATTTTTGTAGTATACGAGATTTTTATTGCTGAAGCCAATGCCGAGAGCCCTCATTACGACCGCGAAGCCATCTTCGCCGAATGCTACAGCTTCGGAGTAAGTTGATGGACACGCCTTAACTTCGCCAAGCGCATAACTGCCGTCTTCTTGTTTCGCATAGCGACTGTAACACGCATCGCCAATCACCAACGCGCCACCGTCAGGAAGAGGTATTATATTCTTGATATCTTGAGGCTTTCCTTTTTCGTCAAGGAAGCCCGGAATCTGCTGATGGTCTGCCTCAGTAATACCTCTACCAAAGGCATAAAGCGCGCCATTGTCTCCGCCAAATAATAACCTGTCATCCGAAAGACGGGCGAGGCATTTAATCGGTCGTGGCGTGTCGTAATCATCGTCGTACGAACCGTTAATACCAAGCAACACGCCCGTAACGTGCACTTTGGAATAATCGGAACTATCCGGATATACATCAAAATAATAGCCCTGCGAATCAATGAATGCATAGCTACCATTTCCGGCCGAAGTAAAGTTGCGAACCCAAGTCGGGCGAGTATTCGAATATTGCACTTCCATATCTTTAAAATGCAAGCGGCCAGCGTCGTCCGGCTGAGCGAATCTGAAGGCGTTGAGTTCAGGGCCAAAAGCTACTAGACCGTTTTTAACACCCATAACGCCCAAAGTTACTAAAGAATTCCCCGAGTCGACGTTATCGTCGCCCTCCATTATGGTGCGATAGCTACCATCGGATTGCTTCTGCTGAAGAATGAGGCGATTATCCACGGTGACTGCGAGTAGATCATCTCCGTCGCCAAGACCAAAATCCTCAGCTCGGATAGGCGTGGCGGAGTCGAAAAAATCCGGAAGATTAAGCTTGGGGCCGAGATCAAATTTACCATCTGGCTGAACAACTAGAGGCCTCAGCACGCGAGACGCCTCTCCGTCATTCGAAAAGTTTTCGCAAATCATCGCGCCACCATCCGAAAGTGAAAAGGGCTTAATTGACAATGGATTCAGGCCATTTTTCGACAGCGCTTCCGGCTCAACGCATCCGGCTTCCTTGTATTTCTTTATTTCTGGGTTCTGTTCAGCGAAATCCTGAAGATAGCGCTCGAGCGTTTCGGTTTCGAGCTGGCAAGCGTTAGCCTCTTCCTCACGAGCCGTCAGGGTTTTCTTGCCACTCTCGTCCATTTTGTTTAGTTTTCGCTGTAGCTGAGCCTGAACATCGCGGAGTCTTGTAATGTCTTTGCGCAATTGTTCGCAATCCATTTAGCCCTCCTGTGGCACCTCGCAACCGCACTGAGTATAGAGAACCTCGAGAGCCTTGATGGCAGTGCCAAGTTCTTCGATTGTATGTTCGTAAGCCTCAATATCCTCTAGACTGACTTCCTCGAACTCTTCCTGGAGCTCGTCAAGATTGATGTCCGGATAGATTTCACGATTCGGCGCCTTGCCGTAGAGAATATCGACCGTTTCGCGCAAATCGCAGAGCTCCAGTGGCTTGCGCTCGAAATTAAACTCGCCGGGATGCGCCTCGTCGAGCGTCGTGAAGCCAGAGCCGCGCTCCTTTACAGTGGTACGCCAGCCATCATCCTTCGAGAAGAAACCGTACTGCATCGCCAATGCGATGATTTGGTTTTGTTCATCCGGATTCGCAATACTGGAAATGAAGCCGTCCCAGAGAGCAGTATCAAGGTCGCGCTCACTGCCCTTATCCCAATCTTTTAGAACATTGAGGATGTTCCTAATCGAGAGAACGGACTGTTCAAGAGATGGCTCCAGTTCGTCACCAGAATCAGTAGTAATCGACTGGCTTTCGCGCCATTTGCCCTCGAAGATCAGTTGCGTTTGATGCGAAAGCTGAGCGAGACGGAAGAGCTTTTTGAGCGTCTTGTCTTTCTCTGGAAGCTCGAGATTACCATTGCGATCGGCGAGATAGGCAGTCATCACTTGGAAGAGCTCATTCTGGCTCGGGTCAGCTTGCTGGTCGTAATTGGTGTCGTTTTCGGCCATTGGTAAGTAGTCATGCTCGAGAATGTCCAGGCGCGAGAGAAAAGCTGGGTTAAGAGTATCAGTACCGACATAATTGACAGTACCCGAGCTAAGGTTACCGGTCATCGTAATTGAGAAGCCGTCAGCAATCTTCGTAGCGCCAAGGCCTGGGACATAGCAAGTGTCGCCTGGGCGGCGTTGCAAAATATCGTTCATGGAGATGAGGACAGCCATCGGAACGGCGTTAACCTCATCGAGGATAACCGGACGGCCTTCTTTGACGGCCTGAGCGATAGGTTTCAAGATAGTATCAACCTCGGTACCAAAAGCCTGATTTTTGAGCTTGTAGAGCTCGAGAATCTTTGACGCTTCCTCGCTAAGTTTCTCCGGGTCAGCGGCCTCTTCTGGGTGCTCGGCCTTCCATTGCTCGATTTCCGCATCGAGGTCATCCTTGTGCTCGAGAAGAGATTTGCCATTGAATTTCTTGAGCTTAAGGGTCTTGTCGGTATAGAGATCTTGGGTCGTAAGGTCTTTCGAGCCAGAGATAATGAGCGGCGAAACTTTTTCAGTTATTTCAGAATCACCAGCCCTAAGCGCGCGCTGGATGTGGCGCGTTTCGACAGAATAGAGACGGCGGAGCTCGTCGCGACATTCGTCTTTGGTGGCATCTGGGTTATTTGCGCGAAACTCTTGGAAGCCCCGTGTGGCAGCCTCATAAGCCATTTTGTCAATAGCAGTATGCTTGGCGGCAGCGATAGCAAGCTCGGTTTTACCGCTACCGAGATGACCATGGATGAAGGTCGGACGGCCTTCGGCCATATTCGCCTCAACACGATCAAGGTGACGACGAACATATGGAGTAGTAACAATTTCGCCATTCTGAATTTCGGCGATATGCTTTCTGAGTTCATAGCCATGAACGACGACATGGCTTTCAGGGGATTCTTTAGGGAGTGATTCGAGTCTTTTCCCGCAGGCATCTATGCGTTCACGTATGCCATCAGTCACTTTCGAGCGAGTAGAGACTTTACTAGCATCAGCTTCGCGACTTTGCTGAATAGCGATGCGGAGCATAAGCTTGTTTGAGAGAATATCCCTATTGAGGCGATGATATTCTTCGGCGCTCTCAGCGACATTTTTCTGCATGAGCTCAAGCATAGCTTCCCTAGCACGAAGCTCGCGTTCGCTTTTCTCTGTTTTGACATCTTCTTCTGGAGCCGCTTCAGTCGAATCATCAAGAAAATCTTCTGGCGAGAAGAAATCGCTGAGGCTGAGCTTTTCGAATTGTGGCGCGGCCGGCGCAGATTCCGTGTTAGTTTCAGCAATAGACTCGGGTTGCCGCGACTCCGAACCACCCGAGCGCAAGAGCGTCTTGATCGCCCTTTGTCCCATTTCGGCCTGTATTTTTTCGCGATGAAGGGCCAAGATATCTGCTTCTTCAGCATCGTATAGCCTACGGTCGTCTACAGGAAGCGAATCAATCCGCACGCCTTGTTGTTTTTCCATAATCCCTCTCTAGCTAGCTTTTTCTACTTATAAGCATAGCATTTTATGCGGAATTGCGCTATTGTTTAAGACTCGTAGTCGCGCAAAAGTTTGGCAATGCCGTCGGCCTGAGCAGATTGATAAGCGCTCCAGTTTTCTTCATCGGTAAGCTCGGAATCATACTTCCATTGGCCGTCAACAAAAACCTTGAGAATAGGCGCAAAACAGAAACCCGGCACCTTTTTCGGCGACGGTACAGCAACGAGTTTGAGGTGGTCCGGATTGGTCATAACGAGCGTCGAAACAACTTTGAGTTCATCGCCACGATACCAAGCGAGCGCGTAGCCCCAGTTGAAAACCATCGGTAACTCGCCGCCGTATTTGCGGGCAAGCTCCGCGAAAACGATTTCGCCATTTTGGTCATTGTATTCACCGGCGCGCTGGGCGACAAATTCTTTGGCGTGGTCTTTTGGATCGTCTTCTTCGGCGATGCCGATAATATTCATCGTGTCATCGCGAGCGAGAACCGGCAAATCGCGATATTGCTTGGCGTATTCGGTGGCTTTTTCAATGGCGATAGCCTCGGCGGCAGTCTTAGTTTCGGCCGGCTCTTGAAGATTGAGACCAAGGTCAGCCATCGAGAGACCTTCGTAGCCGAGCTTGGAAAGAATTTTCTTGAAGGTAGCAACTTTACCTGGATTGGTGGTGGCAAGGAGAATCTGTTTCATAAGGTAATTGTAACATGCTACCCCTAGACAGACGAGAGCCATCGGCGAGCCAGAGTGCTATAATTAAAAGAGATAATAAAGTGGAGGTAGGATGTCTTACGAGACGAAGACGATTGCGGATGTTATTGAAGATATAAACCAGAAAATCATGCTTCCGTCGATTCAGCGAAAATATATCTGGGAAGAAAAGCAGATTACGAAGCTGATGGATTCCATTATGCGCGGCTACCCGTTCGGAACTTTTTTGTTCTGGAAGGTCAAGAAACAGGTCGTAAATGATCAGAATTATCCGATGTATGAGTTTATCAAGGAGTATCACGAGCGCGATAATGCTATCAATAAACATATCGGCCTGCCTTTTACTATTACAGACGACAATAAAAATGACACAGTCTATGCAGTTTTGGACGGCCAGCAACGTCTCACTTCCCTATATATCGCGCTAAAAGGTAGCCTTAGCAAGAAGATTCCGAAAAAGCGCGTCAGTAATGATGATGCCTATCCGAAGAAGGAGCTCTATTTTAATCTATTGAGCGAGAAGGTCGACGAGGATGACGATATTCTTTACGAATTCGAATTCTTTACCGAGGAAGCCATCAAGTCATGGAGCGACGAGAGTAAGCTTTGGTATAAGGTCAAGGATATTTTGCGCTACCCGACAGGCGAAGACGTCCTCAATGAGGTCGCCATGGAAAATGGCTGGATTGGGAATAGAGTTATTGTGGCGAATTTGTCGAGACTATTCCGCTGTCTCAAAGCAGACGAGCTAATTAACTATTTTGAGATTAAGCGCGACTCGATGGACGAGGTTTTGGATATTTTTGTACGCGTGAATTCGGGCGGCACCGTACTATCGAAGACCGACCTTCTCTTTTCGACTATTGTCGCGAATTGGCAAGGCGCACGCGACGAGATTGACGAGTTCTTGAAGAGCGTTAACAAAACTCATCGCGGCTACCATTTTGATAGTGATTTCATTATGCGCGCTTGCCTCTACACACTAGATATGTCGACACTAATGAAAGTCGAGAATTTCAAGAAAGAGAATATTGAGCAGATTCGGGAAAATTGGCCAGAAATCAAAATGTCGATTAAGGAATCGATTGCGCTTTTGGATAGACTGGGCTTCTATGCAGATAACATCATTTCGAGCAACGCAATTTTGCCAATCATCTATTACCGTTTCAAGACCGGCAAAAATGCCTTCGAAAACTGTTTGGATGATGTTAGGAAATATTTCGTCGCATCACAGCTAAAGAAGGTCTTCGCCGCTGCAACGAGCCGCACTTTGGATGCGCTCCGTAATGAGATAAGGCGTACTGGATTGTTTAGCTATGCAGATATGAAGAAACTGACGCTCGCCAATGACAGTTCGTTGGCTTGCGACGAATCTACGATTGACGAGTGGTTGGATAATTTCAAGAAGGGCTCATATACATTCTTGCTGCTTTCACTGCTCTATCCGGACCTGAAATTCGATCAGCATACCTACGAACAGGACCACTTGCATCCATATACTAGCCTGAAAAGTGAAGCGTTGAGGGGCATCGTTTTAAAGAACGGCAAAGCACTATCCGAGCAAGAAATTGCGGATTGGGTCGACAAGCGCGATACGCTGCCGAATCTTGGTTTACTGACAGACAAGGAGAACGAGTCGAAATCTGGGAAGACGCTGGCAGAATGGATTGAAAGTGGCCACCGCGACAAGTATCTGCCGACGGGCGACGTTGACGACTATAATTTGCGCGATTTCATTCATTTCTACGAAGAGCGCAGAAAGATTCTGAAGGATAAACTAAAAGAAATTATTATCGATTAGGAGATCTCATGACGAAGCAGAAATGGCCAGAACACATCAGTGGAACGGAAAATGCCGAGTTTTTGAAGAAGATAAAAATCGAGCATATTCAGAGGGCGGTTTTTGAGCGCGACGACGAGTATTATGAACATGTCGGCTCTGGATGGACTCTTACATTGGAGCTTTTGGTCGACGGGCAAGAAGTAGATGCGCGCATCAGGAATGAGGAGCTGCGCCTAGGCTTCGAAGGAGCGATTCGCGAATCAAGAGACTTCGTGCTTGTGACTTACGTGCCCTTCCAGTACGGTAGGTATATTTATAGCCGCAAAGAAATGCTAACGCGCGAAGTGGTCGAAAAGACCGAATTGGAAGACATCCTTTACGCCGAAATCAGCAGCGCTGGCGCGATGGGCGACTGTGGTAGCGCGCGCCTCTATACTAAATCTGGGCATTTCTATTACGTAAACATTATGTATGACGACGCCGGAAATGATGGATACTTGGCGCTAGATGAGCTAGTTTCTAGCGAGAAAGCCAGTGAATACATAACGGATTGCTATGGCGGTTTCGGCAATCATTCGTACAAACAGAAAGATACAGTCTTCGTGCGCAATAACGCAGAATGCGCTTTTCTCTGCGCTATCGATGATGAAAAAGCCATCGAAATCAAGCCGTCTTGCAACGGAGTTTATGATCGTATTGCGATTGCATTCACGCAAGGAAAAATTTCCGCGCAGACACTGAGAGAATGGCTCCGGTACGAAGATAAATTCTTGCCAGACGAATTGCACATCGTGCGATACTACGGACAATATCTGGAAAAATTCGAAAATATTGAAACTACACTCGACGATTA
This sequence comes from uncultured Candidatus Saccharibacteria bacterium, assembly GCA_946408075.1. Taxonomy (GTDB): domain Bacteria; phylum Patescibacteriota; class Saccharimonadia; order Saccharimonadales; family Saccharimonadaceae; genus UBA2834. Next base: position 125,497 of record CAMJQQ010000001.1, on the reverse strand, counting down.
TATTAATGTTTTGGTTTATGCGCGCTTTGAAAACGGGCTGGATTCGCACTACGATTGGGAGGATTATATCGACGACTGGCGCAACAGTTTGGCGAAATACCGCTTGCGCTACATTCTATATCACGAGAACGCTGGCGCTTACGCTAATTGCTTGGCCGCTATGGACATCGAAAAAGTTAAGCCCGGTGATTTGTTTAAGGCCGTGAGCGCTGCGTTGGATAGGGATATCTCGAAATTATTCTTGAACTGCAAAGCGGAGCAGATTGACCATTTTGGCCTCGATGCAGATACGCGCGACAATTATCCGTTCGCCGTAGAATTGTCAAAAGCCGAACACGAGCGCATCGTAGAGCAAATTCTTGCCATGAACGGTCGCGAGTTGCGTTGCGCAAAATCGCTTGGTTTTTACTTCGCGAATTGCATTTTTAATTTGGACAAGCTGGAGCTGACGACAGTTTTGCCAGCCGCGCTGCACGTTTTGCGCGAAATGCCGAACGAGGAAGATTTGTATTATACAAAGAGAACTTATTGGGCGGCGGCCGACCTCGTGAATACGGCTTGGAAAATTATTGGCGATCCAGAGACGCCACAGAGATTTGAACAAGAAATCTATGACGCTTGTTGGCCGCGAATTGGCGATCTTTGGCCAGTCAAACATGCCGGCGAATATCGCTTTGTCGATGATTGCGGCGATCCGAATGAGTTGGCGGAATACATTTTCAATGAATGTCTAGGCTTTATGGTCGGTCTGAAAAAGCTAGACAAATTCAATCCAGAGCTTTACCAATACTTCCTCAAAGCGGACGATTCGAACGAGCAAATGATTCGCGGGCGCACACTCGAAGAGCGCTGCAAGAAACTTTCGTGCGAAGATGCATTGGCTGAATACGAAAAATTTAACGCCGATTATATTGGCGCATGTTATCCGAACGACAAGCAAAGCGCTGAATATTTGTTTAAGATGCTGCTTAGCGGAGAGGACGAGTCGCTAGATGAGCAGGTTTGGTTTGATACTTATTCGAGCTCGCACTTCGTTGGGGTTGGAAGCTATTTAGTCGAACTTGCAAATAAAAATTTTGATAGGATTCGCGAATTGCTCGGCGACGATAATACAATTCGGCTATTCTATGCTGCTTGCTACAATGCGGAAGTCGACATGTACGAGCCGCTCAAGGAATTCGGTGAACGTGTTTCAGAGCTGCCGAATGCCGAAAAACGCTTCATTAAAAGCGCTTTGGGCTTTGCGAAAAAGACTATCGAGACGACAAAATTCCAACGCGAATCTTTGTTGGCGGAATACAGTAAGCCAACGAAGGCTCGCAAAACGACCAAGAAGCTGCCAAAAATAGAGACCGAAGAAATCGGACAGCTCCGCTCTGCAGCAAAACTCGCACTAAAGCTCCGTTGCCTAACTACCGCCTTGCTGCAGCGGAATCTGAAGATTGGCTACGGCCGCGCGTCACATCTTTTGGACTTACTCGAGAAGCTCGAAGTCGTTAGACATGTCGGTGGCAACAAGCCTCACGCGACGATAATTGCAAGCATCGAAGAGTTCGAGGAAAAGATTAAATAATCGACGAAGGTTGATTCTTGCCCGCGCGCGGTTTATAATAATTTCGTCAAAATGACACAGCACCAACCAAACCTGTCCTTAGCGTGATGCTGTTTTAGTAACAAGGCTTAAATTTTATATTTTAAAACTCTAAGGAAAAAATTATGAGTAATAATTTTGTGGAGCTTAAAAATGTAAGCCGCGAATATCTGATTGGCGAGCAAGAATACAAAGCTCTCAATAAAGTAAATATCAACATTAACCGTGGTGAGTTTGTCGTGATTCTGGGGCCGTCTGGCGCCGGCAAATCGACCTTGCTAAATATTTTGGGCGGCATGGATTCGCCAACGAGTGGCGAAGTCTTCGTGGATGGACACGAGATTTCAAAATACTCCGCCAAGCAGCTAACGAATTATCGCGCAAACAAGGTTGGCTTCATCTTCCAGTTTTACAACATCATGCCGACTTTGACTGTCGAAGAAAACGTAAGACTCGTCGAAGATGTTTCGGAGACCGACAAGGATGCAAGCGCGGTTCTTAAAAGCGTCGGCCTAGCAAAACATGCGCGCAAATTTCCAAACGAACTTTCGGGTGGCGAACAGCAGCGTGTTTCAATTGCGCGCGCCGTCATGAAAAATCCGGCACTTCTGCTCTGCGACGAGCCGACTGGTGCTCTCGATTCGAAAACCGGCGTGGAAGTTTTGAAGCTGTTGCGTCAGCAGGCCGATGAGAATACGACCGTAATCGTCGTGACACACAACGCGCAAATCGCAGAAATTGCCGACCGCGTAATTTACCTGAAGAACGGGCAAATCGAGCGCGATATTGTTAACAAAAAGCCTAAAGCGATCGACGAAGTGAGCTGGTAATGGCGGGGCGAAATATGTTGCGCCGAAAAATGCTACGCGACGTGCGTAAGAATTTTTCGCAGTTTATTACGATTTTGCTAATGTTGTTAGTCGGCACACTAGTTTTCTCTGGCATTAAATCTTACATGATTGGTATGCAAGTTTCTGGCGACGAATATTACGCCACGAATAATTTGCAAGATTTGGACGCTTTCGGCAAGATGAGCGACGCAACCGTGGACAAAATCGAGAAAATTGAGCATGTCAATCGCGCCGAAGGAAAGCTGAGCACGATGGCCAGCGTTACGAGTCTGAGCGAGCGTGATTTGCAATTGAATTTTATCAAGACGAATGAGATTTCGCGCATGCACGTGGTCGAAGGCGAGAATTTCGATGTCGAGAAGGATGGAATTTGGCTGGACGAATACTTTGCGCGCGAGAATAAGATCGCGCTTGGCGACACGATTGAATTGGACGCCAACGGAATGGCTTTTTCGAAGAAGGTCGTCGGCCTGATTTATACACCAGACCACGTCGCCTACGTCAAAGACGAAACGGAGATTTTCCCGGCACACGATAAATACGGCTACGCTTATCTGAGCCAAAACGAGTTGCCAGAAACAATGCGCTTTTATTCGAGTATCATGGTCGACGTCGACGATGAGGCGAATCGGAACGCCATAAAAACAGCGATTACAGATACGGTCGACGGCGTAGTTTCAGTGGTATTCACAAAAGATCAATACTCGGCGGCGAGTTACCAAGGCGAAATCGATGAGGGGAAAACCTACGTCGGAATTTTCTCGGGACTCTTCATTGCGATTGCGCTGCTCTGCACGGTGACTACTATGGCGCGCATCGTGCGCAAGGACCGTACGCAAATCGGCGTCATGAAGGCGCTCGGTTTTAGCGACGCGCGCATTGCTTGGCACTACATTTCCTATGCCCTATTCTTGTCATTAATCGGCGTTGCGTTAGGTCTAGCGCTCGGCATTGCGTTCTTTGGCAAGGTTTTTATCGACATGGAGACGGTTTTCTTCGAAGTCGCAAATATCCATACGGGAATTGATGCGAGCGTGTGGGTGATGGGTGTGCTGACGATTGCGGCAACTTGCTTGACCTGTTATCTGGTCGTGCGCGGTTACGTACGCCAACCAGCCGCAGAGATTTTGCGCGTGGAGCGACCAAAGGTTAAGAGTCGCAGCCTGCGCTTTACGACCTCGGGACTCTTTAGGAAGCTGTCGTTCTCGGCGCGTTGGAACATTCGCGACATTTTGCGCAATAAGGCGCGCACTATTACTGGCGTGTTTGGCGTAGTTGGTTGTATGGTACTGCTTGTTTGCGGCTTTGGTATTCTCGACACCGTGAATGGCTACATTGACTTGGAGTTGAGCGAGATCAATAACTATAAGAATCGTTTGAATATCTCGGAAGAGGCGACGAGCGAACAAATCGAAAAGCTCTACGCGGACTACTCGCACGATAGCTCCAAGACACTTGGCATCGAAGTTAAAAAGGATGACGAGCTGCTCGTAAAGTCGATTTTCGTGACTGATGCGGGCGATTCTGTGCGCACGATGGACAAAAAGTGGCAAAAGATGGAGCTGGCAGACGATGGCGTATATGTGACGCAGAAATTTGCCGAGCTTGAAGGCTATGCCGTGGGCGATGAAATTGAATGGCATATTTTCGGCGATTCGACTTACTATCGCACGAAAATTATTGGTCTGAATCGCGATCCGCAAAATCAGGCATTGACGATGACGCGCAAGATGTATGAGTCGCTAGGCTTTGAGTATATGCCGGACGCCATCTATGTCGATCATGAAATTGAGGGCACTCCGGAAGGCGTCGATAGCGTACAAGAAATCGATTCAATTCGCGAAGGCATGGAGCAGATGCTCGACACAATGATGACAATGGTCGTAATGCTAATTGTTTTTGCGGCCCTGCTCGGCGCAATCATTATTTATAATATGGGCGTGCTGAGTTTCGCCGAGAAAGATTATCAGTTCTCTACCTTGAAGGTTTTAGGTTTCTCGGATCAGAAAATTGGACGAATTTTCATTCAGCAAAATCTTTGGATTGCGACCGCGGCGATTATCGTTGGTCTGCCGGCCGGCTACGGAATCGTGGACTACATTTTCCGCGAAGCGATCGAAGAGTCGTACGATTTTAGTATTACTATCACATTGTTGACTTGTTTACTGTCGACGATTGGCACCTTCTTCGTGAGCCTAGTCGTTTCAGCATGGCTAACGCGGCGCGTGGCAAAAATCGATATGGTCAAGAGTCTAAAAGCCAACGAATAAACAAGGCCACCTCGCAAGGGGTGGCTTTTTAGTGAGTTTTGTAGCGGTCGAAGAGCCAGCAAAGTTTCGATTTAAGATAGTCTTTGATTTGATCGAGCGTGAGTTCAGTTTCGCCCGTGAAGTATTTGCGCAAGACCGCCATCGTGCCGTTCGCGAGAAAGAGGAGTTCAAGCCTGGCTTCTTTACTCTCGATTTTGTTGAGGCGCATGACAGTGAGCACGCGGGCGCTAAACTCGTTTTCGAGCTTATTGAGAAAGCCGCGCGCGTCGTTACTGGTAAGGAGCTCGCGATATATTTGCTCCTGCGCACCCAAGAAATCAAAAACGTCGTCGATGTATTTTTCGATGGAGACAAAATCCGTTAGCTTATCATAGCTATAGAATAGCCGCGACTCGATTTCGCCTTGCAGCTCGGCGCCAACCTCGTAGATATTATTGTAATAGTTATAAAAAGTGCCGCGCGTAATGTCTGCCCGTTCAGCAAGGTTCGTAACGGTGATATTTTTGACGGAGCCATACTCAGAAAGTAGCTCAGCAAAAGCTTTTTGGATGCGATGGCGGCTCCTGTCCGTAGCGCGGCGATAAGACGACTTAGTCATTCTTTGATTATAGCACTTTTTGTACAATTTGTCAATAATTTGTCTAAAATTGAACAGAGTCTAAAATCTTTGTGCTTTATATTCCACGCGATAGTAATTATAATCTGTTAATCATGCGAAAAATAACGGATTTCATCGCCGATCACTGCTATGCGATTTTCGCAGTGTTTTTGGTGTTGACCGGAATTTGCGCACTACTTTCGACCAAGGTAAATATCAATAAAAATATCTATTCGTATATGCCGGTCGATTCCGAGACCTCTATGGCGCTCGACATTATGAATCACGAGTTTGATTATGACCAGACTAGTAGCTACGAGATGATGCTGACGGATGTGCCAGAAGACGAAAAGTATAAGATTAAGGAAGATATCGAGACGGTCGAAGGTGTTGGCTCGGTCGAATATGGCGAGGGTGATAAATATAATCGCAACGAATATACGCGCTACATTATTAACGTCGATGCACCGGCGGATTCAGAGATTGCCAATCAGGCATACCATACAATTCACGACAAATACAGCAAGCTCTATAAAATCGCGGAGGCAGGCCAGGTGCGCGAATACAACGGCGCAGTTTTACAATTGCGCGTTTCGCTACTCGCCGTAGCTTGCGCGATGGCCGTACTGCTCTTGATGAGCAAATCTTGGATCGAACCGTTCTTGTTCTTGTTTGTGATTTTGCTCGCGGTGATTGTAAACAAGGGCACGAACATCATGTTCTCAAGCGTGTCGCATATTACGGATTCGATTTGCGCGATTTTGCAGATGGCACTGTCAATGGACTACGCGATTATGCTGTCGACGCGCTATCGCCAGGAGCGCATAAAGGATAATTGCCCTGACAAACAGACAGCGATGCGACGCGCAATGCGCTACTCTTTCGGTGCGATTTCGTCTAGCTCACTGACAACCGTGGTCGGTTTGATCGTGCTGATTTTCATGAGCTTTACGATTGGTCGCGATATGGGACTCGTCTTGAGTAAGGGTGTGGTTTTGAGCCTCGTTTCGATTTTTACTTCCCTACCGGCGCTCCTGCTGATTTTTGACAAGGCAATTACAAAAACACAGAAGAAAACTCTGAAGCTCAAGATGGACTGGCTGGCGATTATTGCGCATAGCCTTCGCAAGCTCGCCGTGCCGGCCTTCCTAATTATTTTCGTGGCGGCGTTCATTTTGAAAGGCAATACGGAGATTCAATTTACGGCGTCGGACAATAACAAGATTAAGGACGTTTTCGAAGAGAACAATCAGATTGCGCTAGTTTATGACGGCGAGATGGACGAAAAAGTGACCGAGCTTTGCAAGCAGCTCGACGCAAAAGAAGAGACGACGCGCGTGCTGTGCTATGGTAATACAATCAATGAGCCAGAGAAATATAACGAAGTCGTGCCGAAGGTTAACAGTTTGAGCGACAACAAGATTGATACGGAAGATTATTTGCTGAAGGCGATTTATTATCATTATTTCCGCGACGCCGAGGCGCATACAGTGACGCTTGATGATTTTGTGACTTTCTTGCAGCGCGACGTCTTTACGAACGAAAAATTGTCGAACGAGATTTCTGACGGGATGAAGAGCGACATCGATCGTCTTTCGAATTTCACGAATGGCGAGAAGGTGAGGCGCCCGCGCTCGAAGGCAGAGATTGCGCAGATTCTTGGCGTCGATGCGAGCGAGTTGGACGATGTTTACGTGTTGTACTTGGCCGAGAATGGCGTTTCGGCGAAGCTGACTTTGTCGCGATTTGTAAGTTTTGTTTCGAATGAGATTATCAGCTCGCCACGCTATTCTGCGATGATTACAGCGCAACAGAAAAGCGAGCTCGAGAAGTTGCGCGTATTTTGCGACCCGGCGGTGACCGACCGTAATATGACGGCGGCGGAGCTGGCGCAGCTGTTTGGGATTTCCGAAGATGCGGTTAGACAAATTCTGGTTTATTACAATTACAGCACAACCGACACGCCAAGCAAAAGTGCTTCGGCTGAGCAACTGATTAATTTCGCATTGAGTGACGAGACCGCGCTGAGCGAGTTAAAGATTTCACAGGACGATGCGGCGGAGTTGCGCGCAAAAGTCGCCAATGCGAAGGCAGCGATTGCTGAAACTAAAAATACGATTTTGAGCCACTATGACGAGCTGAATGCCTATCTCGATGGTAAGATGACTGAGTTGCCAGAAGAGTCGCAGGCCGTAGTTAAGCCAAAGCTCGAGGCTTTACGTGCAGAGCTTACTGAAAAGCTGAACGCGGCCGAATATGCCGTCAATCGCGAATATAGTTACAGCGAGATTGAGGGCGCTGGCGATAAAATTAATGGCGCGTTTGACGGAGCGACCGCTTGGCTAGACAATCTCGAAACGAATTATCCGGAACTCTTCGAGCATTTCGACGAGGAGACGAAAGCTGAGATTTTGGACTATCGTGACCAAATTAAAGGCACCATTACCAAAGCGCGCGAGAAGATTAATCTCAATGAAAAGCTGGCGCAGTTGAAGAACCTTTATAAACTCTATCAGGCGAAGACAACCGTGATTACGCTTTCGCCGCGTGTGCTTGTTAACTTCTTGCTAGAACATGCGAACGACGAACGCTTGAAGGGCGCGCTAAACGCCGATACGATTGCGAAGTTGAAATTGGCGCAGTATATCATGAATAATCAGAACACGAGCTATTCGTCGAGTGAATTGGCGCAGGCTTTCAGCTTGGACGCAAAGAAGCTTCGCCTTGTTTATGCACTTTATGATTACCGCTACATCGAGGATGATCCGCAGCTGTCGCTTTGGTCTGTCATTAACTTCATCGTAAACAAGATTTTGCCAAATCCGGAATATGCCGAGCGAATTGGCGAGCACGAGCAAACGCAGCTGCGCACGATTTATTCACTGATGCATGCGGCAGATATGCGAATTCCATATAATTACGCTGCACTTTACGATGCCTTGTTGCCGCTCGCGGGCGACCTCGATAAGAATATGTTATTCCTCGCCTACCTCTATCATGGTTCGCTTTATGACTATGATGAGAATTGGACACTGACGCTCGAAAAGCTGATTACATTCTTGTCCGATGAGGTCGTGAACGATTCGCGATTCGCGGCGCGCATTGATGGCGAGACGAGGCAGAAAATTGCTGACGGGCGCAAAACGATTGATGATGCGAAGCGCCTGCTGGTCGGGCCAAAACATTATCGCGCGTTGATTGAGTCGCATTTGCCGGCGGAAGGCGAGCAGACTTTTGGCTTTATTAAAGGTATCAAGGACGAGTTGGGGCCGAGGAATAAGATTGATTACTTCCTCGTGGGCGATTCCGCGATGGCTTACGAAATGTCGCAAACTTTTAGCGACGAGATGAACTTCATCACGGTTTTGACGATGTTGTCGATTTTCGCGGTGGTGATTTGGACCTTTAAATCATTCCTCGTGTCGTTGCTCTTGGTGCTCGTGATTCAGTGCGCGGTTTATATCGTAATGTCCTACATGTCGCTGACAGGCTTGAGCATTTACTTTATTGCGCTGATTATTGTGCAGGCGATTTTGATGGGCGCGACGATTGATTATGCGATTTTGTTTACATCGTATTATGTCGAAAACCGCAGCTACTTCAAGATGAGTATTAAGGAGGCGCTGATTAATACTTACAACAAATCGATTAGCGCAATTCTGACGTCGGCCTCGATCCTCGTGATCGTGACAGCAATTGTCGGCAACTTTGCATCAGCGATTGCGGGCAAGATTTGTCAATCGATTTCGCTCGGTACTTTCTGCGCGACGATTATTATCTTGGTACTTTTGCCGCCGTTGTTGGCGATTTTGGATAGGTTTATCATCAAGAATAAAGCAGCGCCAAAAAGTTCGAACAAGATTCTGGGCGCGCTAAAATCACTTCTATAGAATGGCGCCCATAAAAATAAAGCTCCAACTGCGGGGCTTTATTTTTAGGTGTTCGCCAAGAGGATAACGTCGCCCTCTAATAGTTCGCGTTCTTTGGGGCCTAGATGATACTTAGTCACAATAGTAAGATCGCCGTCTTCGATTCGCAATTCCTTTCTAGCATACGGCGCAAGACGAGTCGTTGCCTCTTGCTTAACCTTAGCCAGCGCAGCTTCCTCCGGAGTATTGAAAGAGTTGCCAAGCATTTCCCTGCGCTTCTGTGCGTCGCCATCTAGGCATTCCTCGTTCTGAATTCCCCAGATTTTTCCTGTCGAGGTAATGTAATACTTCAGATAGCCGTTCGGTATTTTATCTACGCCAAACATTTTAAATCCTCCCGTGATATTTTTGCGCTAGAGGATAAACCGTCACGGCAGCTCCATCGGCGAACCAGTATACGCAGTTTTTGTAGACTTTAGCTATTCTGCCATATGCTTCTTCTTTTTTGGACAAAATCCTACGTAACTCGCCGCACTTAAGGTCTTGCGTAAGAATACCATCGCGATTAGCAGCGCTAATAAACATAGGCATCCTATTGGTCTTCGCGATGCGTTTCGAGAAACGCTCTTTGCAATGTCGAGTTATATAGGTAGTCATATAATTACTCCTCGCCTACCGACGTAGCGTTGAGAATGAGCGGCATTATCTCGTTGAGCATTGCGCGCCTTTCGTTTTCGTCGTACTTGATGTCGCGATATTCGCGCTCACTAGTCGTCTCAGCGCACTTATAATCATACTTATTGATTACGATCAAAATCTTCTCCATAAGATCGCCGTCATACTCAACAGTAACGTCGTTCTTTTCTGCATATTCATCGATTGCCTTAAATAGCCTAATGACATCTGGGGCTTTTTTGACAGGCACATATAGCACGTTCGAAAAGCCATCGGCCGGATTATAGGCTCCCGCATAATACTCCGCCCGTTCTTGCTTTGACGGATAAACAACAAAGTCTTCGCCGGTTGCTTTATTAACAAGCTCCACCGGAATACTAGACTGATTAAGATAGTCGAGATCAATGTCGACGGTTGCATGTGATTGCATATACATATCCACAAAGGCATAGAATGGCGATTGGTGATCTCTGTCTAGCATGAAAAGGCAATTAGTATCCAGGTCCATCACGACATCGTTAATACTCCAGCGGCACATCTTGCGCACTTCTTTTTCAAGGAAGGTCTTGAATTTATTCATAATAACGTCCCTGTCGGACAAATTAAGACTACTGCCGTTTAGGCTTTCGATGTAATAGTCGGCTAATTCACTGATGAGCGCATTCGCCGTAGTGTTGTTCTCTTTGGCCAGCTGCTCGAAGCCAAGCCAGGTCTTCTCTTTTATGCGCAGCGATACCGTGCGAGCACTCTCTTTCGTACGTTTCGCGAGCTCCTGCGGATCAATCAATAAACTTTTCATACCTCTAGTTTAACAGAAAATACGAATCTGTCAATAAAATTTTAATAATTTTTTCATAATTTTTGCATTTTGCGCGATTTGAGGGGGCGTTTTGCGAGGAATAGTACCAACTGCGCCTTATTTTGTTATGATAAGAAAAAGAAGTGAGGATTTTATGGAAGCAAAAATTTGTCAAAGTTGCGCAATGCCGCTCACATCGGAAGATCTCTATGCGACCGAGAAAGACGGCAGCATTAACGAAGATTACTGCAAATGGTGCTACAAAGATGGCGAATTCGTCGACAAGGTTTCGATGGAGAAGTATATCGAAATGTGCTCGAAGTTTGGCGAGCAGGCCGGCATGACGAATGAGCAAATGAAAGAATATTGCACAAAAGTTTTTCCGACCCTTAAGAGGTGGAAAAATGATTAGGTTTGACCCTGAGCGTGAGACGGTGTTTGGGCCATTTGATTTGAAATTGGATGGTGCGCCGACGAAGGCGTTGATGATTTTTGATGACGAAATTTGGGAAGATTACGTTTTGGCGAATGCAGAATTGGTGACGCAGGCGGTAACGAATGCTTACGGGCGGACATTTGATAATTATCGCTATATCGAGCGAGACGGCGAGAGAATTCTATTGATGAGTCCGGCGACAGGTGCGGCAGGCGCGGTTTGCGACTTGGAATTGCTCATTGCGAGCGGGATTCGCAAGATTGTCGCCTTCGGAACTTGCGGGCGGCTCGATAAGAATATCGCAAAGAATACCGTGATTTTGCCGACGGCAGCTTTCCGCGAGGAAGGCACGAGCTATCATTATTTGCCGGCGACCGACGAAATTGAGGCTGATGCGCGAGCGTTGCAGATTTGCGAAGAGGTTTTCTCCGCGCGAGAGATTGCGACAGTTAAGGGCAAAGTCTGGACGACTGATGCGGTTTATCGCGAGACAGCGGGGAAAATCGCGTTCATGAAGGAGCGCGGCTGCTTGGCGGTCGAGATGGAGTTATCAGCACTGACGGCCGTGGCGCAATATCGCGGAATCGATTTCACAGAATTTTTGATTGGCGAGGACACGGTCGACGGCGAGGCACTGCCGGCGCTCGAACGCAAGAATGTGACCTTATTCGATTCGGCTCTGGAGATTTTGCAGAAGCTCTAGGCTACGACTCTGTCTCTTTAGGCGCTTTTTGAGCGATATTGCCAATCGCGCTTTTGAGGCCAGGAAGATCCATAGTTGGCGGCCTTAGAATATTCAGATTTTTAGACAAAAACGAAAATGCCAATAGGTCTCCGTTCGGAGGTGCCACCATGCTGAAAAACGATGACTCATAGTCCATAATCGGCTCGCCTAACTGATATCCACCATCGTTAGTAGGTTTGCATTCGTACAAGCGACTAGCGAGATAAATCTTTCCAGTGTCATGGCGCTTTACACGATGCTCTGCCTGAAGCATCATGCTTCCGTTCTGGAGAGGTCTTAGGGTAGCGTGCGTATACTCTACAGAGCCATCGGCATATTGTGCACTGATATTGCCGACTTCCTGAAGCGTGCTGTACGGAGCATCGGCTTCGCCTTTCTTACAGATATGGACACCGCCGGAACGAGTCACGATGAACATATCGCCATTATCGAGACAGGCTTGGTTGTCAAAACTATCACCATCAGGTGGCGTAATATGCGCGAGGCTCGCATATCCACCGTCAGACTGCTTCTCAAAGAAGCCTATTTTTGAAGGTATCGAAATAGCGAAACCGTTCGGAATTGCGCTGACTCGAGTATATTCCGAATTGTAGAATTCTTTTATATCTTCGGTATCCGGTAAAACCCTTCCTCCCCCGCTCGAAGCTTCCTCCGCCGAAATGGCCGCAATCCCAGCTTGATATGCAGACAAAATAATATCACCATTGTCTAGGACGGCAGACGCATTTATCTCATTGCCAACCGGAAGTCGTATGCGCCCTTTCTTTTGCATGATTCCATCAGCTGTTACTTCATAGCGCAAAACCCTTCTATCGCCCACAAGAACAAAGCCACCGTCGGGAGTAGGATGTATCTCATTCACGAGCGAGCCATTTTTCATGGCGCCCTTTTTCTTATCATTTAGCACATAGCTACCGTCCGCTTGTTTCTCAGCAAAGCAAAGCTGATTATCAGTCAAAATCGCAACCGATCCATCGGGCATTGCAGCAATTTCTTCGATTGATATAGGCATCGTGAGCGCGGTTTCGTTGCTCCACCTAAAGCAGTCGCGGTCGTGTTCGATAAAGTCGTCTAGATATCGCTCGAGGATTTGGTCTTGCGTTTCACTGGCTCGCCCGAAGCGTCCCGGGTCGCCGATTTTAATTTTGCCAGAATCATTAATGATATCGAGGCAATTTTCAAGCTGCTTTTTGAGCATAGAAAGCTCATCGATGTCGTGCTTAAGCTGCGCGCAATCCATCGTTCCTCACTTTCTGGCTCATTTTTGACCTTATCTTTTTCATAAGCGCTTTTTATTATTATAGCGCAAGAACGAGGCATGAGAAAACCGCGCCCGAAGGCGCGGTTTTGTGCGGAGTTAGGGCTGGGAGCGAGTGGCATCGAGACGTTCAATTGCGCTAGTCTGCCGCGCGAGAATGATATTACTCGCTATCACCATAGCCGCGTAGAGTACGGTGAAAGCTACCGCAGTCTTGATGCCATTGCGAGCATACCAGAACATGGCGCCCATTACCGCACCATATCTTATGGCGGCGACATGAATCACTCGACGCTGAGCAATCAACTTGGATTTTTCGCTCTCATCACTATCCAAGTAGGCTGCAAGCGGCATACCCAAGAGCATGATACCGGCGATCGTTAACCACACGGCCGCGCCCATCCTTTCCCAGTCGGCGCCAAATAGAAGGCGCCAGAGAAGTATCTCGACCATCCAGCAGATAGCTCCTGCAATGATTAGGCAAAGAGCCTTGTCGTCAGAGATTTTCCTCGCGAAGGCGAGCAGCTTTTTCATTTTTCTAACCCCTTTCCGAAGTCAAAGAACGGAGGTTCCGAAGAACCGCTTATATATAATATTATGTCATGTTTTGCGATTTTTCGCAAGTGCGGTGATTGTGACATAAAAAATAAGACCTTGCGGTCTATAATTTTCCGGAATTGGTGAGTCAGGTGGGACTCGAACCCACGACACTCTGCTTAAGAGGCAGATGCTCTAACCAGCTGAGCTACTGACCCATACACCAATTTCCCACGTGTCCGACCTCTTTCAAACGCTCAGTCGGCCGAGCGTGCAATATTGCAATACTGGCGCGCGAGGTTAGTTCGCACGTCAATGAATGGATTATATCACGTCTGCCGAGAAAAAGCAATACCTTTCGTAACAGAGGTCGCCATTCGTGGTAGAGTCTTGCGTTATTGACTTTTTGAGCTGCTTATGGTATAATATAGATGAGTGCAACTTGTGCGCTCGATCTTTTGTATAAAGGAGAATATCCATGGAAAAAATCACAGTTCTGTCCGTCGCAGCTATGCTGCTTTCCGCCATGACTCTGACCTCCTGCAGTCTCTTTGAAGAAATCGAGCCGCCGAAACAGGCCACAAACATGATGATGGCCGAGGCGATCGAGCCCGCTACGACAATGCCGAGCGTGACTAATACTACACAAGCGACAACCGATACGGCGGCCGCCTGCACCACGACTACCGCGCGTGTCATGCCTACGAAATGCGAAGCCGCATTCCTGCCGACAAAAGAGATCGTAGCGAGACGAATCTATGATTATTTCGAGGACAAGGGGTACAACACGGCGCAGATTGCCGGTATTATCGGCAACGCAGATGTTGAGTCTAACCTAAATCCGACACGCAGCGGCGACGGTCGATATTTCGGCCTATTCATGCTATACGATACGCCGCAGCGGCAAGCTATGTTCGACGAAATGGAACGCGCCGGCGTCGGCAAGTACTGCGAAGAGGAATACTGGGGACCCGAGTTCTCGGCTTTCGACTCCGAAGCAGACTTCGACGACTTCTTGGAAATCGTACTGGATTACACCTGCGATCCCAATGACATGCGCTGGCAGACCGAACTCAAAAACGCCACCTCACCAGAAGAGGCAGCCGAGATTTTCCTCGTTCATTACGAGCGAGCGATCTGCGGCACGGAGGAGATTAAGTTCTATGAACCTTATGCTGGGCTGCGCTATCAGGCGACAGATGCTAGGCGTAAAGCCGCGTCCAAATGGTACGAATATTTCTCCTAATTACCCGCACCCCGAAAGGGGTGCTTTTTCTTGCCCTGCCGCGATGGTGGCGCAAGTGGCGGTTGCAATGCTATAATATGCTTATGTTAGCGCTAGACTTTATCCAGTGGTGGTACCTACGTGGATGGGGCATTTATTTTAATAGTCTTACGCATAGGATCCACAGCACGTTGGAATTCTTTTCGATTGGTCTGCTTTTGAAGACGCTATTTCAGCCATTTCGCCAGATTTCGGCAAATGATACGAGCGGGCGAACTGATCCTGGCTCAGTATTTAATGCGATTATCGACAATCTGCTCTCGCGCACGATTGGCTTTTTCGTGAGGGTCGGCATTATTACGATTGGCTGTATCTTGACTTTGATTGAGGTGATTTTTGGCTTTTTGCTGGCAGTTGCGTGGCCACTAATTCCATTGTTGCCAGTGCTAGGTTTGATTTTGAGTTTGAGCGGTTTTAGCTTCGGGAGTTTGCGATGAATCAGTTTAAATATTATTGCAAACGGGCGCGCGAAGCGAGATTTGGCAGATGGGCGGCACAGGGGCCGTTCAAAGCTCTGCTCTTCGTCGTAATGATAATGCTCCTAATGGGCGGCGGCGCGTTGTTGACGGTCGGGAATGCCTGGGCGTGGACCATGATAGGTTTGGTCGGGCCATTATTCATGCTCTTCTACTATATACAGCACGAGATTACGCGTGTTCCGAGCGGAAACAGTGACGATATTAATGATATTTTGTCGCGCGGAATTTTGCGCAGTTTGCCGAAAGATCCAACACCAATGGACATCGTGAAGGCAGCGACGACGACGCGCAGTGGTAATTTCTTGGCGGCGCGTTATGGGATTACGCCGCAGGTTTTGAAGTTTTTGGTCGAGAATTTTGATTTTACGACGGAGCGCATTTTTGAGAAGTCGCGCGAGATTCGCGAGCAGACCGATTCTGGGCAGATTTCTGGCGGCGTGCTGGCGATTACGATTGTGGTTTTGACGCCGAATTACGAAGAGCTGCTCAAGCGCATGAAGCTCGAGCTGAAAGATCTGTTGGACGGCCAGTTGTGGTTTAACTATTTGAATGACCTTTTGAAGAGTACAAAGTTGCCGGCACATACGGGTGGCATGGCGCGCGATTTGATGTTTGGTTATACGCCGGTTTTGTCGCGCTTTGCGGTGAATATTTCCCTGCAGTTCGATGCGCGCGGCAGTATTAACTCTTCGATTAAGCTACATAAAGAAATCGTGCAGCAGATGGTGGAATTTTTCTCGAAGGGCGGACGCCAGAATGTGGCATTGATTGGGCCGGAAGGTAGTGGCCGCTCGACGATTGTAGTGGATTTTGCCGAGACGATTGTGAATGCGGCAAACAAAATCGACCCTGGATTGAAGTATCGTCAGGTATTTAAGCTCGACGCGGGCGCATTGATCGGCGCGGCGAGTGGGCGCGGCGAGATTGAAAGCCTTATGACGCACATTTTGAACGAGGCCTACAACGCGAAGAATATTATTCTCTGGCTCGACAATGCTCAGCTCTTCTTTGAGGAAGGTGTGGGCTCGGTAGATATTTCGAACTTGTTGACGCCAGTGCTCGAAGGCGGGCGCATGCGCGTGATTATGACGATGGATCAACAGAGATTCCTCGAGATTTCTTCACGAAAGAGCCAACTCGCAAATGCGCTAAACAAGATTATGATTGAGCCGGCGGACGAAGAGGCAACAATGAAAGTCATGCAGGACCGCGCGATTATCTTTGAAGGACAGAAGAATGTTTATTATACGATTTGGGCGCTGAAGGAAGCCTATCGCTTGTCCGAACGTTACATTCATGACCTCGTGATGCCTGGGCGCGCGATTAATTTGCTCGAGGCGGCGGCGGCACATGCAGAAGGAAAACGCGTCGATGATATTTCGGTGCAGCGCGCGATTGAGGCGACTTATGGCGTGAAGCTACAAGGCACGCAAGAAAAGGAAGATCGCGACAGGTTATTGCAACTCGAGAGCTTGATTCATGAGCGTATGATTGGGCAAGATGGCGCCGTGAAGGCGGTCAGCGATGCTTTGCGACGTTCGGCGGCCGGCGTGCGCAATGAAGGGCGCCCGATTGGTACATTCCTCTTCTTGGGTCCGACCGGTGTCGGTAAAACTGAGCTCGCGAAATCGATTGGCGAAGTTTACTTTGGCGGCGAAGGCAATCTCGTGCGCGTGGACTTGAACGAGTTCGTCGAATCAACCGATGTTCAGCGTTTGATTGCGGACGGCGCGACAGACGAGATGAGTTTGACGGCGCAGGTCATGAAACATCCATTCTCCGTGGTCTTGCTCGACGAGATTGAGAAAGCGCACCCACTTGTTTTGACGACCTTGCTCCAGTTACTTGACGAAGGCATTATGCGCGACGTGCGCAACCATGAGGTGAGTTTCCGCGATACGATTATTGTAATGACCAGTAACGCGGGCGCGAACCAGATTCGCGAGTATATCGACCAGGGCGTGCCAGTGGCGCAGATTAAGGAACGCTTGACTGACGAATTGATTGCGAAGGGCGAATTCAAGCCGGAATTCTTGAACCGTTTCGATGAGATTTGTGTGTTTGAGCCGCTTTCGAAGGAATCGCTCGAAAAGATTGTGCTTTTGATTATTAAGTCGATTAACAAGACACTTGAGCCGCGCAAGATTACGGTGACAGTCGAGCCTGATGCGGTGCCGCTATTAGTGGAGCGCGGCTACGATCCAAAGCTCGGCGCACGCCCAATGCGACGCATCGTGCAGCAAACGGTTGAAAATATCATGGCGAAACTCGTGCTCAAGGGCGAGGTCGATAATGGCGCCGAGGTTGTCATCACAAAAGACATGATTCAGGAACAGCTCGGATGAGCCCGCTGATGATTGTTATCGCATGCGCGATTGCGCTAGGCTTGGCGTTCATATTTATCTTTCTCTGCACGGTTTTAGTTGGCGCACCATACGTACCGTCGAATGGCGGCGAGATTGAGAATGCGCTGACGAAGTTGTACAAAATTGGCAAGAAAGATTTATTGGTAGATTTGGGTTCGGGCGATGGCGTGGTCTTGAAGCACGCTTGCCAGCATGGCGCCAAGGCCTTCGGGATTGAGATTAATTCATTCTTGATTTGGATTAGCCGCTGGCGATTGAGGAAGTTTCCTGGCGCAAAAGTCGTGCTGGGCAATATTTATACGACAAAATTCCCGGAAGAGACGACGGTAGCTTATGTGTTCGGCGATTCGCGCGACATTAAGGCGATTGTGCGCCATATTAATCACGAATCGAAGCGTATCGGGCATCCGATTCGTATTATTTCAAACGCTTTCGAAATTCCTGGAATGAAGCCAGAAAAAGCCTATCGCGCGCATTTTCTTTATAAAGTTGACGGTAGCGAAATAAAGTTTAAATAATTACTGCAGGGTTTCGGTAAGGTCGGTATCTGGTTCGGATGCCGGTTTTTCTTTGGCCTTATTGTAGCTCGCAAAGACGATGACGCGGCCACCATCTTTGTCGAAACAGGTCGAGAGAGCGATAATTTGCTTGTCGCCGAGCGTGTCGAGATTACGCGATTGGGTAGCCTTCTCTTTGAGATAGGCTGCGATTTCGTCATTATGATAATTCTTTAAGAAAGTAAGTTCGTAAACTCTGGCATCCATGCGGTCGGTCTTGAGAGCGGCAACAATTTCGAGGTCGTAGTTGGCTTCTGGGGTTAGGAGGCGACCAGTGCGATGTGATTCGAAATAACTCGCTTCGCTGAAGTAATGGAGGCCGCCAAACATCATTTCGCCGTTCATGTTGTGGCCGTAAATCAGATTATAGTCGTCAGTAAAGTCGCTAGTATTGCGATAATCAAGAAAAATGCTGCCCGCGAGCGAATAATCCTTTGTATAGCTGCGCGAGAGATAATAGCTATTGTTGTCGGCTTGAGTGATTGGAAAATCGACATCAGTATCATCAAGCTGAATCCAGCCGACGATTTCACCATTGAGCTCCTTGAGCGCGTTGAAGTCAACGCCAGAGGTGTGGCTATCTGAATCCTTTTGTGTATATTCGCGGACCGCCACCGGCAGCTCTGCCTCGCGATAGACCATCAGTGCGTCGTAAATCGCGTAGAGACACAAGAGCAAAATTAGCGCGAAGAAATAGATGAAGACGCGATCAACAATCGACGCAGCAATGTCGACGGCCTTGGCGCCCGGTTCGGGCTTTTTCGGGACAGCTTCAGTGAGATATGAAGTCGCCATTAGAGGCCCCGCGTACGAACGATGCTTATCACTTTGCCGTCGAGACCTTCGATTTTATATGAACCGAGGTCGCGCGAATCGTGGCCTTCGTCGCGGTTATCGTTCAGAAGGAAGACTTCGCCGTTACCGACGCGATACGGAAAACGAATCGTAGTGTCTGCAGATATTTCGCCAGTGAAGACTTTGTTACTGTCGATTGGATAATTATTAACGTAAATTTGCCCTTCCCTGAGATCGACGAGGTCGCCCTCTTTTGCAACAACGCGCGCAAAATAGCGCTTGCCGCCTTCGACGTAGGTTGCAATGTCGTCAGTCTCATAGTGTTTGTCGAGATGAAAGAAGAGCGCCAAATCGCCACCATTGATGTTCGGAGACATGGCGTTAGTTTTGACACGGGCGAGACCGAAAACCATGAAAAACAGAATATAAATCACCGATTCAACAATGATGATTTTCAGCAAAAGCATAAGCAATTTCCGCCTCATGGATTCATTATAACATTATGTTTGGCCGCGCAAAATGGGGCATTCGCAAGAAAAATTACCCAAGTTTTTAGCTTGGGTAATTACAAGAGAAATGCTTTAGATTTTAGCGATTCTGCTTATTCTTGCGGGTGGCCGCGATAGCAATGATTGCTGCGCCGCCGAGGATGACGAATGGCAAGATATTGAAGAAGGCTTTCGAATCGGCTGGCTCGATGCCGGACTTGTTGACAAAGTTAACGACGTTCTGAAGGGCGTGATCGACTGGCTCAAGAACGACCGCAGGATCGGTCTTAGCATCGGCATCTTCGGTGCCATTAATTTCGACTGTGTTGTAGCCAGAGAGTTTAGTCTGCTCGACGGTAAAGGTGTAGCCCGGGTTAATTTCACGCTCATTGTTGCCGTCCCAACCGATAAAGGCTTGTTCGTTGTGCTTGAGCGTAAAAGTACAGGTGCTTTCGTCGGCAGCAGAATCATAAGTACAGGAGCTGGTAGTCGAAGCACTGACGCCCTTCTTGTAGATTGAGTAGTTGGACGAGGAGCTAGCGCGACCGCCAACCTTTACGGTGTAGCTAAATTCATCTTCTGTGTTTGCGAAGGTACCGTTCACGGCATTGGTAATCTGAATAGCGGATGGCTCGAGGTTTGCGGCGCTCGTGAAGCTCATCGCGTCAACCTTGGTGGTGTCGTTTTGACGAACAGAAGTAATTTCTAGGTATGGTACGGCCGGCAAGATTGGGTCGCCATTAGCATTACTATGATGCGCATAATAGTTAATATAGACCGTATAGGTATCGCTGCTGTCGACTGGATAGCGAGTTGAATCGACGCTACCAGTTTCACGAACGGTGAATTTATAGCGGCCGTAGGCAGCGCCATTAAAGTCGACGCCCGAGAAATTAATGGAACAATCCGTACTTGCTAGAGTACCGCCTGTTGGAGTGCCACTGACTTCACAGGAAATGTCCGAGAGCAGAGAAATATCTACGTCGGATGGGTTATTTGAGTCGGCCGTAAGCTGATACGAGAAAGTATTGCTTGATGTAGCCTGGAGGTTCGTAATCGAACGATTGAGCGTTATCGTTGGATTTTCAAAATTCGCAGCACTGGCGTCAGCACTGCTGATAATGCCGATGGTTGCAGCAAAGAGAGCTGCGCCGGCGATGTATTTGAGTTTTGACATTTTTGTTTTCTCTTGTTTAGTACTTTTGGCGTAAGTATAGCATAAGCTTTTTGCTTGCGCAAGAGGATAATCCGATTATTTTTGGCGAGGAGTGGCGCGGATGGCAATGATGCCGATTGAGACAAGCACCGCGAGAATAATAAATGGAATAATCTGAATCATGACGCCAGTTTTTGGAACGATCGGTTTTTCCGGTTCCGGCTCTACGTATTTGCTAGAAAGCTCGAATTCAAGGTCGTATTGCGTGCTGAGGCGCAGCTGGTCGTTTTCGCCATCCAGGCCTTCGCCAATGGTTGCAAATTCGTCGCGATAGAGATAAATGTGACAAGGCTCGCCGGAAATACATTCAGTATCGGATTCGACTAGCTCGCCATTAAAATCATATTCGCCGGCCGGCGCATTAATAGCATACACTTCGCCGTCGCGACCAAAAACGGTTACGACGTAGTGATAGACATCGCCTTCGGTCGGATGCTCGACTTCGTCGTTCGCAATAATGCGAATATGCATGCGCGCATCGTCATAATTCGCAGTAAACTCGGCGACTTCATATTTGGCGCCATCTTTGTCTTCGAACGGTAGCATGAGAGTCGGCGTGAAGTTGCCAGTCTGCCAACCAGCCGAATCGGTCTCACCCGCCATCGCGACACGGAAATAAAAATCTTGCGTGCTGACCGGATAATCTTCCGAATCCGTACTGTTAATTTCGCGAATGAGGAACTGGCGAATGCCGCCAAGACCAATGAAAGACATTTCGGACAGATCAATAGTTGCGGTTTGCTCGACGATGCCCTGCTCGTTCGGCTCGGCATCTTCAAAAACTAGCTCGATGTCTTCCGGAATATTGCGAACAGCATTATACTTGTCGACTTCGACGATTTCGTAGCCGAAAGTATTCGTGACCGGCTCTTTAACATTCGTGACGATGCGGCGAATTTGGATGCTTTGCGGGCTGGCAGGATTGTCGCTAAGTTTAGGATTGTTGACAGCCGAGGCGCGAGAAGCAAAAAGCAAAGTCGCGAAGATTGCAGCTAAGAAAAATTTTGCTAATTTGCGCATTTTTGCTCCCACTTACTACTTAAAGTAAAGCATAAGCGGGCTCGAAAATCTAGACGCTAGTAGCTTTCGGAGCGGATCGTCTCGATAATATTGCGCTCTTCGATGCGGCGGACAGCGAAGCGCATCACGATGAGAACCATGACGAAAACAACAAGGATGGAAGCAACGATTGGTAGCCAAGGCATGATGAATTCGGCCTGAACATAGGCATTGCCGAACATGCTGCGAACGAGGAGCGTAATGCCGAGCCCGCAAGCGATGCCGATGGCTAGCGCGCGAGTGCTGTAGAAGATGCTTTCGAGCTGGATCATGCGGTCAAACTCGCGTTTTGTCATGCCGACGGATTTGAGGATGGCGAATTCTTTGGCGCGCGAAGCGATGTTGGTTACGATAGTATTGAAAATGTTCGTGGCGCCAATAATTGCAACGACGGCAATGAAGCCAAAGATGAAGATTTCAATGAGCAGAATAAAGTTGCGAATCGTGCGATTCTGTTGCTCATTATCATAAAGCTCGAAAAGCATATCGCTCGTAAAATGCGTGTCTGCATAATGCTGAATATCATCAGCACGCCCGGAGTCATAGATAGTATAGTCATGGACACCTAGCGATGTGCCGGCGTTATTGTAAAGTTTGGCGAGAGGATGATTTTCGGAAATGAAAATGCAGTTTAGCTCGTCCAGCGGGTCGACATTGTCAAAGTTTTTATCTGTGAGCACGTCGATTTTGACCTCGGCCGTACGCTCAAAGTAGTGTACGTCATCATCGTCTTCGTCATCCTCGGCGATTCCTTCGTCAACGTCAAGCTCCTCCTCGACGTCTAGCTCGTTCTCGGACTCTTGTTCGGTAAGAATAAGTTCAAGTATTTCAACCTTCACAGTATCACCCTGTTTTACATCGAGGCCTTTGCGCTCGCCGCGGTCAGTCATGACGCGATTGTTCATGATGGCGATTTCGTCAAATTGTTTACCAGAATAGCCGGCCTTTTTTGCATATTTCTCGAAGGCTTCGCGCGAGAGGACTTTCATCGAAATGGCATTATCCTCACCCTTCTTGGTATTAATTATGGATTCGTATTCGAAATCAGCTAGGCGGAGGTCTTCGGCCATTTTGCGGAATTTAGCAACACCAATATCGCTATGAATAATCACGGAAGCTTGAGTAGCGTCAGAAAGCTCGTCGAGCGATTTTTGGAGATATTGCGCGAAAGAGCTCATGCCGATGAAAAGCGCGACACTGACAATGATGGCAAGAACGGTCGTGCGATATTTGCTGCGACTGCGTTTGAGATTTTTGTGCGCCAAGACGCCGCCGATGCCCCAGATTTTGCTGATGATGGCTGGCGTTTTGATTTTTTTGGATTTGATTTTGATGTCATTATTGCCGCGAAGAGCGATGATTGGACTGTAGCGGCTGGCAATAATGGCGGCGCTAAAGCTGGCGAGCAAAAGAATGATGAGGCCGAAAAGCGAAACGCCGAGGACGCCTTGCCACGGGACAAAGAGCGCGAGTTTGCCGCCAAGCATCTCGCCAATGAGGTTATTCATGACGAGAATAAGGACGAGTGCCGCGAGCACACTGACGCCAAAGCTGAGCGGAATAGCAAATAGCGCAATGTAGCAGGCCTCAAAGAAGACCGAGTGGCGAATTTGGCGACGGGTGGCGCCGATGCAAGAGAGGACGCCGAAGTCGCGGACGCGTTCAGTGATAGAAATCGTAAAGGAGTTACGAATGAAGAAAATTGCCGTAATGCCCAAAGAGCCGAAGACGAGCAAAATGATAATACCTAAGAGGATTAAGTCTTTTTCCTCGAGATTGCCCTGAAACATCATCAGGCTGCGGTCTTCACGTTCGAAGACCTCGACATTAGCCTCCATCAGAGCGCTATCGATTTCGCTATAGGCGTCGAGATAGGCATCGGATTTGAGATTCTTGTATTTAATGTAAACATTGTATGGCTCGTCCGTAGCGCGCATTACATCGTCGAGCGAATCGATTTTGTCGTAGGTCGAGCTTGGATAAAGCAGGCTTGGGTTTTGGGCCGTATATCTTTCATACATCTCGGCGCCGGCGCGCGCTTTCGAGAAAGGCTTCGAGAAATAAAGTACCTCGACATCTTTGTTAGACTCGATGATGCTGACCTTGTTGGCCGGAACTTCTTCGAAAACAGCGTGCGCAGGGCCGAATTCGTCAATTTGAATGCGAACGATTGAATGATAAAAACTGGCGCCAATGAGCATGACGGCCATAATCAGCGAGAGCGAAAGCGTAGCACCAAGAATTGTGACGCTAGTGCGCTGGCGATTCTGGCGGAGATATTTGAGGGTGATTTTATTAATGGCTTTCATCCGAGGAGCCCTCAGTGTTTTCCGTGCTTGGTTCGGACGATTGATCCGAGCTAGTTTTGACGCTTTGTGCGATGGCGGCAGCGCCCATTTTGTTAAGCTTACTGCGGTACTGATTGACGAATTCGACGTCGACATTGGTGGCCGGAGCGGAAAGTTGGCGGTCGGAAGTGATTTTGCCATCGTTGAAATCAATAATGCGCGTGGCATGCTCGGCAATTTCGTTGTCGTGTGTCACCATGACGATAGTCTGACCGTATTGCTCGTTGGCTTTGCGCAAAAGTTTGATAATTTCGTCGCTAGCTTTCGAATCGAGGTTGCCGGTCGGCTCGTCAGCGAGAATGAGAGCTGGGCGCATGAAGAGGGCGCGACCAATCGCGACGCGCTGCTGCTGACCGCCGGATAGCTGGTTCGGAAGATGATCAACGCGCTCCTTGAGGCCAAGCGTACTAATAAGATCATTCAAGTATTCCTCGTCAATAGCGCGACCGTCGAGACTCGCCGGAAGAGTGATGTTTTCACGGACGTTTAGGACCGGAATGAGGTTGTAGAACTGGTAAATAATGCCGATGTTGCGGCGGCGAAAAATGGCAAGTTGGTCGGAGTTGATGCGCGAGATGCTCTGCCCATCGATAATAATTTCGCCCTGACTCGGTCGGTCGACACCGCCAAGCATATGAAGAAGCGTGGATTTGCCGGAGCCGCTAGCGCCGATAATAGCGACGAACTCGCCGCGCTGAACCTCGAAACTTACATCGTTGACTGCCATGACGAGACTGTCGCCTTTGCCATACTGTTTGCTGAGGTGTTCTACTTGAAGGATTGCCATAGTTTCATTTTAGCATAAGCGAGGCACAAAAAAATGACCACGAAGGCCATGATTTGGTACGCCCGACAGGAGTTGAACCTGCGACACCTGGTACCGGAAACCAGTGCTCTATCCACTGAGCTACGGGCGCATATGTGGCTATTATAACAGATGAGAATTACTTGAGAAATCCGTTGACGATTTGCGATTCGGCCTGGTTGCGCGTGAGGCCGAGGGTCATGAGTTTGATGAGCTGGTCGTTGGCGATTTTACCGATGGCAGCCTCATGAATCAGCTCCGCGTCGAGCGATTGAGCGTCAAGAGACGGAATGGCGAGAACCTTGGCGTCATCCATAATAATCGCGTCGCACTCGGAATGACCGCGACAAACAGTAGTACCGATGATTTTGGAACTAAAGGTCTGGCACGAAAGGTCGCGAGCAACAGCGCGAGAAACAATGTCGGCGGTAGAATTTTTGCCGGAGAGATCGACCTCGATAATACTCTCCGCGGTCTGGCGACCGTGCGTAAGGAGGCGTTCTTGAATCGAAATTTTGGCATCTTTGGCGAGCTCGGCGAAGGTTTCGCGCTTCGTCGAATCAACCCCGCGCAGCTGTTCCATCTGGACCTCGACGTAGCTGCTCTGCTCTAGGAACAGTTTTGTGACCGGATTGAGGATTTTGCCCGCGCCTGGCCCGGCTCCGTAATGTTTTTCAATGTAGCGAACTTGCGAGTTTTTGCCAACATAGAAAGTATGGATACCATCGTGAATTGAATCATCGGAGCCGCAGTTATAAATACCGCAGCCGGCCACAATCGTAACCACACAGTTGGCGCCGATATGAAAATCGTTGTAAACCGCTTCCTTTAGGCCACTCGCGCTAATGACGACCGGAATATGAACGACTTCGTTCTGCGTGTTGGGTTTAATGTAGATGTCGATGCCGCTTTTGTCGGTTTTGGGACGGATGTCGATATTGGCGGAACTTTGACGACCGATAGCCTTGCCGTTGACGCGAAAATTGTAGGCGCCGGCGGGCGTTTCGGAGAGACCGGCGACTTCGCGAAGTAGGTTTTTCTCAATTTCATCAAGGTCCATCATTTGACGAGTTCCTCCTTGAGCGTCTCGACGGTGCCTTCGGTGGCGATTTTGCCGTCACGGACGATTACGATGCGGTCGGCGATATCCATGATGCGTTTTTGATGCGAAATGACAATAATTGCACGGCCGGAATCTTCATGAAGCTTGCGGAAAATCTTGAAGAGACGGTCGAAACTCCAGATATCGATGCCAGCTTCAGGCTCGTCAAAAATCAGAAGGCGCGCATTGCGGGCGAGAACCGTGGCGATTTCAATGCGTTTTAGCTCGCCGCCAGAAAGCGACTTATCAACGGGGCGATCAAGATATTTTTCAGCATCAAGTCCGACCGCAGCAAGAAGCCTCGCGTAATCGGTTTTCTTATCTTCAATGAAAGTTTCTTGACCAGTGGCGGCAATTTGCAAAAGATCGCGGACGGTCAGGCCTTTAAAGTGGAGCGGCTGTTGAAAAGAATAAGCAATGCCTAAACGAGCGCGTTCGGTAATCGAAAGTTTATCGATGCTCTGACCGTCAAAAGTAATCTGCCCCGCCGTCGGCTTTTGAATGCCAGCAATTATTTGAGCAAGCGTAGATTTGCCCGAACCGTTCGGACCAGTAACGACAACCAGCTCGCCCGCTTTGACTTGCAAGGACAGGCCATCAAGAATCTGACGCGTTTTGGCGCCCTGTTTTACCATGAATGAAATGTTTTGCAAATCTAGCATCGTGACTATTTTATATCATTTTCGGTATTTTTTGGCGCTTGTGCTTTATTCTGTGACATGTCATAATAATTGATTATTTTGCGTTATATGCTATAATCTAATTGCCTGACGGCGCACTTTACTAATGAGAGGAGTGGAAAACATGAAATCTGCGACGTCATTAATCCTTAGGACGGGATTCCCGAGGAAAGCCTACGAGGCGCTGTTGGCTGAAGCTCAGAAATCCCGTAAGCAAAAAAGAAAGATGAAGAAGCTTTCACCTTTCGACAGCTCGCCAATACCAGAGGGCATCTTCGATAAAAGATGGAGGGTGCCAGAATTGCTGGCCAAGCCATGCATTTGGGCGATTCCGGCCGAGGATAGCTGTCTCGACACGCCCGATCACTTTTGGATGACAACCGAGCCATTGCTCTTGCAGCTAAGAAGCCTCGACGGCATCTATGTCATCAACGGTGATTTCTTTAGAAAGGAGCTCGGGAGGCGAAAAGCGGATGCGTTCAGCGAAGGAAAGAAATGGAGCGATGATGACATGCGGCGTCTCTATAGGGACTGGGCAAAAACCTGTATTTCCTACGACAAGTACGCCACTGCGCAGCAAAAGTACAAGAAGCCTATTTTTCTTATCGGGCGGCCACTCAGCATCAAGGAGTTGTGCCCGCAGAGGGGCTAACTCCGAATAATCCCGACCGTTTCGATGGCCGGGATTTTTCTTCGCTTTGCTCTATTTATTCGAAAATGACTTTTTCGTCGTCGCCAATGAAGATGGCTTGATTGTCCGTGAGATTGATTTCACCAGTCGTATCGATGCTGCCATTCGGCGAGCCTTCGGCGCAGTGAACGTCCAGGACGTTATCGAGAAGCGCAAGGCCGTTCGGATATTTGCCACTAGCGCAGACGCTACCCGCGCTGACGCCAACATAAACACCGCCTTTATCGACGAAATTGTCAAAAAGCGGCTTAGCATTCAACTCATGGATGCGCTCGACGAGATAGCGCGTGCTACCGCCGCAGACATAGATTGCGTCGAAACGATTAATCTCGTCCTGCGAGAGGAGCTTATGCATGTCGTAGACCGTAATGTTCTCGTCTGGAACGCCGCATTTCGTCAGATCGTCGAGGCAGCCGGACAGAATGCGCACGGCATCTGGGTCGTTTGCAGCGGTTGTAATAAAAAGAACCTTGGCGTCTTTTGCATCGACGTCCAAGAGGCTCTTGAATTTGTTCATAATATTGTCATTATCAAAACCAGTACTGGTAAGTAGAATCTTTTTCATGCTTTGCCCTTTAATGGTACCTCCGATAGGATTCGAACCTACGACACCTGGTTCCGAAGACCAGTGCTCTAATCCACTGAGCTACGGAGGCACTGACGGTATTATACCACAGGAGTGGCGCAATGAACGGAGCGCAAAAATCCCCCGCAGAAAACTGCAGGGGATTATTGTTTGCGACTTCTTAGGTTAAATCTTCGCCAAAAGAGAGCTGGCCATACAGGCAGCTAGCAACGAGCGGCATGATGCTCGAGTCATACTCGAGGTGACGAGGGAAGAAACGGCCTGGGTGGAACCAAACAGCTTCTTGCAAAGACTCGTCATCATACTCGTTCAAGACGTTGCGTGCATTTGCTTCGTGCTGTTGAAACAGTCTCGGGAGATGAATGTCGTGGAAAAACTGAATTATGTTTTTGTCCTTTTTGCCAAGAAGGGCCATAAGAACCGGCAGTATAATGCAGAACATCTCCGCAAAACCAGAAAGTGAGTAGTACGAGTTCGAAGCAGTGAACAGACAATAGATATCTCTCAATTCATCATCGTTGCCATAGCAGCACATGCTGGAAGAAAGATAGCTGTCGACCTTCAGTTCGCATCGGCGACAAAAGGTGTAAGTTAGAGCCTTAAACATCCTTTCGTCATAGCTTCCGTTACCGAGCGCACGGCGAAGCGCGGCTGCCGCCGGGCCCATGACCGTTTCTGGCCTCCCGATTTCGCCTTTGATCGCCGATATGATTTTCTGATATTTCGGCATACCGAGGTCGGAGAAAAATTCCTCCAACGAGATCGCGAAGGACTCGAGTGTAGCACTTACAAGCATAAGATCATTGCTCTGCCCGTAGTAATACTCCACCCATTCAGCGGGCGTATAACGCTTTCCCTTGTACGAAATTTGGCGATAGTTCGCCTTGTGGATGGCTGCGAAGAATACTTCCCGGTCGTCGCGGATGGTGGCGAGCAGGTAGTCAAGGAACGTGATCGGTGCTTTCAGTGCCGAGTTCTTAACGATGCCATTGATGGCAGCCTCACTTGAAAGATGAGGCCAGAGCGTCATGTCAATCGTATTGGTTGGCATAAGAATAGCACTCGCTGCCTGGATATTAGTTGGCTTCTTCATGAGTAACCTCCTTCATTCTTTGCCTTAACCACGCACGAGAAGTTCGTGCGCAGAATTCGGCAAAGAACAGTGGTCGCAAACGTTTTAAGGTGCAAAAATTGGGCTAATGCCCACGTTTTTTATTATACCACTTGTAGTGCTTTTTGTTAATATGTGGGGCTTATGGCTTATGTTTTTATAGAGGGCGGCGCAATGGTATAATTGAGCTATGAAAATACGCGAAAATGTACCAATATCCGAACTCACGACAATGCGCTTAGGCGGGGCGGCGCGCTATGTGATCGAAATTGAGGAAGATAAAGATTTGGCAGAAGCGTATCATTTTGCAGCAGAGAAAAAAATGCCGGTTTATGTCTTGGGCGGCGGCAGTAATGTGATTGGGCGAGATGGCGGTTTTAATGGCGTCATCATGGTCAACAAGTTGCGCGGTATTTACGTGATTAACAGCGACAAGGATAAGATTCGCCTTTGCGCAAAGAGCGGCGAACTGTTGGATGATTTCGTGGATTATAGCGTCAAACTGTTTGACGGCGAACAGTTTGGCTTTTCGGGGATTGAGGCTTTGAGCGGCGTGCCTGGGACGGTTGGTGCGGCGCCGGTGCAGAATGTTGGGGCGTATGGTCAGGAAATCGCGCAAGTTTTGCATCATGTTTGCGTATATGACTACAAAGATAACTGCTTCAAGAAGATGCCGGCGAGCGAGCTGAATCTCGGTTACCGCCGTAGCATTTTTAATACCGGCGATGGTGTTGGCCGCTATTTCATTACTAGCGTGACGGTCGAACTGCATAAAAACTGGCTCAAGCCGCCGTTTTACACTTCCCTTCAGGCGTATTTTGACGAGCGTGGCGTGACGGAGTTTTCGCCAGCGGTTGTACGTGAGGCGGTTTTGGCGATTCGTGGCAGTAAATTGCCGGATCCGGCCGAGTTTGCGTCGAGTGGCTCATTCTTTAAGAATGTCTATTTGGACGAGGCGGAAGCTGAGAAGGCGCGCGCAAATGGCATTCCGGTTTGGGATGGCGGTAAGGTGCCGAGTGGTTGGCTGATTGAGCATGCCGGCCTGAAAGGCAAAGAGTTCTTTGGCATGCGCGTGTCAGATAAGGCAGCGCTCGTCTTGATTAATGAGAGTGCGAAATCTTATGCCGATTTGGCGAAGGCGCGCGAAGCCGTGATTGAGGCCGTGCGCGAAAAGTTCGGCTATACCCTCGAGCAGGAGCCGATGGAGCTGGGCGAATGAAAGAACTGAACGGCAGCGAGTTGGCCGGCTTTATCAAAGAGCGTCAGGCGGCACAAGTTCGCAGTCTGCGCGGACAGAAGATTTTTCCGAAGTTGGTAATTTTTTACGATAACGACAGCCCGGTGATTGCGAAGTACATGCAGTTGAAGCAGATTTATGGCGCCGACATTAATGTCGAGGTCGAGATTGTGCGCATTTCCGCTGATGATGCAGTCGAGAAATTGCGCGCCGCAGCCAACGATGAGAAAGTTCAGGGTATTATCGTGCAGCTGCCACTGAAGGTCTGCGACATGTCGATCTTGGACGAAATTCCACTCAAGAAAGATGTTGATGGCTTGCGCGGCCAGAGCGATACGGCGACTGCCACAGCGATTCATTGGTTGCTAACTGGCTATGGAGTAGATTTGAAGAATAAGAAGTTGGCGATTGTTGGCCAAGGAAAGCTTGTTGGTGCTCCGCTGACGAAAATGTGGCGCGAATCCGGTTATGACGTGCAAGTTTTCGATAAGGGCGACGATTTGAATTTGCTCGCCGAGCGCGAGGTGATTGTGACGGGAACAGGAGTGCCTGGACTGATTAAGAGCGAGATGATTGCTTATGGCGCAACGGTCGTCGACGCTGGGACTGCGAGCGAAGGCGGCATTATTCGTGGCGACTTGGACGAAGCAGTGCGCGAGCGCGATGATTTGATTTTGACGCCAAAAGTTGGCGGGGTTGGACCGCTGACGGTCGCGATGTTATTCGAGAATGTATTGAAAGCCTGTAGATAAAGAAGCGCCCTAGCGGGCGTTTTTTGATGGCTCGGTCAGAATGATGCCGAGTTGCCGCCGTAAAAAATAATCCCCCGAAGGGGACTATTTTATAGCGATGGCATTTCCGGAGTATCTTCCGGCGGCTTCGGATTGCGGCGTTGTTCAATTTCGCGAGCGTGAGCCTCTGCTCTTGCGGCGTCGAGCGCAATATTGTCGTCGATTTGCTGTTGGCGACGGCTTTGCGCAACCTGGGCTTCACGATACTTAGTAGGAGCAGCATTGGCTTGAGCATTAGCGTTGCGGAGGTCGATGTATTCTTGCGAATTGTGCGCTGGCAGGTCTTGCATTGTTGGCGCCTTAGGCATAAATGATTCAACAGGCTGGCCGGTCGTCTCAGCCATTTCTCGAGCATAGCGTTCATCGCGGCGCTGCTGCTTGGCGGACGGAAGATTATGCTCTGCTCGCTCATGCTGAATGCGAATAACAGCAGCTTCTTCTGGCGAGAGACTGTTGTCTTCCCAAGTTTGGGTTGGAGCTGGAGCTGGAGCAGGAGCGCTCTGAGCGCGCGCTTGCTCAGCGACGCCGACCTGACCGATGAAGTTATTGAAGACATCGTTGCGGAGATCGGTTGCGCCACGGCCATCGGTGCGACCGAGCTGCTGGAACTGGAGGTCAAAACCGTTAACCACGCGACGCATTTGCTCTGGCGTCTTAGCGTTCGCCATCTGAAGCATCATAGCGGTAGTGTCACGATCGCCGGCCTGATCAGCATTATTGACGAGGAACTCGCGGAATTGCGGACTGGAATAGATAGCGTCCTCGTTGTATTTTGTCTGGCCGTTTTCTTCGTACTGGAAATCAGAGACGACTGGCGGGCGTAGCTTGGCGGCCTCTTCGCCAGAGATAGTAGGCATAGCAGACTGGTGCGGCACAGCAATCGGCTCCATGGTCGGCTGGGCGGTTGGAGCCGGAGCCGGTTGATCAGATTCGCTTGGCGTTGGATTCGTAGACTCGGACGGCTGAGGATTGGTGGATTCGGATGGAGTTGGAGCTGGATTATTCGACTCGGATGGGGTTGGAGCCGGATTATTCGACTCGGATGGGGTTGGAGCTGGATTAGTAGATTCGGCTGCCGGCTGCGATGCCGCATAAATCTTTTCAACAGAAGCGCGTTGTTTCGCATCGAGCCTATTGAGAATACGCTTATTCGGGTCATTCATGATAGTAGCGGCGATATTCTGAATATTGTGGCCGCCGAGAGCTTGCTCTGCGGACCAAGCTCGGTCAATCATTTTATACGACATATTCGTGAAGGATTCGGCACTAAAGGAATCATTAACGGCGACCTGGTCCGTACTTCTGCTGCTATAGATTTCGTCAATAATACCCTGCGTTCGACTATCCATGCCATTCGTACTAGCAACCGCAGTAGCAATAGCGTCAGTGCCATAGCATTGAGCAAGCTTGCCAACATCGCCGTCCAAAGCTTTCTGCTGCTCTTCGAGCGACTTATAGGTTTGATTCGCGAGTCCATTTTTGCCATACTTTTCGCTGACCTTTTTCGCAAAGCCGCCATTGGCAGGATCGGTCGGGTTCATGAATTCTTCGTAGGTCATAAGATCTTTGCCGTTCTGAATATTAGCAAGGTTGGCAGTCGCCCACAATTCGCGAGACGGATCAACACCCTTGAAGCCAGATTTCATCTCGGAGAAGTATTGCTCAGCATTAGCTCTATCCATCGCCTTGAGGCCCTCGCCTTCTTTACCGAAAACAGCAGCTTCTAGCTCGCCTAGTTTTTCCGAATCACCGCTAGCCATAATATCGCGAGAGCGCCCCATAAGTGCATTGAAGCCGTCCTTAGTTTTAACACCGCCGGCTGCTTGTATAGCCCTCGCATCATCGTTGGCAGAAGAGCCCGCGCCGAGGGCAGCCGCTTTCTGTTGTTGACCGGATTTATAGGCCGCACTGCGCGCCGCAGCAACACCCGCCATGTCGTTATAGTGGTTAGAGAACAGTCTTTTGCCGATTGCAGTCTGGCCAATCGTTTGGCCAAAGCGAGACTCATTGTACTTGCCGGCGCGATCGATGCGCTTCTGGTCGATTGCATTCTGACGGCGTTCCTTTTTGAGGTCGAAGCTATCCTTACGGCGTTGCTTTTGACGGTCTGCAGCACGCTGAATGCCGGAGCGAGAAAGGACGCTGCCTGCTCCACCCTTCGCCATACCAGTAAGCTTGCCCTGAGCCTTATTAACCGCACTCGAGATGGCGCCTACGGAGCTACTAACCGCTTTCGGAATCATGAAAATCGGAGCAACCGCAGCGAAGGTCGCGGACAAAGCCTGGAAGAAGTCGCCGGATGAAGATTGGTTTGTCGGCATAATCATCGAAGATACGGCGACACCGCCATAAAGCAAAGCAATCGAGACTGGATATATCATGATTGCATTCTTGAAGTATGCCATCCATTTATTGAAGATGCTCTTGGTACCTGGTAGCGCATAGCATGCGAAGGCAACCGGCGAGACAATCACCAATACAGCAATAAGTGCTTTACGAATCGACAAAATCGCAAGAAGGAATAGCAAGCTAATAGCTAAGCCTAGGATTGCCAGGATCATAGGAATAATAGTGGATTTATCGAAGATACCTACGAGCACGGCAATTGCGCCGGCGCCAGTACCTATACCGAGCAAGGACGAAATCGTCTGGGCAGTTCCGGCGCCATTCGTCATTCCGATCAGCTGGGACTTGATGAATTCGGCCGCAATAGTCGTAAGGTCGATGATAATTTTACAGAGCTCAAATGAGATGTTAATTAAGAGACCGACGATAATGAGCTTTGGCATAAGAGCCTTAATGCCATAGGTCGAGAGATTAAGGCCGCTAACCTGCGAAATTATACAGACCATGAAGAAGATTGAAAGGATAATATTCGCTAAGGATCGGAATTGTGCATGTGCGTCGCTAGCGCCATTAATAATGCCTTCAACGTCATTCTTAAACCAGTCCTCAACTTTGTCAAAGGCCGACTCGACAAAGGAATCTGCCTTTACGATAAATTCACAAGAAAACGCACCATCGCCGCCTGTCGCGTTATAACATTCAGTTGTGTCCGTAAGTGTAGCGAACAAAGCATTTGCATATTGCACTGTAGTAGTATTGCCGATAAAGGTACTACCCTTACCGTTTTTACTAACAGTTTCGCAGCCCGGCGATGAGGTGTTCAGGCCAACAATTGATGGGCAGATCGTGAAGGCTACCGAGACATACTTGCGCGTAATGTCTTGCGACGTGTAGAGGCCGTAGTGATAGCGGAATGCTTGACCGTCGTCTGTTTGTGGCTCGGTGATATTTTCGCGTACAGTTACATAGACTGTATTCGCCGGAGAACATGTCTGCGAATTCTGCGTACCGTTGTCCGAGACGAGAAGGCAGATATCTGAAATGACTGGCGCATTTTTACTGGCCGGGCTACCACCATTGATGTCTTGAACATAGAAAATGAAATCAATCGTCGTACCGCCATTGCCATCGCGCGAGAAGTAGAAATTATTATAGTCAACCTTCACGACATCATTGACAGCTTGAAAACCGTTACGAAGGAGGCTGCAACCGCTCGTGCTGCTAGAGACGCTCGTATTATTCTGATTCGTATCAATAATGCCAGGCAAATAAGTATCGGAGCAACCAATACCGGCAGCGGTCCAATCCGAGTTACCGTTTAGGCTTGTACCGTTATTAATTTTGTTTCCAATGTAGTCGAAAAGACGATAGCAGTTAGGAGTCAGGCGTTCATATTCGGCCGGAATTGCTTCGCCAAGACTCCTGACAACGAAGGCTTCTTTCGGAATGCCCTTCTCTACACGTTCAGCAAAGGTTTCGGTAGAAGAGACCGTGTCGTTCGTGTAGTAATTTGGACTATAGACAAAGACATTCGGGCTATCTTTGCGATAAAAATTTACGAGAGTGAGTAGTTCGAATTCATCGATACCCTCTGGGTTGTTAAGCGTATCGAGGCGGCGCTTGGTTTGGTTTGCCTCCATAATACATTCGATATTAATTACATCCTTAATGTTGATTGCCGACAAGTCGTGCTGAATGTAGCTATAATTCATTTCGCTATTCTGTGGAACGACACCGGCGGCATTGACCGGCGCGGTGAGAAATAGCGATAGCAAAATCGAAAAGACGCCAAAAAGCGGTAAAAATTTTATGTTTGTTTTATGCTTATGGTTATTGCGCATTAACTTCATTTTACTACTCCCATTCCACGTTTGGCAATGATAGATAATTTACGTACGAGCTGCGATCTTCGCATTCGAATTTAGTCTTCTCTAGATCAATATCATCGAAGGCGAGCAACTCCAGAATGCGCGAATAGCTCGGGCTGCCGATTTTGTAGAAATAGCCGTATTTTGGATTAGCGTCATTCTGCCATAGATAAAGGCCGTTTTGCAACATTTTGACGTTCACATATTCACCGAAGTAGCGCATGTTGACAATATCAAAACGACCCCATCCTTTTTCGGCAAGAATACGAATATTGACTTTGCCGCCATCAGTATAGCGCCCATGAATCTCGCACCAGCTACCAGTCCTAGCAAGGTAGCGGCGTTGGTAATCTAACTGACCATAATTATGGCCGTCTTCGGACATCACCTCCTCTTTTTTGTAGCTATCCTTATTCTTGTTTGTGGCAGTCGAGCCGAGCCTAAAGAGAAAGGCTAGGACCAAGATGACAATTACGCCGATAATGATGTAGCGAATTATGCTTTTTATTGAAATTTGAGGTTTTTCTTCTTCCATATCCTACCCATTATTTGAATTGTCATTATTGTCTTCCTTGAAGAGGCGAGCACGGACATCTGAGTTCATGCGGTCAAGTTGTTCTGGATTGCTGCGGATTGCTTCAATTTTGTCTCGCAAGGCATCACGAATGAATTCATCGGTGTCGTCAGGTTTTCCGGTATCCATGGCGAACATGTCCAGCTGTCTAGCATCAAGATCTGCCACCTGGTCAACCGTGAGCGAGCGCGCAATCTCTTTCATCCTATCTTTACCAAAGGTCTCGCGCAGATCGCCGAGCGCATTACGCTGCTTCTGCGAACCATTCGCAATAACCGCAGCAATCTGATCGTCTCCGAAGTCGCTCAAGAAACTACGCTCCATGTCTGCGCCGCTAGCAATTCGTTTCTGCCTACCGGCATCCGTATCGGCTTTGCCTCTACCATGCTGAGCGAGCCATTCAATTGCGTCGTCATCGGCCTTAACGAGAGCATCACGCGACATTTCACGCTTAGTCGTATTGGCGAAGTCTTCAATCATATACTGATCGAAGCCTTTCATATCGTTCTTGTCGCCATCCGGAATATCGTCACTACTCGTCCCGGTATCGCTGAGGAGGTAGTAGCCATAATAAGCGCCAGCAAGACTATCCTTGCCCGTAGATGCAATTTTGCGAGCGAGCGAGCGGCGCTGCTTATCGTCGAGATTACGGACATTTTCGGTCGTAACAGCAGAGCTAAGCGCAGTAAGCATTTTGGATGGCTTGCCGCTCTCGTTGACGATTTCTAGACCAACGTCAGCCATACCGCGGTTGACACCGTTGCGACTGAAGGCGTTTTCGAGGTAAATCTGACCCGGATCCTTCGCGCCTTCGATACCTTGGTTAGCCGGCTTGCCTTGGCGATAGGCTTTGTATGCACGCGCATTCTTTGCTTCGAGCGCCTCGAGCCTGTTAATTTGATTCTGATCGAAGAATTGACGCTGAATCCTAGCATCTCTCCTGGTCGCTTTAGCTTCATTGGCAGCGCCAGCTGCTTTATTAACAACCGCACCGATAACTGGAGCCTCGGAGATTTTGGTGCCGAGCCGTCTAAAGCTATTCGCAACTTTCGAGCCATGAACTGCCTGTAGGCCCGCGCTAGCTTTCCGGCCAACACCGCTGTTTGCGACCGCTCTACCAGCAGAGCTGAACGCGCCACGCACGCGCTGATTCATCCTAGCCCTGAAGGCATTAGAGCGAGTGAGCTTACTGCGATAGGCATCCTGGCGACGCTCCTTGTATAGTGCCGCGCCGCGACCGAGAGCGCTGCGATTAGCGACAGTACGAGCGCCACGTTGGACCGTCCTACTGGAGCGAGAAGCGAATTGGCTAATCGCGCCAACCATGCCAGAGGCGGCGGCCAGACACTTTTTGACGGCAGCCGGGAGCATGAAAATTGGGGCGACATCCATCACGGCGACAGAGACGAGGAAGATTGCCTCGTTAAAGCCAATACCGCTTTCCAGGGTATGCGCATCCGACATCCAGGAGAATAAGACTAGTTTCGCCGCCATATCTGCACCATAAACTAACGCACTACAGACTGGATAGACGATTAACACGCCCTTAAATAGCCCAAACCACCGTTGGAAGGCTTTTTTCGTATTTGGCAGCAATGCACAAGCAAAGGCAAGCGGCGAGACAATAACGAGCGCGATTACCAAAGCATAGCGCATAGACAAGACAACGAGAAGACCAATGAGCGAGACAACGACACCGATAAAGGCCGTAATAATCGGAATAAAGATTGCGCCCTTTGAGATAATCACAGCGCCAATAATCACTGCGGCGATGCCGGCAAAAGCGAGGGTTGGGCCAACCGAAAGGGTCGGCGAATCTTCGACCGGAAAGTTCATATTAGCCGTGCCGAATAATGAAGCGGCTGTATTATTCACGATAGCAATAGATGCGCTCTTGATGACGCCCGCCATAATCGTCGAGATGTCGATACAGATTTGACAAACATAGAAGGAGAGGTTAACAATGAGAGCGCCGACAATCAGTCGTGGAAGCATGGCTTTGACACCATAATGACTCATGCCATAGCCACTCATCTGCGAGAAAATCATAATCAGAACGAAGACAGTGATGAGAATATTCGCAAGATCAAGGACAGACGACCAAGCTTGCATGACATGCTGATTTTCGATAATATCGCTACCGAATTCAAGGATATTGACTAGGACAGTGTCATAGAGACCGCGTACGGCCGAGCCGAGCTTGTCGATAATTGGGCAGACAAACCAACCAAAGAAGCCGGCACCATCCGTGTCTTTCATACCGGCAGCAACTGCACCATGCCAACAGTTCGCGCTACGAGTATAGCCATCGGTATCTTCGATTGGATCAATCATCGCGGTGTAGAACTCGGAGTAGCCTTCTGTGACTGCCGAAATTTCGCCATCGGCATGCTCTGGATCAACCTTGTGCGCCGGACCGTTCAGATTCGGCGCGATCAATGCTTCTAGGACGTCATCGATAGTCTGCGCCTCAAAGAAACGATAACCAGAGCCTTCCGGCCTAACGCCATACACATAGCGATCAAGCATGACAGAACCATCGCGCATATTGAAGTAGCAGCGACGGAAGCCAGGCTCAGCTTGGTTGCCCGGCACGTCATCTGAGCCGTCTAGATATAGAACTATTTCTTCATAGTCGCCGAACTCGCCTTCACTCGAGGAGTCAGAGAAGACCTGATGCACTTCACCGTCGTCATCAGTCCATTTTATCTCACTTTTATCCACGCAGCCGTTATCGGTCATTACCTTGTCGTGCATCGGCTTACCGTTATCTTCGCGGCATACAACGTTCCAGTAGTGATATTTCTTACTCTCGTCCGGCGTACCGTCTGGTTTCGTGACAGGATAAAATTCCTCACGAATACCACGATCCTGCAACTCGGTATAATAGGCATCCCAGTCATCTTGAGAAGCGCCAGCAGAAGGACGCGGATTCTTCATCATGTCGGTTTTGTACTGCCCCTCAACATCATTCTCTAGCGGCTCGCAGAACATCGTGTTGTCGAAGTTGTAGTACTTGAGGAGATACTTGCGATAAAGAATGTAGCGTTCGGCAGGAGAGATGGTCGTATCCGCAGTCAAGGAAACGCCCATACGCTGTGCGTAGCTTGTAGCGTCGGCACCTAAAAGATTATTAAACGCAAATACCGCAGCTTTTTCAGGATCCTCTTGCAATTGCGTGAAATAACCCGTCACGAGGCTTTGGTCGGACTCTTGGATATTAGTCGTAAGATCCATTTCACCGGAGCTACCAAGCACTAAGTCGCTCTGTTTGACGTAGGCTTCTTGGTAAGCATACACATACTCATGGTCGCCATTATGGGCGAGATTAAACATGTGCTCATTGTTATTAAACCAGGTACCGAACGATTCGTTGGCCGCTTCAAAGCCCGCAAACAAGTCATTCATTTGGCTCTGAAGAGCAGACATCGTAACTGAGCCCGAAATCTCACCCTCAACATCCCCCTCAATGGCCGCATCGTCGCCTTTCTTAAGAACGACCGTATCACCACAGTTATTCCTCTTCGGGATAGCAGCATTCTTCTCGCCATCCGAGCAGGTAATTTTGAGACCGCCACCTTGACCAGCGGATTGAATTTCGAACTTGATTAGACCACTCGGTAGCGAGGCGTCACCATTATCGAATTTTTCAATAGTCGGCTCGCTAACGACCGCCACGTCATTAACGCGGACGCAGACATAGTCGGTCCATACTTCCTTATCGAGCTGTGGTTGATATTCGTATCTGCGATCGCCTGCTTCGCCACCAAGCCACGGCACGCCAACGCCGTGAAGCTCATAGGTGCGTTTTACAAACTTAAAGCGAATACACTGCTTAGCGGAATCACCAGGCGTGAATACGTAGCCCATTTTCTGCAAAAACTTGGCCGCAGTTAATAAATCTTGGTACTGATTTGTCGGAATCTTACCGCCGCTTTCACTTAGGAGAGCGCCGCCATATTTTTCACGATTGAGCAAACCCCAGAAGCCCTCATCGCCAGTACCGCTACCATCTTCGTGCCAGAAGAAATCTTGGCAGAGATAAGCCGTATCATATTCAATATCGTCATCTTTAAAATCCTTGTTGCTGCCGAGAATATTGACGCCCGGAGCCATCATTTGCGGATAGTGCGCAGTGCCATTGGTAATATTGGAACCATATACCTCTTTTTCGCCAGTAGCAAAACGTTCGGTACGGTAGGTCTTATGCATGCCATAGAAGCTATAGTCAGCCGTAGTCGCCTCTTTGTTATAAAGGCCGTCAGGATTTGGCTTGAAATTTAGTCCGGATAGAATTGACGGCACAGCAAATGATCTACCCATATACATTTGGCTCTGATCACCTGCATTGCCCCAACAGAACGAACGCTGAATATTGCGGCCGCGGTTTTCTGTGGCAGTTCCGCCATTTGCTTGAAGACAAGTGTCAAAATTACTAAAATAACCGCCGCCATTCCAGATTAAAGCACGCGGGTCGCTGCTAATGACTGGAGTTGTAAAGCTAGCATAAAAGCCGTAGTCGTCAACATCAACACCAGAAAGCGTCCAGTATTGGCCGCCTTCCGCAGACTGAATTGCCGACGGGTTGGATATTTGATATACCGAATCGCCCTCCTCGCTTATAAAACTTCCGCTAGCCTCGTCATAAAAAATCTCTTGAGCGCTATCCATGTCCGCATCGCCAGCGAAACTCCAGTAGTCTCGCATTTGAAAACTGCTCAGCGAAGCATACTTATAGCAATCGATGAAAGACTGAAGCGTCGCCTTGTACATGATGGAGTCTTTCGACGCATCGACCATTTCGATTGGTGGATTCGGCTTGCCTGCCTGCGCGGCCGAGGCGTCTTCATTCAAGACACCACCAGTGATAGCCAGCGCCAAAAAAGTGGCGAGCGCTGACAAACTCAAAAATTTCGCACTCCTCATTTTCATTTCTTAGGCACCTGGATCCAAGCCGCAACACTATAGATATTCATGACAAGCTCGTACGAGTTAATGCTTATTTCGCTTAGGACTTTTTGCTCCGACTGAGCAAGAGCGCTATTGATAAGAAGGGCACGATTGCTCTGGTTAGGGTCGCGCATTTTTTCGCAAGAAATCGCATCGCTATAGTTCTTTAGTTGATCGCCTTCTTTCCACGAACCGAAGGTATCCGAAATGCAGCCATCCGAAAGCATGAGATTGAACATTGTGACCAGGTTATTATCGCGATTGGCGACGGCAGCAATGAAGTCACTCGCGCGGCTCATATTTGGAAACTTCGCTTTGAAGGCAGCATACTCATGTGATAGTTTGTCTTGGACACCTTCAGAGCCGAGCGCAATATACCAAGAATAAAGCTCCTGTTCCGTATAGTATGGAGAATCGTAGCGAATCGACTCGACAAGCTGAGATTTCTCACCCGTCACGCGTAAGTAATAACCTAGCGAGTTGCCAGTCCCATAGGTTTTGTCGTCGAGCGCGAACTTGCGGAAGGCAGCGGCGAGCTCTTTGAAATGTTTTTCGTATTTTTCAGAACTAGTGAGGTCAATGTCGAGGAAGTATGCCTTCGTATAATCGGCGCCAGTGCCGACAATCATGTCAGTCTTATCGTCGCCATGCAGTACATAATTAGCAAAGCGATAGTAGCTGTCGGAGCCATCTTTCGTAATTATTTCGTCTTCGCGCACGACTAGCTCATTGTCTTTTTTCGTGACGGCATTCCAAATAATTATCATGAGTGCGATTGCGATCGGCAAAACGCAAAAAATTATCACGCCACGTACGAAAACCTTCCTCTTTCGTTCGTCCATCTCTCTTTATTTTGACCTATTTTAATGCTTAAGTTTATTTTATCACAAAAGCCGACACAAGTCATAACAACAAAAAACCTCCCGAAAAATTCGGGAGGCTTTTTGCAGGATGACATCGCGGGAGATTCGCGAAACGCCAGAACAAATTCCTTTGCTGCGCCTGCGCGTCGTCCTTGCGAGTTTTCCCGTCCATTGAAGCTTGGTGCTCTACTGGGAGCGCCGCCATCCGAGGACAGCGGCGCTGATGCCTGTAGAGCTGGGAAGCTCTATACTAGGCGGTCAAACTTATTTTTTGCGGCTATTGATATAGTAAGCTGCGGCGGTGCTTGCGCCAGCCATGCTGACGATGAGGCCGAGCATGGAGCTTGCACCAGTCTTAGGCAATTCTGGAGCGTCGCAGACGAGTTTCTCAATGTAGACATCGACCTCGTTAGTAGTCTTACGAGTGGTCTGGTCATCATTGTAGTAACCAGTAGCGACGTTTGGAATTAGCGTTGGTTCGCAAACATTTGGAAGAGCAGTCTTCACAGTTGCGTAGAAGTAAATGATGGCTTCTTCATTTGGTTCGTAGTCACCGATTTCGATGCCTTCCTTAGTGATGCCATCACCCTTCTTAGTTTCTTCACCGTTACGGAGAATGCTCGTGCTGCCCTCGACGTAATCCAAGTTTTCGTTCAATTTATCAACGAGAACGAATTTCTTGAGGGTGGTATCACCAGTATTCTTAAACTTGAGCTGGTAGCGAACTTTGTCGCCAGCC
Source organism: uncultured Candidatus Saccharibacteria bacterium (assembly GCA_946408075.1). Classification (GTDB taxonomy): domain Bacteria; phylum Patescibacteriota; class Saccharimonadia; order Saccharimonadales; family Saccharimonadaceae; genus UBA2834. The sequence continues at coordinate 82,932 of CAMJQQ010000001.1, read as the reverse complement.
TTAGCTTCGACACGAGTAGAGAAGACTTTGCCACCCTCGAGCTGAACGAATTTCTCGATCTTGTAGTCTGGGTGCTTTTCTTCGTCACAATCATCAGCAATGATGATAACGGTCTCATCAGTGCTGAGCTCAGTATCGCTGTTCTTATGGGAACCATAGACAACGTTGGTGAGCTTGGTGTCTTCACAAACTAGAGTTTCTTTAGTGTTGTTTGCAGGGACATAGGCCTCAAGGTAGAAGTAAACGGTTTCATGCTTTTGGACCTTGTCGATAACAATATTGTTGATATCCTTAACTTCAACCTTCTTGGAGTTGGAGGTAAAGATGTAGTATGGGGTCTTGGTGTCGTCGAGGACAAAACCAGTACCAGAGATTGGATCACGCAATTTTACGTTTTCCAAATCAGTGTCGCCAGTGTTGGCGAAGCGGATGCGGAAACGGACATTCTCACCACGCTTAGCGCGGAGGCTGCCGTCATTGTGCCAGCTGCTGGCGTCATTGATGTCGTCAGAAGCGAGCTGGGCGTACTTGTCAAATTCGAAGCCTTCATGGCATTCTTTGCCATCGATTTCAACAAAGGCATCATCTTCAGCGGTCTTCGTCCAGCCGTTACTATTCTGATTGAAAGCAGTGATAACGTTCTTGACGGTGATCTTGCCACAAATATCATCGAGACCATCAGCGACGGTGGCCTTGTAGGTAATGTAGAAGTTTGCGCCTGGTTCAAGCGTCAACAAATCAGTTGGAGTAGTGGTGAACAAATCGCTAATAGGATCGCCGTCTTCGGAGCTGCCGTTGTAGAAAATCCTAGCGGAGCCAGCTTGATACTTAACATACTTGTCGGCATCGCTAGCGAAGCTATCCATGAGGTTAACCTTGATAGCAGCTTGGCCGTTGTTCTGAGCAACGATACGATATTCGAGAACGTTGCCAGAGCGGGCCTTAACGGTTTCCTTGAACGCCGGTTTTTCGTCGTTCAAGTTCTTAACAGCCTTGCTGATTTCAAGCTGAGGCTTCTTGTAGTGAGCGGTAACGTCAACATAGACCCAGCCAGAGAACTTAGAACAGCCTGGCATATTACCGTCCAACTTGCCTTCTGCATCGCCGGCGTAACCAACCTGAACGCCACTCTTAGAGAACAACTTGGCACCGTCGAGCTTGTATTCTTGACCAGTACCAGCAATAAAGCGAGCGTTCGAGTATTCAAAATCGAATTCTTCGCCGTTAGCGGAGTACATGTAAGTATGATCATAAACGGTCTTTGGCTTTGCGTTGTCGGCAGAAATGTTGCCAAGCAAGTAATAGCTATTATTATGACCGTCATAATCACCGCGCTGAGCGTCGATACGAACAGTCGTATTCTTTGCAATCGTGCTTTCTTTACCTTCGTCTACGATACCATCATCGTTTTCGTCAGAGACAGCGTTGTTGTGGACATACATACGAATGGTGTAAGTCTTGCCATCTTCAACAATATAATCGTCTCTCCAAGCATCTTTGCCGGCTTCAGAAAGATGAGTAAACTCTTTCTCGCCGATTTCGTTCTTGAAAACATTACAGCTAGGATCTGTAATGGAGTTAAAAGTAACATAGTTACCTAGATCGTAGGTACCACGGCAACCAAGACTCACGCGTTCGGAATCATTGGAACTGCCGATAGCGAAAGCTACGATAGCACCGGTAGTGGCAAGCGCAGCAGCTGCTACGATACCAAGACCAGTCTTAGTAGATTTCTTCATATGTAAAAAATTCCTTTCTTGATTAATAATCTAGAATTGAAGTTTGTAAATCTATAGCCGCATTGTTAATCGTCGTAAAACCGGATCATTACCATACACAAAACTTGGAGTATCGGGGGCGGTAAACCGCCCCCGCATGAAGAACTTCAGCATATTATATTAGCTGACTGTTCAGGGCTTCACGCGAATCGTGAGCCGGTGGCCTTGAGGCCTGGATTTGGGAATGCTCAGTTTGGAATCTCCACTGTGCCCGAAACAGGCGGGATATCCGAGAGAGCTGGCTCCTGAGGAGCCGTGTAATCACTTGCCGGTACTGTCACCGGTTCGGGCTCGACAATAATCTTAGTAGTGGAGATTATTTTGTCTTCGCTCGCGACCGGAGGACGTGTGCCAGACTCGGCTTTAGAAGTACCAGAAGTGCTTCCCTGGGTAGAACCCTGGGTTGCCTGCTGGCTTTCTGTCACCGTTGTCGTGGTCGTCTTCTTGCCGGTGGTTGATCCTGCAGCAGATGGGATATACCTGCTCTCCTCATTAATCGTTGAAGACGGGCGGAGATCCTGCTGCTGCGGCGGAGAATCGCCAGTAACAACCGTTACTACGTCCTCAATTCTCTTGAAGACGCCGGTCGTCGTAGTGACGTCCGGTGTTGTAACGACCGTGGTAGTCGTTTTCGGCGTAGTATGCGGCGGAGGCGGCGGGGCTGTCGTCACTCTCGGTATATCGGTAGGAGGTTCCCACCAGATAATACCGATCGGTTGATAACCGCATTCGAGACGGATATGAAGTTTGTACTCCTTTCCGTCAATCTCGAATGTGTAGGTAAGCTCGGTGCCGCCAGAACGCTCGCGAAGAGCGTCCGGATCCCGAATTATGATTTCAGGAATACCGTCGCTGTTGGCGTCCTGCATATACATCCAGGAGCCGTAGACGTTGATCGCATTAAGACCCTTATCCTTTGCGGAGTCAAGAATCTCGAGAGTGCGATTAAGCACCTCTTTGCGATAACTTGGGTCCTCGAGCATGTTTTTGGTTGCGGCGTTAGACACCGCACCGACGAGCTCGCCGTTCTCCTTGCGAAGAATGCGATTGTCGCCGAGCTGGAGTTCATGGTCAACATAGTTGGCCACTGCTGCCAGCAAGGCGGGGTCGCGCTTCAGACGAGTACGAAACTCGTTGTGTGCATCTTCTGCGCTCGTTGTCGGTGCTTTCGGGCCGAAGGTGTAAGGACCTTCCTTGTTTTCTTCGAAGAAGTAGAAGAAAGGTTCCTCGAGTCCCCCGTTAGTAGCATCAACAATCTCAAGCTGACGGCTCGGCTGGTCTTCCTGCGCAAGGCTGAAGAATGCGCCGATGCCAAAGACGTCACAGAAGAGCATTGTGCCAGCGAGGAGCGCTGCTGCAAGGAGCAGCACTCCCGCCATCCTTCTTCTGTAAATCGTCATGATTACACCTCCTTTTTATGAGGGCGTCCGCTGATCACCATCAGCGCGAGAGCGACGAGACCTGCAATAGTTCCATAGGAAACCGAGCGGCCCAGTCTGTTGAACGTGCTAACGTAGCACACCTTCATCTCCTTTGCGGAAGGAAGCGCATTACCCAAAGCGTCTTCGACGACCTTGGAGACTTCGTTTGTGCAAACAAGGCCGATGATAATGTAGGCCAGCAGTGCGGCACCGGCGGCGATGAGGACGCTGATCAGAACAGCAAGCTTCATGTTGAATGCTGCCTGAGATGCGGATGCGACTGCATCTCCGACTTCGCGGATTGCCGCCATCTCTTCACTGTGGTGTTCGTCAGCTCTCTTTTCGGAAGCTTCGTAACGCTTGCGTGCATTGCCCTCCATGGTAGAAAGGACTTCCGCGTTTTCCGTGCGGAGCTGAATCAGCTCCTCGTGGACGACACCTTTCATTTCGTCGTGGCGCTTGCGAGCATTGCCCTCCATGGTAGAAAGGACTTCCGCGTTTTCCGTGCGGAGCTGAATCAGCTCCTCGTGGACAGCTTCACTGACGTCTGCCACGCTCTGCGAGGCGATTGTCTGCGACTCTTCGACCATCTTAGCGATGGAGATGGTCTTGACGGTATTGGGGTCAATGCCCCCGTATCTGGATCTCTTTGCCATGATATATTCCTCCTTAGAAAGAATGTTTTGATTACGCAACTCCTTTGGCATAGGAAGCTGCGCGTCGTTGGATGCCGCCCTTAAGAGGACGACGGGAGCGTAATATATTTGAACAGCCGTATAGGGGTGGCTGGACTCCCCTTAAAAGGATTTTCCCAAATCCACCACACATAACTGATGAGTTATGTATGGTAATGATCCGATTTTTAAACAATACGCTTTTTACATAAGCCTTTCGCAGCTCTGCAATTAGCTATGGCTATTATATCAAATGTTTATGTTTTTGTCAAGTGTATTATATAGTAATTTACACTTATGCCTAATTGTGTTATACGTAAGCGGTTTGGTGGTTTTCTAAGATTGCGATATACTTATTTTAATGAAAGTTGGCGCAAAAATCATCCAGCGAATTACGCGAAATACAGCAAGCGACGTTGTGCATAGCTCGGGATTGGCCGGAATGGGTGCAAGTACGCAGAGACGCGGGCAGATGAGCTTCGAGGAGAGGCAAGCGATTGCGCAGAATCGGAAGATTATACAGGGGTACAAAAATTCGCGAATTGCGCGTGATATTGGCGGAATGCCGAGCGTAAGAAGCTACGGACGGACAAGCGGGGAGCCAGAGAGGCGCGGATATGGGCGCACAGAGGGGGACGGTGCGGATAAGAGGTGCCGATACGGGCGGACAAGTAGTGAAGAAATGGAAAAGCGCTACGGTTTTGGGCGCAAGAGCGACGAAGATGTGCGCAAAGAGCGCATGGAGCAACATAGCGAGAAGAAGAGCGGTTTGCGCGGAAGCGGCGGTGGCATGATGGCGATTGGCGGATCCGGATCGGTCTCTGGACAGAGGTCGCAGAATGGCGCGCAGCCATCGGGGATGAAAAAATATTACGATTTTCGACCAGATTTAGGCTTTGGGACAAAGAATAACGATCCGACGGCGAATTTCTAGAGGTCGGCGCGACAAAAATACGCCTTACGGCGCATTTTTTGACTTTGGTGATTATTCTTCGGCGATGCCGCGCTCGTGCTTGGTGAGTTCTTCGATGAGATCCTCGATGTCGCCATTCATAGCGGCCGGAATGTTACTGCGACTGTAATGGATGCGGTGGTCAGTAATGCGGTCTTGCGGATAGTTGTAGGTGCGGATTTTTTCGCTGCGGTCGCCGGTGCCAATGAGGGATTTGCGAGCATCGGAAGCGTTGGCGCGGTCTTCGGCGAGTTTGCGCTCGAGGAGGCGGCTGCGAAGAACAGTCATAGCCTTGATGCGGTTTTGCTGCTGGGAGCGTTCATCCTGCATCGTGACGATGAGGCCGGTTGGCAAGTGTGTAATACGGACGGCGGAGTCGGTAGTGTTGACGCCTTGGCCGCCATGGCCACCAGAGCGATAGATATCGATGCGGAGATCTTCTGGATTGATCTCGAGGTCTTGCTCTTCTGCCTCTGGGAGGACTGCAACAGTGGCGGTACTGGTGTGGATACGGCCCTGAGATTCGGTTACTGGGATGCGTTGAACGCGATGGACGCCACCTTCGAACTTGAGTTTGCCATAGGCTTGGTCGCCGCTGATGCGGAAAATGACCTCTTTGTAGCCGCCGGCATCGTTGACAGATTCGGACTGAAGTTCGACTTTGAGGCCGTGAGTTTCGGCGTAGCGAGTGTACATGCGGAAGAGGTCGCCCGCAAAGAGGCTAGCTTCGTCACCGCCGGCGCCGGCGCGGATTTCGAGAATAGCGGCTTTTTCGTCGTTTGGATCCTTCGGGATGAGGAGTTCGGTGAGTTTGGCCTCGGTTTCGGCGAGTTCAGCCTCGAGGTCTGGCTTCATTTCGGCGAGATCTGGGTCGTTGTCTGCCTCGATGATGTCGTTTTTGAGCTGGTCGCGCTTTTCGCCAAGAGAGATAAGCTCGGAAACTTCGTTGAGACGGCGGTTTTTAGCGGCAAAATTCGGGTCAGCATAGGCGTTTGGCTGGCTCAAAAAATCGGTGATTTCTTGTTTTTCGTTTTTTAGGGCATCAAAATCTAGATTCATTAGGGATATTATAAACTAATTTTACTCTTTAGGCAAAGGGCGCGGGAATGCTTTGATTTTGGGTGAAATATTTGCGATAATATAAGCATAAGCATTGGGAGAATATGAAAAAGCTACTTGTTTTTATGGCGATGCTCTGCGTGGTGGCCTTGGGTTTTTCGAAGGCGGCTTTTGCGGCAGGCACGACCGTAGATAATTATGCGGATTTTAAGAGTTATGCGACGAATGGCGGCGAGATTCAGCTTGGTGCCGATATCGTGCTGACGGGGAATACCTTCGTGAAGCAGCCGCTGACGGTTGATTTGAACGGGCATACGATTACGGCGGATTCGAACAGCAAGATGCTCTTGTTGACCAGTACGCTGACCGTAACGGATAGCTCGAGCAATCAGAGCGGGCGCATTACCGGTGCGGGCAACTATTACTTGCGCGTCGGGAACGGTGCTAGCTCGCCAGGTACGCTGATTTTGGAGAGCGGCAACATCGGTTCGAATGGGAGCTACGATGTCTTGATTGGAGCTGGCGAGATGGTCGTGAACGGCGGTACGGTTTCTTCGTCTAATGTGCCGGTGATTGCAAACGGCGGCAATTTTACAATAAATGGAGGCTTGGTTACGTCTGACGGTACGGCAGTGCGTGGAAATAAGCCGGAATCTCTCATTACGATGAACGGGGGCAAAATTGAGACGACCGGCGATTCGCTGGCAGTCAATCTTAGCGGCGGTAGCAAGATGATTATGAACGACGGTTTGATTGAGGCACTGGATATGGGCGCGAGACCTGGGACTGGCGGCGTTGGCGTGATTGTTTATCGCGACGGCGAGTTTACGATGAATGGCGGCAAGATTTTGTCGGCGAGTAGCTGCGTCATGAGTAATGGCTCGAATGAAGACTGGAATAATTCCGCTGGCGTAAACGCAAAGTTTACGATTAACGGAGGTGAGCTGACCTCGCTCAAGCATAGTACGATTTATGCGCCGCAATATCAGGGTTCCGTATTGATTACCGGCGGCGACCTGACTGGTAAGACGACGGCAATTGAGCTGCGCGGTGGTAGTCTGAGGATTGAAGGTGGTAACTTTACGTCGACCTCTGAGGAGTTTTCGATTGAAAATAATACGAGCGGCACGACAACAAAGGGTGCGGCGGTTGCAGTAATTCAACATACGACCGTCGATACAATGGACGTGCAGATCTGTAATGGTACTTTCAAGGGGATTGTGTCGCTGGTTGAGGCGAACCCGAACGGAAATAGCGCGGCAGATATTGCGAAGATTACGATGTCGATTGATAATTCCTGCGGCACACCAGTTTTTAACTCGCTTAGCGATCAGACGATTTATAGCGAAGATTTCACCGGCTTCATCAGAGGCGGCCTCTATACGCATGACGTAGCAGATTTGGCCGCAGACGGCTATGGCACGAAGGTCGAAGACGGGATGTATGCAGTGCACGCGTGGCACGACGTGACGATAAATAGACCACAGATGGGGACGGTTGAGCCCTCAAGTTATCGGGCGATGGTAGGCGACACGATTGATTTGGATATCGACGCCGAAGACGACGTAAGCCTGCTGACGATTGACGCAGTGGACGAAGGTGACAATCCGGTGGACGTGAGCGGAAATTCGGTTGCGATGCCAGATAGTGATTTGCAGATTCGCGTGCGTCTCGTAAGAGCAAATGTAACCGGCACGACAACAGACGATAACGCGGCGCGCAATGCGATTATTCATGCTTTACAGCAGGACGAAGAGATGCTCAATTTGGTCGGCGACAATGATCCGACGCTGGAATTGGTAGTTTCAGAGGCGGATGGCGACGAGGATGCACTAAGCAATATTTCGGCGAAAAATCCTGTGTTGTTAGGAGGAAGCGAAATTCGCGCGATTGTGCGCGTGAGCGACAACGTGATTGGCGAGCTCGATTCTCTGCCAGATGGCGTAGCGATTAATGTCAAGCTGCCAGACGATTTATCAGAGGTGCCGACTGGTTTGCAGCGTAAATTCTTCCTGGTCGGGGACGGCGGAGTGATTGAAAATGATTCCGCGAACGGAGCGACGGCAACTTTTACGGTGCGGAATATGGGCAATTATACGCTCGCCTACGCGGACGTGACTCGTGCGCCAGAATCGCCAAATACAAGCGATGGAATTGTAGGAAGTGTGACGATTTTGACTGTTAGCACCGTCGCGCTCGGGTTAGCGATTACCTATCGAAAGAAGAATTAAGAAAATAATTAACACCGTCGAGAGGCGGTGTTTTTTGTTGTGCCCTATTGCTGAATTAGCGACGGCGATTTATTGCCAAGAAGATAGCGCCGATGAGGCTAGTAATTGCCAATACGCCGTGAGAGACGATTGAATCGAAGGTAAATGGATTAATCGTAGTGGATTGAGCAACGCGACGGTAGTAGTAAATAACGTCGATTTGCAACATGTCGACGACACCAGATGCGTTGCCTGGAGTTGCTGCGACCAATTCGTAGCCATCCGGAATGTCGTTGCCGGAGAGAGGAGCTGTTTGATACTCATCACCAATATCGTAATCAGTCGATTCGTCGTCGGCGATTGGGATTGTGGAATTTTCGATGTAATGATGCACCGTAGCTGTGCCGCGATGAAGAATATAGAAGTAGTTTACTGTAGCATCGCCACTGATTGTGCCCTGCTCTGAGCCTTCATGGTCGACAAGCTCGCTCTTTAGGCTATCTGGGATTGGCTCGGTTTCGTATGGCTGGCCATAATACAAATCAGTGCTTTCCGGCGCAGCAATGACAGTACCAGTATCACTAGAGAGGTGATTGATGGTGAGAGTATATTTTTTGAGCATATAGGAGACGGAATAGCTATGGCCGTCAGCACTGGCGACGATAGTCTTGTCGTAACCGTCGATGTCTGGGGCGGAGATCGTAAAGCTCTGCTGCTCCGCTTCGGTATCGTAGCGCGGAAGATTGAAAGCGCTAAGCCCTGGTTGCGAAGGAAGATTTAATGCCCGTTCGCTATCCTCGCCGCTCGGAGTGGCCGTCAATTCAATGACGCGCGGTCGAGTTTGGTAGCTATTATCTTGATCGTCGATTTCAAGCGTAACGGAGTAGGATTCAGTGGCAACATAATCGACGAGACCGATATTATAAGTCGCTTCGCCGGCTTGTTTGCTCGGAGAAATAGCACTAATGCGCGCCGTGCGATGGAGTGGGGTTGTAGTTTTACTGCCAGCAGCTTGATTATCGAGATTATAAGCGTTCGCGCTGCTCTGCTCGCCTTTTGGCGTGAAGAAATAATGCTTGTCGCCATCGGTGTCGATTGGATATTTGTTCGTGACGACAGCGTAGAAAGATTCTGGGTTCATGGAGAGCTCAATGAAATTGTAGCGGCCTTGCGCATCAGTAGTCGTCGAGCGGACGAGGCGGTTCGAGACAGCGTCATAGAGGTCGATTTGCCAACCGGATTCTTGAAGATAGTTTTCACCGGAATCCTTTTTGCCGTTCTCATTCGCATCAATGAAGAGGCGACCGGAGACTTTACCGTCGGCAAGCTTGATTGAGACATAGCTACCAAGGTACCAGCCCGCAAAAAGATCGCCGGCAGAGTTTGTGAGCTGCTGGAAATAAATCGGGCGCCAAGTATCCGTCACACCATCGACAATATCCGTAGCGTCGACAACTTTGAGACTATAGATAAAATCGTAAGTATCGACCTGCCCCGGCTGATTGGCGGCAATATCGCGCGCTATAATTTGGACACAGTTTACCTCTTTCCAATCCTGCTCGGTCCAGTTGGTTGTATCGGTCGAGAATTTGTCGAGCTGCAACTCGATCTCGGCGCCGTTATCGGTCGGTGTAACGTTGCGGCCGTAAGCGATAGTGAAATAATTACCGTTCGGGTTCGCGAGTGGTGAATCTAGCGCAACTGAGAATTCGAAATCCGCCGCGTCGGAACTGAGCTTACCCCAGTTTTGACCAGTCTTCGGAATCGGGATGTATACGGTAGTCGGGCCTGGGACTTCGACGCCAGAATTGTTCGAAAGAGCGATGCGCATGTCAGCATAGGAGCCCTCGGCAGCGCCAATCGTGATTGGGTTTACGCCGTCAGACCAAGTGAGCCAGTCATTTGAAGTCGTATGTTTGCCGGAGTTTTCTACGCCGATAGCATTCCAACCGCGAACCTGATAATAGTTCGTGGTGGCAGCATAGATTGTATTCTGATCATTACCACTCACGCCGAATGGGTCGCCGCGCATGTAGTGGGTCGTGATAGCAGCGCTACGAATTGGATCCTGCGCGAAGAACATGTCAGCAATCGCATACTGCTGATCTGGTGCCGAGAATGGCGTTTCGACAGACCACGAAACAGTGATGCTAGTTTCGCCAGTACGGCCAGTTTCGCCAACATAGACTGGACTGAGGCTGGCATAGCCATCGGGGACATTGCGACCGTCGATCTTATAAACGCGCGCAGTCGGCGTATCTTCGTAGGTAATTTCACCAAAGAGGCCTGTAATGTCTTTCGAGCCACGAATGCCATCGGTTTTAACCTTTAGATTCGAGATTGGCAGGAAATTGCCGGCAGAATCTTTGACCTCCTGGCGAATATACATGACTGGCGTCAGAACCGTATTGTCGTAGCTCGTAGTACCGGCCCAGTTCTTGACCTGGATGGAGAAATTAAGAGAATTGCCTGCATTGATGATTTGCGTAGCATGATTTGTGATGTCGAGAGTGCCTGCGCCATTGACATGCTTCGTCGTTGTTGTGGCGACGCCAGTAGTATGGCTAGGGTCATCAATTTCGTAGAGCTCCATCGTCGCCGCGCCACTATCAGTATTGCTCAGGATGCGACCAGTATAAGCAAAGCCGAGCGCATCATGCGCAGAATGTGCGATTTGAAAACCAGCTGGGATGGCGCCAAAATCGTATTCTACCTCTTTGATATAGTCAAAGCGCTCAAGACCTAGGTCGTAATAATTAAGAGCCTGAGCGTAGCCGTAAGTATTGCAGGTGCGATTGATTTCGTAATCTCGGTCGACGCCACTATCGGTTTTGATATGAATCGTTTCGATGACATGCCCTGGCGCACATCCGATTTCGAGATTCATGACGCCGAGCACGCTAGTGTCGAATGTCAGCTTTGCATGAAGCGGCTTGCTAGCTTCGCTGCCGCGGTTATTGACATAGAAGCGACCGAGCGGGCCTTGCGTATCAAGCTCCGCATAGGTAGAGGCATTGTAATTCGTATTGATCGCCGTGCGCGTGTCGGTAGGTTTGAGAGTGGAGAGGCCAATCGTGACAAGGCTGCTAGCCGGAAGGACTTCGAAATATGACACTTGCGAATTCACATAATCGACAGTGCGATTCTCGACGCCATTAACTTGCGCAATAACGGTTTGGCCAGTTGCTCTGACGGTATAAGTTTTGCCGGCCGGCGCATCATCTGGAATAACAATAGCGTACGGAATCGTAAAGTCGCCGTTATGCATGTAATTTGTCGTGCGCGTAATAACGTAAATACCCTCGCTGGCGCGACTATTATCGAGCGAAAACTCGGTGTTTGTGCCAGTAAGGACAATTTCGGCGGCCGGATCATCGATTGTATAGGTAATAATAATCTGCTTATATGGACGCTTTACGTCGTACTGATTTCTGACGTGGCCCGAGCGAGTGAGGCGATAATAGTTATAGTCACTCTGATAGGTACTGCCGGCATTAACATACATGCGGTTATTTGACGAATAGAATTTACCGCCCGTATTGCGGCCGTCCGGATCATTGACGTCGATGTGAGCACGTTCAGCCTCCTCGCCATCGATGAAGAGTTGCGCCAAAACCGCATTCTCGATGTAGTCCAAATCAATAACCCAGTCGGCGCGAATCTTGAAGTTTAGCGTGATTGCAGAGGTGCCGCGCTGGAGGAAATACTCGCGCGTGCCGGAGTTTGGATAGTTGTAGCCGAGGATCGGAGTATCCGTGACGGCAATTTTATTGATACCGCGAGCGCCTTTGCTAGTGTCGAGCTGTGTGCTCAGATAACTGTCACTAGAGCCGTCATCCTGCCAATACATACCGACCGGCAAGGTAACGTTTAGTTGCTTGTCATGGTTTTCTGGGAGATTGCGCAAAATAATTTTAGCGTCGTAAATTTTCGAAATCGACCCATTCGTGCCGCTTCGTTTGAAGCTGAACTGCGCCACCGCATCATCGATACCTGGCGAGAAATCTACGGTACCGCTATCATCGGTCAAGGTCGCGGTCATATATGTGCCAGCCGCAAAAGCCTGCCGAATTTTCGGAAGCAAAAAGCCGCCAAAAGCGACGAGGCCCAAAATTAGTAGCGGCAAAAATAGTTTTATTTTTGTTTTCGCCTTTTTTGTGCGAGTTAGCAAATTATTCTCCCAATAATTCTTAAGCTTATTGTAGCATTATAATTTTGAAAAATACAAGAAAAATATCGCTATCGTTGTGCTTTTTTGATGTTTGTGGCCTTATTTGACTTTACGTTATCTGGGTGCTTGGCGGAGGGGATTTTTATGATATAATCTTGGCATGGTATGGATCTTTAGCTCAGTTGGCTAGAGCGTACGATTCACATTCGTAAGGTCACTGGTTCGAGCCCAGTAAGATCCACCAAACAAATAACAAATGCCTGCAGGGTATTTTTTATTGTTAATCAATCTAGGCTATACGTTTTAAAAACTTCGCGATTTCTAAATCACGCCTACTCAGCAAGCAAGCGCTATAACTACTAACCAGGCGAACATCAGGAGTTTTTGCCAAGGAAAACATCCACTAGTTTAAACTAGTGGATGTTTTAGGTTATCTGCGAGTCTTACAAATCGCTAACGCCGAAGCGGCTATGCCAACTAGGCTCAAGAGTGCGAATGGAGCAATCTCTAGAATAGTATCGGCAGTATTTGGAGTTTCCGGTTCTGGAGCCGGTTCTGGAGTAGGCTGAGGAGCTGGAGCTTTTTTCTTGTAATAGACCGTGTAGGTCTGCTCTCCTAGATTATTGCTAAGCTCGAATGGAAGCTCGGCGATTTCTTCACCGTTTGCATCTGTTGCTTTGCTAAAAGTATAGCCCTGGCTCAAGATGCTATCTAAGGCTTTTATCGTAATGCTCGCTTCGCCGCAGATTGCATCATCGCCAGTCCCCTCATCGTCAGCAAGAGCTTCGCCACTCTCTTCGTCGAGATGTTTGATTGTGATTTTGCAGTATTCGACTTTTGGCGTTGCCGAGATTAGGGCAAAGCTATTTCCATTAACGTAGCGATTAGTAACCTCATGTGTCGTAGCGTCGCCATTATCGACCGAGACACTCATGGTTGTACCATCAAGAGAGTATTCGGCATCCAAATCATCGTCCCATGGATTCGTGGAAAGATTCGCAAAGACCCAATCACCATAATGCTCAACAAGATAGTTAGCGTCACTACTATACTTAAGAGGAGCCGGATCGAAGTAGAGCGTTGGGGCATATTCTCCGTCATCCTCCATTACGACTGCAGGGATATCTTTGCTACCATTCGATGCGAAAAGCGTAATAGTATCATCAAGAGTCAGAGTGACATCAGTGTTATGATATACGCCGCCAGCATCTTCGCGATATGTACCGCCATTACCAATACCGTTAGCATAGGTGCCGCCAAATGCCGTAACATTCGCGCCATTCGTAATCGAGATATCGTAGCCCATTGGCTGGTATTTAACATAATAGTCATTCGAACTTTGGCTACTGTAAACCCTGGCAGCACCAGAACCAATACCAGCACCACTCCAAACACGTGAATCACTGCCAGCTTCGCCACCACCGTCTTCGCTAATTGCTAGAACTTTTGTATTAGCGCCACTAATATTAATTTTGGCGCGGAGAGACGGATAATCAATATACTGTAGTTCTCCCTCTTCGGTATAAATGCTACTGTTTTCGCTTGCGCCATAGCCGCCACCAATACCAGCACCGGCATGGCCAATAGCCGTAATGTCACCACCGGTAATCGTAACATCCTGCAAGCCAGCACAGTCGCCCGCACCAATGCCAGCGCCGCCAGTAGAAATAATACCCCCACTCAAGTCAACTGGACCGCTTTGCGCATTAATAGTACCGCCGTTAATCGTGATGTGGCCAGAGTTCTGGTTAGCACCGCCGCCAATACCAGCCGCATAATAGCCGCCTTTTGCGGTAATATTACCGCCGTTAATCGTGACGGAAACTTCGCTAAAGTTATTAATCCATTCATGATGAGCACCGCCAGTACCAATGCCAGCGCCGCCATCAGAGTCAACTACATCATTCTCCGAAAGACCAGAAGCAGTAATATTGCCATTATTTATCTCGATAGAACCATAAAGTGTTGGATGAGAGGCTTTGGAGAAGCGACTTTCGCGATCGCGCGTAGTAAAGTCTATCGTACCGCCAGTACCAATGCCAGCGCCACTGCCATAACTAGTAGTGCCAGAATGACCACCGGATTCAGAATCATCATATACGCCAGAGTTCGCGTTTAGATTACCCGTGTAGCTTTCGTCGATTACGATATTGCCAAAATCTGGCGCATATGTGAAGTCGGTGATTTCATCGATTCTGCCATCGGAATAAGTATAGCTACCATTACCACCAATACCAGCGCCGCTACCACACTGCACTGGAACATTCTTAATTTCACCACCTACCTCTACATTGACCGAGTCGCCCTCGTCATCGGCACGACCGCCAATAACCGTTAGATTACCACTACCCTTAATAATAAGTTTTCCTACATTGCCTGAGAGATAGGTCTCATTATCGTCTCCGCCGTAAGCCGGAGAAACATGAATACCCGCAGCGCATGCACCGCCATAAACATAATTATCGCCTTCGAGAGTAAGCGTTAATGTAGCGCCAGGCTTGATATCTATTGCAGGCGTCATAAAAAGGCTGCGCGCGTCAATCGTGTTGCCGCTCAGAGTCAACTCCGTATCTTCAGAGACAACAATTGGATCCATGGTTCCTTCTGCACTTACGAAACCATAAGGCAACATTGCACCTCCTAACATTACGGCCGACAAAATAATCGCCTTTTTGTTTTTATGTCTCATTTTCTCTCCCAACAATTTGTATTTGCTAATACAAAGGTAAATAAAAATAAGCATATTGTCAATATTTATGTTTAAGCTTGTCCGCCCCCACTAAGATGCGTTTGTTGTAAATATTACAATAAATTTTTCAGAATTCGCTTCGGCTAATTTGGCGCCCTTGTCGCCATCAAATATTTGTACTGGTGCAAGTTTATTGATAAAGTCATTCTTCATGAGATTGCGGATATAAACAATATTCTCATTAGCTTTTATTTCTTCATTAACTTTAGCGATAATATCACTGTCGTATTTAAAGAATGCTTATAATAGCATAAGCGCCATATAAAGACTATTCTTTGCCTTGGTATTTTCAAAAAAGACGTAAGCCCTCAGTAGTATAACCGCGGCCGTAATATGCTTGTGCTTTGTTGCCTTAATAAGTTATATTAATAGTATTGGAGTTGTGGAATTGTCTACTAAATTAGCTCTTGGGAGGGAGCATGAAGGCAATTCGAATACAAAAACGGGTCAAATTTGTTTTCGCGCTATGCAGCGCTGCGGCGTTTTTTGTGCTTGGCTTTTTGAGTTTTGCGCACTTCTTTGACGTCAGCGCCGAGACGATCGAAAACGATTCTCGCGTTGAGGAAAATTCTGAACTTAAATATTTCTTATCTGTAAAATATGACGGCGTGGACCGCTATGGCGTAGAGTCTAGCGAAGATACGACCGCGACAATCTACGCGAACACGATTGCCGTTTCGGACAAGTTGCCTGACGGGCTCACTTTTGAAGGCTTCGTTACGTCTTCTACGGGCAAATTTGGCGCCGTCAGGCAGGGCGACGAGAGCATATCTTGCCCTGGCAATGTCGTAGACGATACCGAGGAAGATTCCGTCGATGCCGGTACTTGGAATGACGAGCATACCGAGTACCACTACCATGGCCTACACTACAGCGAGTTGACTCGCACCGTCAGCTTTAATGTTGCCTCCCTACAAGCTGGCTGCAAGCTTAATATCGGCATTATCACGCGCACACCTTTCCTTGGCGATGCTACAAGGAAAGACTTCTACAACACCGCCAACGGAGTCGAAGATCTTTTGAGCTGGAATTCGAACACTGTCCATGTTTGGATGGGGCGCGAAAACGCGCGCCTTTATACGGTGAATTACAGCTATAGCGGAGACGTTCCGAGCAATGCGCCGGTTTTGCCAGAGGCTGCTTCTTATGTGGCAGCAAGCGAGGTTTCCGTAGCGAACGCGCCAAGCCTCGACGGCTACACTTTTTCCGGCTGGCAAAGCGGGGATACGACGATTTTGGATGGCAAATTCCAGATGCCGCCAAAGGACGTTACCTTCGTGGGCGAGTTTGTTCGCGACGAGAGCTACAAAGAATACAACGTTTCATACAAGGTTAATGGCGAGGCGCCAGCGAGCTTTATACTGCCGCTCGCGCAGAAATACGCACCGGGCGAAACGGTCGAAGTCGACGACAGCTATTCGGCCGGCGATATTATCGATGGCTATAGGTTTTCTGGCTGGACCGTAAACTTCTTGCACGGATTCGGCGAGACTTTCGTGATGCAAGATTGCGATGTCGAGATTGTTGGTTCGTTCGAGCCGGTAAAGTATACGGTTAGCTACCAGATTGACGGCGAGGCACCTGATACAATTGAGCCTACACTACCAGCACCAGAGCAGTATTCTGAAAATGAAGAAGTTCAGGTGGCTGAGCCTGTCCGAGCCGATGGCTATTCTTTCAGCGGCTGGAGTCGCGATGATTTTGTGATGCCGGCCGAAGACGTCGTTATTATGGGTCGCTTCTCGAGAGTCGCAGGCACCTTCGCGCCGAGTATTGAGATGAAAATCCTTAACGATGCAAGCGTATTCGAACAAGGCGAAACAGTCAACTTTGCGATTACAGTAACCAATACGGCGCCTTATCCGATTTATGAGATTATGCTCCAAGAGAAGCTCGAAGGTGCAAGCTTTATTAGCGGTGACGGCTACGAGGTTAAGACGAGCGATTACGCGCAAATCGGCGAACTCGGAGCGAACGAAAGCATTGTCGTTTATGCAAATTATGACGTTACAAAAAACGAAAACGCACACTTCGTGAATACCGTCGCGCTCGTTTCTGCGATTGCAGAGAATAATTATCGGCTAGCAGATGGGAGCTTTGAGGCCGAAGCAGAGTTTGATACGATTGAGAATCTAGGGCCGCCAATTGATATCGACGAGGACGATAATCCGAAGACGGGAAGCATTAATCCTAGCATCATTATTGCCGGCTTTGGCATATGCGCCAGCATTGCAGCGGTGCTCTTCTGCGGACATCTCGTGACTCGCAGAGGCTACGCAAAGTTAGTCGTTAAGATTTTTGGCGGAGTCGCCATTACTGCAACCTTGAGCCTCGGCCTCTTAATGGCAGCCAAGCATGTGTTTGCAGCAGACGAAATTCCGCTCTACTCTGCTAGCGTAAGTTCCTCTAAATTCGACTTTGACAACAACGAGTCTGGCGCATGGAAGGTGACCACGAGTGGCGCCTATGTGAACACTAGGGACGAGATTATATATAGTTACGAAATTGAAGCAAACGAGAAGCGCGACGAACGCCCGCTCGATGTCGTTATTTCGGTTTTTAACAACGAAGGAATCATTGGGCTCAGCACGATTGATTATGCGCATATGTTGGCAGATCGAGCGCTCGAAGATAGCGACAATCGCGTCGCCGTCGTCAGATATACCGATGCAGATACGCCGCTAGGTCGCGATGCTACCGCTATCCATTCCGCAATCGATAACGAAAACACTCGTCCGCACGCCCTGCTATCTGGCGTCGACACTATCCTAGGTGATTACACCCCGAGCGACGACAGGAGACTAGTCGTAATTGCTTTGGGCAGCGAGCTGTACGATTCGACAGAGAATGCCGCCGTCGCAAACGCATCAATTTTGCGCGAGCGCTACCCAGACATCATAATCAACTACGCACAGTTCGAACACTGGTCGATTGGCAGCAGTAGCGACGTCTTCGATAATTTCTTCGACTTTGCAGACTTCTGGTACCCTCTCGGCCACCTGCGCGATGTCTATACGTTCTCTGGCGAAAATGCCACAGAGGCACTTGATGAAATTATTAATCCTAGCTTGCCTCTCAATAGTATAAGTGTTGAGTCTTATATTAATGACGAGTTCTTCGATTTCACCGATGAGGCTAGTGCTCAAGCGCGCGGCGAAGCGCACTATGGGCAAATCGGAATCTGTGCCATTGATAACGAGTCGATGACTAGATTTGCTTTGCATGACGGGTTTGAGCTCAGCTACGAGAACGGCGTGCCGAAAGTCATATTCACGGTCGACAATTTCGAGAGCTATCGCGGCACACATAAGGTTAGTTGCTCTATCTTCCTGAAAGCAAAGGAAGGCACTTATCCAAACGCGACTGGGGCGTATCCAGTCACAAAATCTCAGACCGTTCGCGCTCAGCAGAGAGATGATGCCAACAAGAGCAAGACTATCAGCGAAGAGATTCTCTTCACCGAGCAGCCGACCGTCAAGGATCGCCATACCGTTAGCTATACCGCAAACCAGCCGTCCGACTGTACAGTGACGGGTCTTCCTGAGCCGCAAGAAGTTTTCATTTTCGATACGGTTGAGTATGCGCAAAATATTCGCTGCGAAGGCTACAATTTGCGCGCACTATCCGTGCTCGATGAGGACGTTACGCGCTACCGCGGCAGCTCATTCCGCATGCCGCAAAAAGATGTTGAGATTAAGGCCTCCTGGAGCAAGGTCTCGATTGATAAGAGTATGGACGGCACATTGTTTGAGGTCAAACCAGCCTATCTGGTTACTGGACAGGAGTTTAGTAGCAAAGTTGGCGGAGCTATATCGAGCTTCACGCGGGCAGACAGCTTGCCGGATTCGCTCGATATCAACGACCCTAAATATCTGGTTTCTACTCCAGAGTCGGAAAACCCAGTCTATGTATGGTACGAGAGTAACGGATATTATAGAGCATATAAGTATTACACTGCCGCGAATAAAATCTATGCAAATCCGGATTCGTCAAAAATGTTCTCCAATGCATCTACTCCTTGGAATGGCGAGGCGCAATCGTTTGAATTCTTGAGCGAGCTCGACACATCCCTCGTGACCAATATGAGCAACATGTTTGGCGGCTATGGCAACTTCGACTTCGGAAATAGGGTTGCGGGCGGTACTGATGTTCTGAGATACTGGGATGTTTCGAACGTTACTGACATGAGTAGTATGTTCTACTATGACAATGTTGGCGATACGTCTGGACTTGCTGACTGGAACACCGAAAGTCTTACAAACATAGGCAATATGTTCAATAGCGCGGGCGTAAAAGATATGAGCGGTCTTGCAAATTGGGACACGTCCAAAGTCACCATGATGCCTTATGCATTTGCCTATATGAAGTTCGAGAATTCCGATAATCCGTTTGCGGGCACTAACTGGAGCATGGAGAGTCTCGAAAACATGCTCTGCGCTTTCCGAGGTTCACAATTTAAGAGCCTAGAAGGTCTCGAGAGCTGGCAGACTAGTTCCCTTATCTCGATGGAAGAGCCGTTTGAGGGCAACTATATCCTTGAGGATATATCCGCCTTGCACGATTGGGATGTATCAAGCGTTAATCATATGGCCTATCTCTTCGCTAATGACTCGAGCCTTACCGATATTAGCGCACTCGAAAACTGGAATACCGAGAGTCTTCAATATCTATCTAACGCATTCAGCGGGACTAGTATTACAAATGCGGACGGCTTAGCAAGAAGGCTCGTCGAGAAAGACGGCGAGGAACCATATTATTCGTGGGATGTTTCCGGCCTAGGATCGCTAGATAGCCTATTCTATGGCTCAAAGATTCAGAACGTGGACGGACTGAAGAATTGGGATGTTTCGAATGTGCGATACTTCTCTTACATATTCGCATACTCCGAGCTGTCGGACGCCTCTGGTCTTATCAACTGGGACACCAGCAGTGCTAAGGAGATGAGCCAAACCTTTAGGAACACGAAGCTGCGAAATCTCCATGGGCTTGAGAATTGGAATATTAGCGGACTGCGGGATCTCAACTATACTTTCTGGGACTCTACATTGCTCGAGGATATTAGCGCGCTCGAAAATTGGGACGCTTCAGGCCTAACGAACATGCAATATACCTTCGACGGTTGTATAAATCTTACCAGCCTCGCTGGTCTAGAAAACTGGAATACGAGCAACATTACGGATCTGAATGGCACCTTCACGAAAACCGGAATCACAAATCTAGATCCTCTGGCGCGCAAGCTCGTCACTCCAGAGAGCGGCGATTCGTATTACGCGTGGGATACGAGCGCTATGACCTCACTGTCTTCCACTTTCAAGGGCGCAAGTAGTCTTAGCGATATCTCTGGAATCTCCAACTGGAATATACAGCCAGAAAGCCTCGGTTCGACCTTTAGCGGCACCGGAATCACTAGCGTGGCGGCTCTGCGAGACTGGGATGTCAGTAATCTGACTTCCATTAACAGTATGTTTGAAAACACGTCGAACTTGACCAGCCTAAGCGGTCTTGAAAATTGGGGCGACAAGCTCGGTAACCTCCGAACGGCCTCTTGGACATTTGCCAATTCTGGCGTCGAGGATGCCACGAACCTCAATTCGTGGGTGCTGCCATCTATTACTACTTATGGCAAAAACAACACCTTTAACAACACTCCAGCAGCAGCTAATGGGTTGTTGCCAAGCTGGTACTAATTGCTCTTGGTTTTATTCTGGGCGCGGTAGTTCTTGACCGCGTCCGCAAGGGCCTGGTGGCCGAGAACTGAACAGTGGAATTTGTGCTTTGGCAGATTGCCAAGATAATCATCAATGTCTTTGGCGGAGATTTGCGTTGCTTCGTCGAGCGTTTTACCCTTGGCAAGTTCCGAAAGCGCAGAGGTCGAGGCAATAGCCGAGGCGCAGCCGTAGGTTTTCCAGCGGACGTCCTCGATTTTGTCGTCTTTGACCTTGATATACATCTTCATCTGGTCGCCACAGATAGGATTGCCGACTATACCGACCGCGTCAAAATCGAATTGAGACTCGTCGCCAAACAAGAAGTTGCGCGGGTTCATGAAGTGATCCTTCACAGCGTCTGAATAAATCCAATCTTGTCCCTCGTTCATCTTGACTTCCTTTCGATAGTGCTGATTTTTTGTAGGCGGTCGATAATCCCCGGTAAAACCGCCATAACTTTGTCGATGTCTTCTTCAGTATTATTGAGACCGAAGGAGAAACGAATCGACGAATGCGCCACTTCGGCGTCGCCGGTTTTTGCCATCAGAACATGGCTTGGCTTAATGTCGCCAGAGGCGCAGGCGGAGCCAGTCGAGACAACGATACCTTCGGCGTCGAGATAAAGCTGAATAGATTCGCCCTCGGCCGCTTCGAAAGAGGCATTCAGGATGTTTGGAAGCGAATTTTTGAGATCGGTATTGAGGGAGCTACCCGGAATTTCCTCGAGAATACGCCGAGCTAGTTCGTCGCGCAGGGCACGGATTTTTGTATCGTAAATCTCCCAGGTTTTGTGGTCGAGAAGATATTTGAGCGCAGCGCCAAAACCGATGATGCCGACCGTATTGTAGGTCGTGCCGCGGCGTTTTTTCTCTTGATTGCCACCAATAATCAGAGGCTTGAACGGAACGCCGTTCTTGACGTAGAGCGCGCCGACACCAATCGGGCCGCCAATCTTGTGCGCGCTAAAGGTGGCATAATCCAGGTCGAGCGCTTTTACGTCGATTGGGAGTTTGCCGAGCACCTGCGTGAGGTCAGAATGGACGAAACCACCCTCTTTGTGAGCCTTTTTGACAACATCGGCAATCGGCAAAAACTCGCCGATTTCGTTGTTCGCCAACATATATGAGTAGAGTGCGGGTTTTTCGTCGCCACCAAGCACGCGCGCAGCCTCGATAATTGAGTGGTGCTCGAGCGGCGAAGTGATAATTTTGTGCCCTTCGAAAGTGCGAATTACAGTGTTGTTCGATTCCGAAGCGCCAGATGTAAAGATAATTTCGCTAGGATCAGCGTTGATGAGTTTCGCCAAAAGTTCGCGCGCTTCTTCAATCTTGTTCATCGAGAGGTGGCCTGGAGTATGGAGCGCCGAGGCGTTCGCAAAATACTTCTGCTCCGCTTCATGCATAGCTTCAATCGCCTCCGGTAAAAGTGGGCTGGTTGCCGCATAATCCAAATACACCATCGTAATCCGATTATACTCTGTTTGGCCCAAGCCGTTGAGAATATCGGCTTGGATTGTGGTCCTAACTTTGCAAACTGAGATTCACCAGATTCAAGAAATGCACTCAAAGGGTGTTTTTGTTGGCTTTATCTGGATTATCTAGTAAAATAGGGCCGGGTGAGAGTCTGCCTTTTCTACGAGAAGAACCTAGTCGATTGCGCAGAAGCCTGCAAGATGAAGATTTACTTCTCTGAAAGACAGACGAGCCGCGCTTTTCCGACCGCAAGAAAGCCCGAGGAAATCTATGCTCTTTATAAAATGTTCATGATGACAGACTTTCTCCCCGCCAAATCCCGCCATTCGTGACGGGATTTTTTCTTTTTGGCGAAATGTTAAGAAAACGGGCGGGTTTTCAAGTTAAAATTGGTAGAGAATAGCTTTCAAGTCACGTATGATTGTCTTCAAAAAGAAAGGATAATTATGGAAATTGGAAAGAAAATTACAGAACTAAGAAAAAAGAGCGGCATGTCGCAGGAAAAGCTCGCTGAGAAATTGGACGTCGCAAGGCAGACGATTTCGAAATGGGAGCTAGGCGAGACGGCGCCGGATTTGAAGCAATCAAAGGAACTGTCGAAGCTGTTTAATGTTAGCTTGGACGAGATGGTCGGAAATGACGTTAGAGACGTTTTGGTCGAGAAGACCTCGAACACCGAGCGGCTGGCAGGATTGATTTTGAAGATGATTAAGGTGGTGGTCGTCCTGATAATTGTCGTGCCGATTGTTATGATTGTCCTGCGGATTGCTTTTAAGGCAGATTACGAACGTAGATCTGGTAGATTAGTGAATACGTCGATTATGTGCAAAATTCACGATGAGAGCTATAGCTACGATTTTAGCTACTATGAAACGACTGGGCTGATCAGAGAGGCAGGCGGCGATAGCTATTTATCAAACGTGGTCGACATAAACAGCAACGACGCGTATCGGGCGCTGGACAGAATCGACGCATATGCGAAAGATAGAGGTGGAAGCTGCGAAAGAAGCGAGATAAAGCCGGTTAATGAATAACAAAAAAGATGAGGCGGAATGGCCTCATCTTTTTTATAGTCTAGTTCTTGTATTTCAGATTATCCATCAGCATCTTCATGAGCTTGTTAAGGACGGTCGGCACTTGGTCGTTCTGTGAATCATCCGACTGTGCGGCAGGCGCAGAAAATGGTCCAGCCGACAAGCTTAGTTGATAGAAATCCTGCATTTTCGGCTCCACGAAATATGCAAAGAGCTGGCGGATTAGTTTCTTCTCGTTGCCTGCCCGCATGAGCATATCGCAAGAGTAGAGTTTGAACTGGAAGATACCATTACTATAATCCTCACGATAAGTGAAGCTCTCGTCGGCATTTTCACAGCCATTTTGTTTCATAAATTGCTTGGTTTTGGCGATGACGGCGTCGATTCTCTGATCGAACTGCCCTTCTTCGATACGACCATCAGAAGTTAATTGTTCGACAAGACCCTGCCCTTTCGCGATGAGAACCGTCTGCGGATTGCCGCCGTCCACCCTTTCGAGACCTTTAAGTATCGGCACGGCGAGCTGCTCTGCGTGCTTTTTGTAGTTCATCATTCTTGCGGCGTCCGCTGCCATTTGTTGCGAAGTGTTGTTCATAATGGTTCTTCTTTAAGCTTAATTTGATTATACGAAAAATTGACGGCATAAAAAACCGGGCACGAGGCCCGGTTTTAGGAGAAATTAGATACCGCGGATGATGACACGCTCGTCACTTTCAATCAGGCGGCCGAGTTCGTAGGCTTCGATGCCGCAAACTTCGAGCTTGGCAATAGTAAAGTTGACGTCGTCGGGCGAAACGGCCACGATCATGCCGACACCCATGTTGAAGGTATTGAACATGTCGCGAGTGCTAATGCAGCCCTGCTCCTTGATAATGTTGAAGATTGCCGGAGTACGGACACTCTTGATGTCGATGTTAGCCGTAAGGCCGTCAGGCAGAATTCTCGGGATGTTTTCATAGAAGCCACCGCCCGTAACGTGAACGATGCCTTTGACGCTGACTGATTTCAGAAGCTCAAGGATCGGTTTTACGTAGATGACGGTGGGCGTCAGCAGACATTCGCCGAGAGTCTGGTCAAGACCTTTGAAGGTCAAGTTCAAGACATCGGGGTTGCCGTCGATGTTGAAAACCTTGCGGACAAGACTGAAGCCGTTACTGTGAACGCCACTGGATGGAAGCGCGATTAGGACGTCCCCCTCTTCCAGAGTCTCTTTTGGCTTAAGAACCTTCGATTCGTCAACGATACCCCAGACAAAACCCGCAAGATCATAATCGTCTGGATTCATGACGCCCGGATGTTCTGCGGTTTCGCCGCCATTAAGCTCGCAGCCGGCCCGAACACAGCCTTCCGCCACTCCTTCAACAATAGCAGCAATCTTTTCGGGGTAGTTTTTGCCGCAGGCAATGTAGTCCAGGAAGACTTGAGGTTCGGCACCGCAGCATACGATGTCATTAACGCACATGGCGACGCAGTCGATGCCGACTGTGTTGTGCTTGTCGAGAAGCTGCGCAAGGCGAATTTTAGTACCAACGCCGTCGGTACCACTGATGAAAATCGGCGACTTGTAGCCGGTAAGGTTGGGCTTGAAGAGACCGCCGAAGCCACCGATACTGCCGATTGAGCCGTCACGCATCGTGCGCGCAACATGTTTCTTCATGAGG
Source organism: uncultured Candidatus Saccharibacteria bacterium (assembly GCA_946408075.1). GTDB lineage: Bacteria > Patescibacteriota > Saccharimonadia > Saccharimonadales > Saccharimonadaceae > UBA2834. Next base: position 58,043 of record CAMJQQ010000001.1, on the reverse strand, counting down.
TCGACAGCCCTGTAGCCTGCATTAATATCTACGCCAGCGTCGGCGTAGGCCTGGGAATGTGAGATTGGCTTTTCCATAGGTCACTTTTCCTCCTTAAAGAGCGTAAGACGGCTACTGCCGTCTCCAATACTATTTGTATAATGTTTTAGTGTTTTAGTCAAGGTTATAACAGAGGTAGTGCTTACGCTTGATTTTTCTTCGTTTTACTGTTTTAATATTGACTTTTTTGGGGTTTTGTGCTATAATTAGGGCATTATATTAAGGGGGCGTTCTAGAGAGGGATACGCCGTTTATTCGATAATTAAATGGAGTATATAACAACATGAAATACGTGGCTGTCTATGATTTAGGCACACAGCAGAACGCGCTCGTCTTCGAAAGCTACAACGACGCCGTAGATTATGTTAATGAGTGTACGGAAATCGCCGATAACAAGGTTGAGGCCATGACGCACATTCACGATGACGAATATCGCATGACAATGGTGGACGGCAAGACTATTTATGTCTATATTCGCCCCTGTTCTGATAGCATGGCGAAATACGATTTGCGCCTATATAAGAGCGGCGAGAGGATTGAAACGCGACGCTTTTCGAAACGTTCGCTGGCTGTGAATTTTGCCGAGAAACGCTTGAGCACATTAAGCCGAATGGTCGTCTATGCTGAGCCAAAAGCCGGTAGATGGAAGGCTGTCTCTTACGGATATGAAGAGATTGAGATGCGCCTATACTTTACGATTGTCGAAAACGGCGTGAGCTCGGACTATGCAGTGCTTGGCGTCAGTAAAAATGCAAGCGAGGAAGAGATCAAGAGCGCTTATCACAAGCTCGCGATCAAAAATCATCCGGACAAGGGCGGCGATCCGAAGAAGTTCCAGAAGATTCATGAGGCCTACGAGCGAATTAAGAGTGGCGAAGCCGCGAAAGGCGGCGCAAAGAAAGTGCTTGATAGCTTTAGATGTGCAGATATGCGCGAGTATTTCAAGCGCTACGACGGTAGAGTCATTGCACCTAAGCGAGCCGCGCGCAGTTCATCGGTAGATTATAGCGAGGCCGGCGGTATCGCTGGTGGCACGATTTTGTGGGGCTTACTAGAAATCGTGGTCGGCGCCATTTTGACTGGCGCATCCTACAACTCGGCAAAATCGAGCGGCGCAAGCTCCTACGTAGTTTTCACTGGTCTAATCTTCGTCGGTGCTTATAACTTCTTGCGCGGCTGTTATTACCTCGTAAATCCGAAAGCAGCCTTAAGGAAGAAAAAGAGGATATAGTATGAAATATCTTTTAGCGATTTATTCGAAAAGCCGGAAGCCGAATGCGACGATTTTTGAGACAAGAAGCAGCGCGAAGAAAGCGATTGCTGAGATTCGCGCGCATCTGGCCGGCGGCGCGAAACTCGTGCGCGGGAACGGCTGTTTCTATGTGCGGGCGTTCGGCGAGAATTTGCTGAAGATTCGAATTATCGAGGCTAAGCGAGCAGAATATCGCCTAGTGCGCCATGCGACAGGCATAAAAGATGAGGAACGCCGCTTTAGCTTGCGCGAAAACGCAGTCAACTTCGTGCGCGATCACTGTGACGATTCGACAAAGCACGAGGATCGCGCTGGCGCCTGGTTCGATACGGAGCACGATGGCTATTATTACAAGCTGTACGCGGCAGTGTTGGCGCCGGAAACTGGCTCGAAGGCCGTAGTTTTCAGATATGATGCGGCAACAGTCGAAAGCTTTACGATGCGTGAGCTCGGTCATTATTGTTCTGCGAAAGCGAAACCGATTCACAAAAAGACCGCTATTGCTTTTGCTTGCGCTACGGCGGGAGCCTTGAGCTTGATTGGCGTAGCTCTGTTTAGGACCGATTGGCAGCTGATTGCCGACGAAAAAGAAGCCCAGAGTTACCAGGCGACGGCAGCAGTCGAGGGTATTGCGGATGATTTGAGTCTGACAAGAAAGGGGCGCGCAATCTTTCTGGCAAGCCATCCAATATTAATGTCGCGCGCGGATTTTAACCGCACTTGCGGCAGAGACGGTTCCGGCAGCGCTTATACGGCGGGCTGCTATTATAAAGATTCCGAAGAAAAAGAGCATCTGGAGATCTTTGATTCCGGCTACGCAAATATTAACGAAAATGGTTTAAGTTATGATTTTGTAGCGCAGCGCAAGATTACGGCATTGCACGAAATGCTACATGCAGCCTGGGAACGTTTGCCGGAGAATAAGCAGACAGAGACTTGCGGGCGACTGAGGACTTTGTCGCGCGATATCCGCACACTTTCGGACGAAGTCGCAAGCTATCCGAGCGACCAGATTTGCACCGAGCTGTTTGCGCGTGTTGGGTCGGAATATATTCCAGCACTTCAAACGCAAACCTCGAGCGCAATTTTGCCGATTCGCTACTCTGCTCTTAGCGCAGACGGAAAGGCTGCGGTGGCGCAGCTCGAAAAACTTTACGCCGATTATTTCGACACGAGCGCAACGCGAAACTTGGTTTCATACTGGGCAAATAAAAGTAGTCTGGACAGTTTTGCGGCGAAGGCTGAGTTAGCCGAAAATACTTTACGCCAGCGCAAGGAATACGCGCAAAGAATGACGCAGCTCTATTACTCTTACCCGACTTGGAATGGTTACTATGCGGCAAATAACGCAATCAGCTCTTACAACGAGAGTGTGCGCGTTTATAATTCATACGTTGCGACAGCACAAAAATTAAACTATGCACTCGATAGCGAGTATGGCATCTTTTCTAGCCTCGGCAATTAGAATTGCTCGGTGGCGAGCGCTTCGCCTTCTTCGTTGTAGATAGTCGCAGTCGCATTGGCGATGCGATAGAGGACAAAATCCGGTGCGTCGAGCGTGTAGCCGGCCGCTTCTGCCCAGTCGAACATGTCAATACAGGCTTGTTTGGCGGCTTTGTTACCACTATCGTCAAGCATTTCGCAATCGATGCGAATCCATTCGTCGCCGTCGAGAGCCACAATACAAACGTGGTTGTCGGCGGCGATTTGCTTGACAACGTCTTTTTGAGCATGAGTCATTGAATAGAGGCCGCCCTCAAAAAGAACCGGCGCACCAAATGGACGACAGCTCGGCTTGCCATCTTTGATCGTTGAAAGATAGAGCACAAAAGTGCGTTTGGTGAGAAATTCAATTGTTTTGTCCATCATTTGATCTCCTCGAGATTACCATTAATTACTTTGATGTCAAAAGATTGTAGCTCGTCATTAATGTAGGCTTGGTCTGGGAGCGGGTTGAGCGCGAAGATAGGCTTGCCATTGTAGTGGGCGGCGGCAATTTCGATGAAAGTATTGGCGCCGATGTAGTTTTCGATGCCCTTCTTGGTGTAGTTACAGATTAGAACAGCGTCACAGGCCTTAATTTTGTCGATATGATTATTAACGGCGTTGGTAGCAATCTTGGACTTGATTGGGTCGAAATCCGGTTTTTCGATGGCGCGATTCATGACACTATTCGGCAATAAAAGTTCATGCCCGAGCGCTTCGAGCTTTTCGGCAAGATCAAGAACTTCTTGTGTAAAAGTCAGACTACAACAGATGCAAATCTTCATATTTCTCCTCTCTTTTCGTCCATTGTAGCACGGCGGTCGGGGCGGAAATATGGGGCATATGTGATAAAATTGGGTGAGTATGTTTTTGAAATATTTGATTGTTTTTCTAATTTCGATGGTGCCGATCATTGAGCTGCGCGGCGCGGTGCCGATTGCGGTGACTTTTTATGGTCTGCCGGAAATTCCGTCGCTGATTCTTGCAGTGATTGGCAATATGATTCCAGTGCCGTTCATCTATCTGTTTGCGCGAAAGTTCTTGCTTTGGGGCAAAGACGTCAAAGCGATTGGAAAGTTTTGCGAATGGTGCTTGAAGAAAGGTGAAAAAGGCGGCAAGAAACTGCAGAAAAAGGCTGGACGCGGGCTATTCTGGGCGCTATTTCTCTTTGTCGGTATTCCGGTGCCTGGCACGGGCGCTTGGACCGGCACGCTGGCGGCGAGCATTTTGGACTTGGATTTCAAGAAGACGGTGCTGGCGGTTTTGGCGGGCGTTTTGCTTGCTGGCTGCATTATGTTGGCCGGCTCGATGGGCGTCATGAGCTTGTTCTCTTGATTTTTTGAGTTTTTATTGTATATTTAAAGTATAACCTGCCACCGAAGGCAAGGAGTACGTTTTTAGTTCCATCAAACACGAAGAAAGGGGAATTATCGTGAGGCGAACCGATGACATGACGAAGGATGTCGACAAGTTGACCATAGAGGCACACAAGGCAACATCCCTGAGGCGCACGCTCTTTATCGAGTCGTGGGAGTTTTCGATCCGAGGAAAACCGGGAGAGAAAGTCGTGGTGAGATTCTCGAAGGAGTCGCTGATTCAGTGCGTCAATTCGAGAGGCAACAAGAGAGCGATTCCGCTGGACAAAATTGACGGCGAGGTTATGGGCGAGTATCTCGGCGAGATTATCAGCTACAGCACAAACAACCAAGCAAAGATTCGTCTGACCAGCAAGAATCCCGATATTGACGGCATTATCGTCGAGGGAAGTCCGCTCTGCTCTTACGGCTATTACCAGCTGTTCTGGTTCTTGAAGCGCATGGGTAGGCGCTATGGGAATGTGAGGGAATTCCTGATGGGATGAACAAAACCGGCTCCGTTGTGGGGCCGGTCTTTTTATTGGCTTGATTTTTACTCGATGGACTGGATTTCGCCGTTTTTGAGGTGAAGGATGCGCTGGTTGCGACTGCCGCGGAATTTGAGCGTGAGGTCGCGCTGCTGCATGATGAATGGGCCGTCAATGAGAGCGTCGAGTTCGCAGATGAAATCCCAGACCGGGCCTTCGTGTGGAAGTTGTTCGAAGATGAGGCCAGTAAACGACCAGACATTCCAGCCGAGTTCTTCTTTGCAGAATTTGGCGATTTCGAGGCAGGCTTTAGCCTGGAGAAGCGGTTCGCCGCCGCAGAAAGTGATGCCGCTCTGCCCTTTGAGCTTGCGGAGTTCTTCTTTGACCTTTTCGATTGTAACGAGAGCGCCACAATCGTCGTCTTCGGCCCAAGTTTCCGGGTTTTGGCAGCCCGGGCAATGCTGGCGGCAACCCTGCGTCCAGAGAACGGCACGGAGGCCTGGGCCATTAACGATAGAATCGTGCTCGAGGTCGCCCGAGAGGCGAATATAACCGTCCGGAACGGCGCTCTGGGGATCACAAAGTTTGTTCGTATTCGTAGTTCGCATATTCTTATTCTAGATGAAAAGGCCGCAGACTGCGAGAGCTGCGGCTTTTTCGGGTTAAAGTTTACTCTTTGCCAAGCGCAACCTTGGCTTTGGCCTTTTTGCTTTCGCGCTTGATCTTGGTGTCGATGTCGAATTGGCCGACGCTGACATTATGCTTGACGCGAGCCTTTTCCTCGGCTTTCTTGCCATCGTTCCAGCGTTCGAGGGAACCGACGAGGTAGCCGGTGATGCGGCGGAGGCGTTCAAAGCCAACCTGACCATCACATTCGTGGCGGCCGCAGCTTGGGCAGACGTCACCCTTGATGATGCCGGCGAAACCGCAGACCGGGTCGCGATCGACTGGGTGGTTGACGGAGCCGTAACCGATGCCAGCTTCCTTCATGTGGCGAATGACAGCCTCGAAGGCTTCGATGTTTTCGCTCGGATCGCCGTCCATCTCAATATATGTAATGTGACCAGCGTTACAGAGGGTGTGATATGGCGCCTCAATGTCTATCTTCTCGAAGGCAGAGATTGGGTAGTAGACCGGAACATGGAAGGAGTTGGTGTAGAAGTCGCGGTCAGTTACGCCCTTGATGACGCCAAATTCTTTGCGGTCCATCTTGGTGAAGCGGCCGGAAAGACCTTCGGCTGGGGTGGCGAGGAGCGAGTAGTTGAGGTGGCGCTTTTTGGTCATCTCGTCGCAGAATTCGCGCATGTGGCCGATGATGTCGAGGCCGAGTTCCTGAGATTCAGCGCTTTCGCCATGATGCTTGCCAGTCATCGCAACGAGAGTTTCAGCAAGGCCGATGAAGCCGATACTGAGGGTGCCGTGCTTGATGACGTCGCGAAGCGTGTCGTTTGGACCGAGCTTTTCGCTGCCGACCCAGTTGCCCTGGCCCATGAGGAATGGGAAGTTTTTGACCTTTTGCTTGCCCTGGAATTCAAAGCGATCATAGAGCTGATCAGCGACGAGTTGAAGTTTCTGGTCGAGCTCTTCGTAGAAGGCATTCCAGTCGGCTTCGAGGCGTTCGCCAGTAGCGATACCGTGCTTGATACCGATGCGGACGAGGTTGATAGTCGTGAAGGAACAGTTACCGCGGCCGAATGCCTTGCCGTCGGTTTCTGGGAAGCAGGAACCGAAGACGCGAGTGCGGCAGCCCATGGTAGCGATTTCGGTGTTTGGATCGCCGGCCTTGTAGTACTGAAGGTTGAATGGAGCGTCGATGAAGCTGAAGTTCGGGAAGAGACGCTTGGCGCTGACTTCCATGCTGCGCTTGAAGAGGTCGTAGTTTGGATCGGTTGGGTTGTAGTTGACGCCTTCCTTGACCTTGAAGATAGAAATCGGGAAGATAGGGGTTTCGCCGTGACCAAGACCCTTCATGGTTGCTTCGAGGAGCATCTTGCTGACGAGACGGCCGGATGGAGTAGTGTCGGTACCGAAGTTGATGCTAGTGAATGGAACCTGAGCACCAGCGCGGCTGTGCATGGTGTTGAGGTTATGAATGAAGCCCTCCATGGCTTGGAAAGTCTGGTGTTCGGTGTCTTCGTTGGAAGCTTTGACGACCTGTTCTGGAAGTTTGAGCTTCTTGATGGCCTTTTCGTCACCGTAGGCGATATCTTCTGGAATCTCAATGTTGGTCTTTTTGCCAGTGAACTGCTCGAACTTTTCGAGGTTGGCGACGAGATTCTTGCGAAAGCTCTTGTCTACACTTGGAGCCATGGCGTAATCGAAGTTCGGGATGGACTGACCGCCGTGCTGCTCGTTCTGGTTAGCCTGAAGAATAATGGCGGCGAGAGCGGCAGCAGTACCGATCGAGTTAGGCTTGCGAAGGAAGCCGTGACCAGTGTTGAAGCCATGCTCGAAGAGCTTGAGCGGATCGGTCTGGCAGCAGGTCAAAGTACCGGTCGCAAGGAAGTCCAAATCGTGAATGTGGATATCGCCGTGATCGTGAGCGTAGGAATATTCCGGCTTCATAATGCAGACCTTGGCGTATTCCTTGGAGCCCTCAGCACCAAACTGAAGCATCTTGCCCATGGCGGAGTTACCGTCGACGTTAGCGTTGCCGCGCTTGACGTCGGAATCTTCCTCGGCATCGGCCTGAGAAATGGTGTTGTAGATCTGCATGAGCTTGGTCTTGGCGGCGCGAACGCGGTTGCGCTCAGCGCGGTACTCAATATAAGCTTTGGCAGTGCGCTTGAAAGCGGATTCCATCAAGACGCGTTCGACGATATCCTGGATCTGCTCGACACTTGGGATGCGAGTCTTGATTTCTTCGTCAGCAACGCGACAAACTTTTTCGCAGATAAGCTTGGCGCGATCATGACCGAATTCGCCCGTCTTGGCACCGGCTTTTGCGATAGCATCCGTGATCTTGTCTGGATTGAAACGCACGACTTTTCCGTCGCGCTTGTGGATCGATTTGAACATATTACCTCCGTATGTCCGTCTTATTCCTGTTATTTCCTATCTTCACCTACACTATATGTAGTGTATGTTGCTATTATGGTAACGCTATATATGGGGGTTTGCAATATGGATTGTAAAAATAACAACGCTTACAGATGTAGATTTTTTGTTTGCCACTGTACGCATTTTATGCATCTGATGATATACTATAGATATGGAAAATCAGCCAGCAGATTATATGATTAAAATCGGCGAATTGATTATGCGCGCGCGAATTCGTCGTAATATGACACAAGCGGAGCTCGCGGAAGCGGTAGGAACGAGTCAGTCGGCCGTAAACCGGATTGAGAAAGGCAAACAAAATGTCTCGCTTGAGACGATTAGCCGGATTAGCTCGGCGCTCGATACGCCAATTTTGAACATTGCGAGCGACACTTCGCCACAAGGTTACGTCATTAATGGCGGACGCAAACTGCATGGCTATGTAACAATCAATACTTCGAAAAATGCGGCGGTCGCCCTGCTCTGCGCAAGTCTTTTGAACCGCAATAAGACTACTTTAACGCATTTGGCGCACATTGAGGAAGTGAATCGCATCATTGAAGTGCTGAATTCGATTGGCGTAAGAACGCACTGGAAAAATAAGGGGCGCGATTTGGAGATTGTGCCGCCGAAGAAGCTGGATTTGCGCAATTTGGACATCGAGGCGGCGCGCAGGACGCGTTCGATTGTGATGTTTATGGGGCCGCTCTTGCATCGCTACAAAATGTTTACTTTGCCTTACGCTGGCGGCTGCTCGCTCGGTTCGCGCACAGTCGAGCCACATTTGCGCGCGCTGGAGCACTTTGGCTTGCGTGTCGACGCGAAGCGTAATCCTGGTTTTTATGAGGCTGAAATTCGTTACGAAGAGACTGGCGACAAGAAAATCGTGCTGATTGAGCGCGGCGATACCGTGACCGAGAATGCCTTGATGGCGGCGGCACTGCATCCCGGAAAGACAACGATTGTTGGCGCGAGCCCGAACTATATGGTGCAGGATTTGTGCTTTTACCTCGAGAAATTGGGCGTCAAAATTGAGGGGATTGGTACGACAAATTTGGTCGTGCATGGCATCAAGGATATTGACAAAGAGGTCGAATATGCGCCGAGCGAAGATCCGATTGAGTCGATGAGTTTTATTGCGGCTGGCATTGCGACGCATTCTGAGATTGAAATTTTGCGCGTGCCGATTGAATTTTTGGAAATCGAGCTCGAGGTTTTGCGCAGTATGGGGCAGGACATGGACGTTAGCCCGGAGTATTTCGCCGAGAACGGACGCACGCGCTTGGTCGACATTAAGCTGTACGACTCGAAGCTGACGGCGCCGATTGATAAGATTCATCCGATGCCATTTCCTGGCCTGAATATTGACTCCTTGCCGTTTTTCTCTTTGATTGCGGCGACGGCCGAGGGACGTACGCTGATTCATGACTGGGTGTTTGAGAATCGTGCGATTTATAGCACGGAGCTAAATAAGCTGAACGGGCATGTCGAGTTGCTTGACGCACACCGTATTTTTGTGAACGGACCGACAAACTGGCGCGCGGCTGATATGATGGCGCCGCCAGCCTTGAGGCCTTCGGTGGTCGTCATGCTAGCGATGTTAGCAGCTCCTGGCAAATCGATTTTGCGCAACACCTATTCGATTGCGCGCGGCTACGAGAATTTCGCCAAGCGCCTCGTTGATATGGGCGCCGATATTAGACCATTGACCGACATTTAGTTTTTATCGTTCGCTTATCTGTTAGCGCTCTATTATTTTTGGTGTCGCGATGTTATAATAATCATATGTCTATTACTAAAGAAGATGTCCAGCATCTAGCGAAGCTATCTAGCATTTCGATCAGCGAAGAGCAGATTGAGCCGCTAATGAAGGATTTGGACAGCATTGTGAACTACTTTTCGCAATTAGACGAACTTGATACGGATGGGGTTGAGCCGACATACCAATGCTTTGAGATGCAGAATGTCTGGCGCGATGATGAGATTGAAGAGTTTGAAGCGAATCGCGAGGATTTGTTGGCTTTGACTGTCGAAAGCGAAGATAATCAAATAAAGGTGCCGAAAGTACTATGAAAATTGCCGACAAGAATACGAAGGCCGTTGAGCTAGTGCGCGACGCACTGGACAAGGCGAAAAAATTTGAAGCATATCACTGCTTTATTTCAATGAACGAGGCGCGCGCATTGGAGCGGGCTCGCGAGATTGATAAAAAGATTGCAAAAGGCGAGCCGGTTGGCCGTTTGGCGGGCGTACCTTTTGCGTTGAAGGATAATTACTTGAGCCGCGATGGCAATACAACTGCCGCCGCACGCATGCTTGAAGATTTTGCGGCGCCGATTACCGCGACGGCCGTAAAGAGGCTCGAAGCTGAGGGCGCGATTGTGATTGGTCGCACGAACTTGGATGCATTTGCGCATGGTGGTAGCACCGAGAACTCTTACTTTGGCGTGACGCATAACTCCGCCGATATGGAGCGCGTTTCGGGCGGTTCGTCTGGCGGTTCCGCTGTAGCGGTAGCGCTTGGCATTGTACCGTTTGCGCTCGGTTCCGATACGGGCGGTTCGATTCGCCAGCCAGCCAGCTTTAACGGCGTTTACGGCGTGAAGCCAACTTATGGCGCCGTGAGCCGCTATGGCGTGGTTGCGATGGCTTCCTCGACCGATACGATGGGCTGTTTTGCGACGACCGCTGAAGATGCCGACTTGATTATGAAGATTATGGCCGGCAAGGACGAGAAAGATTCGACGACTTTGGATGACTACTGGACCAAGGATTTGGATGAAATTACGCCAAAGAAGAAAAAGATTGGTTTGATTACTGATTTTATGGGCGAAGGTGTCGATAAAGAGGTTGTCAGCATCGTAAAAGATTATGCGAAGAAGCTCGAGAAGGTCGGTTTCGAGATCGAAGAAGTAAAATTGCCGATCGCGAAGTATGCTTTGGCGATTTATTACATCGTGCAGCCTGCCGAGGTGGCGTCAAACTTGAGCCGCTATGACGGTATTCGCTACGGCCATCGCGCTGCTGAGTTCGACGATTTGGCCGGACTTTACAACAATACGCGTGACGAAGGTTTCATGACCGAGAACAAGCGCCGTATCATGATTGGCAACTTCGTGTTGAGCTCTGGCTTCTATGACGCTTACTATTTGAAAGCACAGAAGGCGCGCACGCTCTTGATTAATGGCTATAACGAGTTACTCGAGAAGTACGACGCATTGCTCTGCCCGGTTGCGCCAAATCCGGCTTTCAAGATTGGCGAGAATACGAGCGATCCGTTGAAGATGTATTTGGAAGACGTGATGACCGTGCCGACGAGTTTGACTGGTATGCCATCGGTTTCCGTTCCGGCAGGAAAGACCAAGGCCGGTTTGCCAGTAGGCGTCCAGTTGATTGGTCAGCGCCGCGACGACCAGCTCTTGCTTAGCATCGCAAAGACGGTGGAGGAGCAAGCTTAATGGACAAATCTCTACCGGTATTTGCATTGGCGATTATCGTTGTAGGTGTGCTAATTCTGGTTGCAATTAAGTTGACCGGCAAGCATAAATTCCGCTTGGACCGCGAAGCTTATCAGATTGCGTTTTTAGGAATTGAAAATTCGTTGAAACCAGAAAATGAGGCGAGCTATTCGCTAGCAATTATCAAGGGCGACAAGTTGCTCGATAAGGCGATGTGCGAGCTTGGTATTTCTGGCCGTACGATGGGCGACAGATTGAAGCGAATCGGAAAAGATCGCTTCTCGCAGCTAAATGCGGTTTGGCATGCGCATAAATTGCGTAACCAGATTGCACACGAAGCCGATTTTGCGCCTAGCTACGCTCAAGCGCAGCATGCATTAGCGACCTACAAACAGGCATTAAAGGACTTAGGAGCTATCTAATGAGTGAATATAAAGCAACGATTGGCATCGAATGTCACGTTCAGCTAAACACGAAGACGAAATTGTTTAGCGGCGTCGATAACGATGCGGTCGATAAGGAGCCGAACGCTTGCGTTAGTCCAGTCGACTACGCTTTGCCTGGCGTTCTGCCGGTTTTGAACAAGGCAGCAATTGAAAAGTGCGTGCGCGCCGGTTTGGCGATGAACTGTAAGATTAATCTTGCAAGCCGCTTCGACCGCAAGCACTACTATTATCCAGATTTGCCAAAGGGCTATCAGATTACGCAGATGTATCAGCCGATTGTCGGTTCTGGTATCATTCATTTGCCTGACGGTAGCGAGGTGAAGATTCATCACGCGCACCTCGAGGAAGACGCAGCAAAATCGACGCACTATGGCGACTATTCTTTGGTCGACTTGAACCGCGCCGGTACGCCACTTTTGGAAATCGTGACCGATTTGCCCGGCATGCATTCTGCCGCACAGGCTCGTTTGTACTGCGAAGAGTTGCATCGTTTGATGATGTATGCGAATGCGACGAATGGCGACCTCTATCAGGGCAACATGCGCTTCGACGTAAACGTTTCCGTTTCGAAGACCGACAAGCTCGGCACGCGCACGGAGACCAAGAACCTCAACTCGTTCCGTAGCGTCGAGCGCGCGATTGAATACGAAATTAAGCGCCAAATTTCCGTACTTGAGAAAGGTGGCGAGGTAAAGCAGCAGACTTTAGGCTGGAACGACGCGACCGGCAAGACTTCCCCGCAGCGCGGAAAGGAAGAGGCGCAAGATTATCGCTACATGCCAGATCCAGATTTGCCACCAGTAGTTTTGACGCAAGAATATGTCGACAAGATCGCCGCTTCGATGGGCGCAATGCCGCAGGATTATCGCTCGAAGTTTGGCGTTTTGAACTTGGATGACAGCGCGCGCGAAGCGATCATTAATTATCCGATTTTGGCAGAGCGTTTGAGCGAAGTTTGCGATAAGGACGTCAAGTTGGCGCCACGCGTTGCGAACTGGTTTGCTAGCGTTTTGCTCGCCGAAGAAAACTTGGACAAAGATTTCAAGTTGGCGACTGGCGCAGAATTGACTGAATTGTCCGAGATGGTCGAGAAGAAGGAACTTTCGTCGACGGCTGGCAAGGAAGTGTTCTTGGCGCTCTACAATGCGAAGAATACCTCGAAGACGCCACATGCACTCGCAAAGGAAATGAACCTCTTGCAAGAGAACGACGAAGGTGCGCTTGAGGCGATTATTGATGAAGTTTTGACGGCGCCAGAGTGCGCGAAAGCGGCCGAAGATGTCCGAAACGGCGAAATGAAGGCGATTGGCTTCTTGGTTGGGCAAGTTATGAAGAAGTCTAAGGGTAAGGCCAACCCTGCCACGGTAAATGAGTTAATTAAAAAGAAATTGTCGTAAAATAGGAATAAAGGAGAAAGAATTATGTCCTATAAAATGCCAACCAAAGCAGTAATCACAGACGCAGGATTCGCGAGCCGTTTCTTGCCAATTACCAAGACTATCCCAAAGGCAATGTTGCCACTTGGTCCAAAGCCAATCATGCAATACGTCGTTGAGGAATGTGTCGCTGGCGGTATCAAAGAAATTATCATCGTCGCTACCCATGAAGGTAAGCCAATTTACGAAGATTATTTCAATAATCCATGCGAAAAGATCTACAAGCAGCTCGCTTCGCAGAACAAGCTTGATCGTTTCGAAAGCGTTCGCCAGGTGCTCGAGATTGCTGACATTACCGTTATCGAGCAGGACCCAGAATTGCCATACGGCAACGGTTCCCCAATCGCTAGCGCCAAGCCATACTTGAAGGACGACGAAGCCTTCTTGGCGCTTTATAGCGATGACCTTATCTTTGGCGAAGGCGACGTTAAGACTTTGATCGAAACTTATGCTGCTAACCCAGATGCAAAGGCTATCATCACCGCCCAGGAAATGCCAAAAGAAGTTTGGAAGAAGTACGGCATGATTGCCCTCAAGGACGAAAACAAGCGCACTTTGAGCCACATCGTCGAAAAGCCAGCCAAGCCAGAAGATTCTCCTTCGAACTTGACTTCCTATGGCCGCTATCTCTTGACCCCAGAAGTCTTCGCTCATCTCGAACCAACCAACACTGGTCTCGACAACGAGCTCTGGACCGTCGATGCTATCACCAAGCTTGCAAAGTCTGGCGATGTTATCGTTACAAACAGCAAGGGCAAGTGGCTCACCACTGGCGATCCAGCCAACTTCTACGCCGCTTACCAAGAATTCATGAAGCTTCAGGAGAACTAGTACATGGAAACGCCTGCCTGGATTTTAGTATTTATTCTATCGATTACCCTTTTCATCTTCTTGGTCATCGGAATCGTTTTGTTGATTTCATTGATTCGCGTTACGAAAGAAGCGAAGAAGATTATGATTCAGGGTCAGAATATTGCCGAAACAGCTGGCGATATTGCCGAGAACGTCCGCGATTTTACGACCGTGGGCGGTCTCGTGCGCTATTTCGTAGATAATTACATGGACGGCAAGGAGCGCCGCGCAAGTCGCCGCAAGAGCTCCAGTGCCGCCAAGCGCAAAGTAAATTCCGAGGCAAAAACCGAGGAAGAAAAAGAAGGAAAGGAATAATCACATGGGCAAGTGCAATTGCGAAGGTGAATGCAACTGCGAAGGTGCAAAGAAGAAAGGTGGATTTTTCCTCGGCGCGGCGCTCGGCGCAATCGCTGGCGCAGTAGCCGGTGTTGTCATGGCACCAAAATCCGGTAAGGAAACTCGCGAAGACATCAAGAAGGCCGGGAAGAAAGCTGGCAAGAAGGCCAAAGATTTTGGCAAAGAAGCTGGTAAAAAGGCCAAGGATTTCGGCGAGGATGCCGGCAAGAAAGCCAAGGAAATTGGCGAAAAGATTGCTGACAAAGCCAAGAAGGCACCAAAAGAAGAAAAGATTGAAGACGAAGAATAATCGCTTCCGATAAAACCCGCCGCTAGCCGGCGGGTTTTTGTTGCTCCGCTATATCGCAAGGTCACTTTCTAATGTAGTCACAGACTGAATCGATAAGATTAGGCTCTGGGTTAAAAATAATCCCCATATGCCCTTGCGAGCCCTCGTCAAAAAGTCGATGCTCTATATTATTCTTTCGCAATAACTCATCAAAATAGTAAGTCATATCCTTGAGTTCGTCCGACGAGTTTGTAATGAGCGCCAACTTCGGCAGACTCTTTATGTCGGGATTCTGCTCAAAGATAAGATTTTGATACCTTGCGTCTTTCTTGTAATTCTTCGGAAAAACCATATTACGCATTCCCCAATAAGCAATGCTTTTCTTATGAAAATGCATAAGTCCACAGTCCAATATTAGACCGCTATAGCTTTTGCTCGCCATAGCTTCCGCCACCGCAAGCACCGCGCCCGATGAGTGACCTACGATATAAATAGCATTCACATCTGCATTATATGAAGCAGCGTGGTCTCTTATCCATACAATCGCATTCCTTACATCTACCAGCTGATCAAAAACTGTATTTTTAGGATAGGCAAGTCGATAATTGAGCGCAAAAGTAACAAATCCTTTCTGCGCCATCACATTGCAAAATACATTGTCCACTTTTTTGTCGTGAGATATAAATCCTCCACCATGGATATCAATAAGAATTGGGCGCTTAACGCCGTCCGAACAAAAGAATACATCAAGGGTATGTTCCAACAAGTCGTCGTTTGAATAGTTGACGTTGGTAACCGTACAAATTTCATCGGATACTAACGCATAATCTAGGCGCTCTAGGTCCTTGAGATACGCCTTTTTGCCGCCGCTTTTCATTATCCTGTTTATCATACGGCCGGCTTGCTTTATTTCTTTTTGGACTTGCTTTGCGCAAATGGGTTGCGGAAGAGGATTGACGTGAAGCGCTGGACGACTGGGCGGATTTCTTCGACGCGAAGAATGTAGCAAATGAGGACGTAGGATAGGAGGCCAATACCGGCAATAATGCAGAACTTCGGGAAGGTCGCGAAGAAGGATTGATCGGTGGCGCGGAGCGGGAGGAGCTTAACGAAGATCCAAGTAATGATGCCGGAGATGCCGGAAGCGAGGCTAATGCGAATCATTGAGCTCCAGAATTTGCGATCAAAGAGCTTCCCTTCCATATCGCGATGTTGTGCGATGAGAAGCATGCCGACTTCAGCAAGCGCAGAGATGCTCGTGGCATAGGCAAGGCCTTCCGGACCAAAGCCGAGCGCGCTGAGGCCAAAAGCGAAAGCGAGCTGGATTACGAAAGCGATAACAGAGATAATGAGCGGCGTTCTGGCGTTTTGCTTGGCGTAAAAACCGCGCGAAGCAATGTGAAATACAGACTGACAGAAAATGGCGACAATAAAAGCGGCGAGCACGCTGGCGATTTTTGGGTTACCGCCGTTCTTGATGAAGTTGACGACGTAGCCACGCGCGAAGAAAGCAATGACGGATACGGGCATCGAGATACAAATAATTGTGCGGAGCGCCGTGCAGAAGGTTTCGCGGAAAGCTTTTTCATCTTTGCGCGCCACTTCTTCGCTAAGCTTCGAGAAGAATGCGTTCGCAATGGCGACGCCGACTAAGTTGACCGGCATGGAATGGAGCGAGCTGGCCTGCTGAAAGGCACGAATCGACTGCTCGCCCATGCGGCTAGCGAGGTTAGTATTAACGATACTCATGACGTAATCGATACTCTGGTCGGCGGAACGGGACGGAAGAATGCTCAAGATGCGGCGGAAACCTTTGTTCTTCCAGTGAATCTTGAATTCATAATCGAAACCGAGGCCGACGAGGCCGATAATGCTCGTGAGGAGCTGAAGAATTGCGCCGAAGACGACGCCAATTGCGACGCCCATAATGCCACCTTCGAAGACTTGCCAGCCAAAAATATTAATACCATTCGTAAAGAAGCGAATACCGATAATGATGCCGATGTTATAGAGGGCTGGCGCTGCAGCATAGAAGACGAAGCGGCGAACAGCTTGCTGCATCGAGGCAGTCACTGTAGAAATCGAGAACAGGAGCGGATTAATCGCAATCACGCGCATCATGTTGATAGCAAGCGAGGTGGCCGATTCATTCAGACCTGGCGCAACAACATAGCGGACGAGCGGACCAGCGAAGACCATGATAAGAATTGAGGCGCAGAAGCTAACTAGAGCGAGAAAGTTCAGCGTGCTAGCACTAAGTTGCCAAGCGGCCTTTTTGTCATTGTTCGCAAGACGCTCATTGAAAACTGGCACAAAAGTCACAGCAAGCGCGCCGGAAGTGATGATAAAGAAGAGAAAATCCGGAACCGTGAAGGCGGCCGTATAAGCATCGAGCGCCGCTGGATAGGTATCGAGATACATCGTATTGAGCCAGCGGTCGCGGAAGATGCCAAGAAGCGCCGAAATCAGAGTCGAACTAGCCAAAACGATTGCCGCGGTTTTGACGGATAGTTTTGTATTTGCTAGTGAAATCGCCGAGCGAATTCGATTCTTTCTGATTGCCATTTTCTCTTCTTTTTAGTTTTTAGTCATGTAATTTTGCTGCGTCCGGAAGGGTCGAGCCCTTGAGAATATCTTTTACTTCGGAGGCCTCGAGGGTTTCCTTCTCGACGAGCGCTTCAGCGAGCTTGTCGAGGAGCTTGCGGTTGGCCTTTAGAACGGCTTCGGCGCGGGCGTTGGCCTCTTTGTTGAGAGCTTCGATTTCTTCGTCGATGAGCTCGGAAGTTTTCTCGGAATAAATCTTTGCGCGATCGCCAAAGAAGTTAACTTCATCGGTATTGAAGACCTGATCGCGAAGCTTTGAGCCAAGGCCCTCTTCCGTAACCATCTCACGGGAGAGCTGAGCGACATGTTGAAGATCGGAGCTGGCACCAGTCGTTACACCATCTTCGCCATAAATGATACGTTCGGCAACACGGCCGCCCATAGCGCGAGCGAGGACGTCTTTGAGCTCATAAATATTCTTGTAGCTGCGATCTTCCGGAGGAAGGAACCAAGTAACACCGCCAGTGCGACCGCGAGGAATAATCGTAACCTTGTGTACTGGATCGGAATCTGGCAGAACATGGCCGACGATAGCGTGACCAGCTTCATGATAGGCAGTCAACTTGCGCTCATGATCATTCATGACCTTGGACTTGCGCTCTGGGCCAATGGCGATACGCTCAAAGGCCTCGGTAAGATCTGCATTCGTAATCTTTTTGCGATTGTTGCGGGCGGCCGTAATAGCAGCTTCGTTTGCCATGTTGGCGAGATCGGCGCCACTACTACCAGCCGTTTTAGCAGCAAGAGCGTCGAGGTCGACATCGTCTTCGACTGGCTTATTCTTGAAGTGGACCTTGAGGATTTCGATGCGATCTTTGCGCTCCGGCAAAGTAACATTAACGTGACGATCGAAGCGGCCTGGACGAAGGAGCGCCTTATCAAGCATATCGATACGGTTCGTAGCGGCAATTACAATAACACCGGTTTCGTTCTCGAAGCCATCCATCTCAACCAAAATCTGGTTCAGAGTCTGTTCGTCTTCGCGGCCAGCACCACCGCGAGCGTCGCGCTTATGAGCAACAGCGTCGATTTCATCGATAAAAATGATACTTGGGGCGTTTTTCTTGGCCTTGCTGAAGAGGTCGCGGACACGAGAAGCGCCAACGCCGACGAACATTTCAGCAAATTCGGAGCCGGAAATTGAGAAGAACGGGACACCAGCTTCGCCCGCAACAGCACGAGCCATCAAGGTCTTACCAGTACCTGGGTCGCCGGCAAGCAAAACACCGCGCGGAATCTTGGCGCCGAGCTGCTCGTACTTCTTTGGGTTCTTGAGGAAGTCAACGATTTCGGACAAATCCTGCTTGGCCGCTTCGTTGCCTGCGACGTCTTCGAAGAGAACTTTCTTCTTTTCATTACCATAGAGGCGAGCCTTAGACTTGCCGAAGCCCATCGACTGATTATTCATGCTTTGCGCCTGACGCATCATGTAGATCAAGAAACCGATGATTAGAATGGTCGGCAAAACAATCATTGCGGCATCAAGAATCGTACCCCAGAAATCGGTCGCTTCTTCGACTTTAATGGAAACCTTGCCAGACTCGACAACTTCTGCGAAGCCCTGCTCTTGCAAGCTGCTGCCGCCCTCTTTGCGTGAAACCATAGGCTTGAGGTCGGTATCTTTGCGCGGCGTCACATGAAGCTCGGTACCGCGAACGGTGATCGTCTCCAATTTCTCGGCTTTGGCGAGTTCGAGAATCTCGGTCAAGCTCTTCTCTTCTTCAAATTGCCCGCCACCCAATGCGCCGCCAAAAATGAGCCAAATGAAGGAAATAACGAGACACCAAAAGATTGCAAGGCGCAAAAAATTGAAGGTCTTGTTTGGTTTCTGAGGCTTCTTCTTCGCGGTATTTTTATACTTATACTCCGGCATTTACACTCCTAAATAAAATTCTGTACCTTTAAATAGTATAACACCTGTATATGGTTTTAAAACATCTTGACAAATGTTGCGACGGGGCTGTTTTATAACATATAATTTAGGCATGAAAGTTACGAAATTTGAGCACTCAGGATTTTTAGTTGAAGAGAACGAGCGCGGGCTTCTAATCGACCCGGTCGAGTTCGAAAAAACATTGCCGAACATCGATAATCTTGACGCGATTGTCGTAACACATAAACATGGCGACCACTTTCAACCGGCCGTCATCGATAGGATGCGCGCAGCAAACCCAAATGTTGTAATCTTTACAACGAACGACAATGTTGCGGCGATTGCGGGCGCAAAGGCGGTCGAGGCCGGTGATGTGATTGAGGCGGGCGAATTTCGCCTTGAATTCTTCAGCAAAACACACGCGGAGATCGTTCCTGGAATGATTCCGTGTGAGAATATTGGCGTTGTAATCAATCGGCTCTTTGCGCATCTAGGCGATTCGCTTGATTTCCCAAAAGAAGAAGTGGAAGCGATTGCGGTCGCGAGTGCTGCGCCATGGCTCAAGATGTTCGAGGCGATGGAATATATTACGAAGGCCAAGGCGAAAATCTTTATTCCTTGCCACGATGCGATTCTGTCCGATGTCGGCCGCGGAATTAATAATAACTGGCTGAGCCGCGCTTGCGCTGAGGTTAATGCCGAATACAAAGCGCTACTACCGAACGAAAGTATTGAGCTAAAATAACAAAAAATCGCCCCGGGATAACCCGAGGCGTTTTTGATGATAAGGCGCAGAGGATTAGCGATGAAAATACGATACTACCGAATCTTCTGAAACCGGCTCGGAATAGTAAATTCCTAGCTCGCGGAGCTGCTCTTGAAGCTCTTCAAGCTCGGCGTAGATTTCCGCCATGCGGCGATAGATTGCGCCTTCCGCCGATTTCTTGTTCGCCTTTTTGTAATCGGGGTGCTGACGCTTGGACCAGTCATTCATTCCGATAGTAACAATCTGAATCTCGACGACTACCTTCTCAATGTGATCTCCGACCAGCACTTCAACCTCAACGAACATATGCGTCGCATCATAGCCACTGCCTTTCTTGAGCTTCTTTTCAGTAGCCTTCGGAAAGTGCTTTTTGATATCAGCCTTGACGCTTTCGAGATCGGACTTATAGGATATCACGATACGGATGCCAGCGATATCTTTCAATCGCTTAATGCCCTCCTCGGTTCGCGGCTCACCCTTACAGTCACATTTCTTCATCGCCGACTCATATTCTTTTGTTCTGCCCGTAATCTTGTAATAGACCGGATAGAAGTCCATGCGATTGCGCTCGCGAGCGCAGCTTGCCAATTTTACGCCGACAATGTCTCTTGCGCTAGTAAACTTATCAGTAAAAGCGCTGTAAGTCATTGGCGTAAATTCCTCTATTGATATTGTTTCATCCACGATTGCAGACCCCCTTGTTCTCATGGAAGTAGTAAGATACGACCGGCTTTGAGCCAATCTTTTTAATTATACCATATCCGCGATAATTAGTCAATATCGGCACGATTTCGGCAATAAAAATAGCCCCTTGCGGGCATATTTTACGGAAATGGTCGGGGTTAGCAGGCTCGAACTGCTGACCTCGCGCTCCCAAAGCGCGCGCGCTACCAACTGCGCCAAACCCCGATAATCGTGGTGACCGCCAATGTCGCGGTCGGACAAATGTTATAATAACATAACTGTGCTAGAATTGGAATATGAAAGATTTCTTAGCAAAACGAAAACGATTGATTTGTTGGTTGGCGCCAGCTTGCTTGGGCCTACTATATATGATTCTATGCTTCGTAAACATGCGTAGATCGATTTGGTTCGACGAATCCTATAGCGCCTATTTGACACATTTTGATTTCGGAAAAGTTTGGTCGCTGACAGCCGCAGACGTTCATCCGCCCCTCTATTATTTTGCTTTGAAATCTTGGGCGCATTTTTTCGGACATACCGACTTCGCAATGCGCTGCCTCTCGACAGTCTTTGGCGCAATCGCTATCATGTTCGCCTTCTTGTGGGTGAAATATAAATATGGCGCACGCGCCGCAATTGTAAGTAGCCTGCTCCTGAGCATTTCTCCGGTCTTTATCCGCTACGGCGAAGAAATGCGCATGTACACGATGGTTTGCGCGATTGTTTTCGCGGCGACCTATTTTATGCAGGTCGCTATCGATAACGGCAAGAAACAATGGTGGATTATTTACGCGATTCTGGTTGCGCTAGGCATGTGGACGCATTATTTCACTGCCCTAGCTTGGATTGCGCACGTAGCTTATCTAATCTATATCCACAAAGCCAACTTCTTCAAAAAGAAAATCTTTCTCTATTACTTTATTTCCGTCGCGCTATTTTTGCCATGGATTCCAAGTCTATGGGCGCAAGTTTCGAGTGTCGAACAGGGCTTCTGGATTGGCGCGACCGGCGTGAATACAATTGCCGATTTTTGGACCGAGGCAACACTTTACCAAACGGCGAATAAGACAAATAACTGGTTTTTAGTTTTATCGATCCTTGAGTTTGTAACGGTACTTGCAATTTTTGTAAAAACGCACAAAAAAATGAGATTGGTGAGCCTGATGGCTTTGGTGCCGATTATTGCATTAGTGTTGCTCTCGATGCCGCCGTTGAAGCCAATGTTCGTGTCACGCTACGTGATTTATTCCATGATTTGCGCCGCTGCATTGGCTCCTGGCGTAGGGCTAGTATGCCTGATTAACGAGCCTATCGTGAAGCGTAAGCAGAAAAAAGTTGCAGAGCGCAAGAAATATGCCCTAATTACAGGGGCGGCGGTTGTTTTGGCGGCAAACTCAATCGCAGGCATCGCGACGGTTTATGGCATCGGTTCGACGAATGATTCAAACCAAAACAGTTCAGTAAGCCGCGAATTATACGAGGCAATTGCCTCCATGAATGATGAGTTGCCAATCGTGACTGGGTCGGTTTGGACTTACTATGATTTGTCGTTCTATTCAGGAACACAAAACAAAGTTTATTTGGTCGATGAGTTGGTCAACTACGACATGGGCTCACTCTACCCGCTGCGCGATAGTTATTTTGGCAAGATTCACGACTTCGATGCTTTTATGGCTGAGCATGAGGAGATTTGGTATATCGAGAAGGCTTCAAAGAGTAACGATTTAGCATTCCCGCGCGAAGGATATACCGAGAGAAGCTCGTATGATTTGACTTTGCGAGAAAATGGCGACACTTACCACGTGAGTTTATACCAGAGAACAAAACTGTGATATAATATGGCTACTGGTTCGCCGGTAGCTTTTGTCGGGGCGTGGCGCAGTTGGTAGCGCGCGCGGTTCGGGACTGCGAGGTCGCCCGTTCAAGTCGGGTCGCCCCGACCATAGTTTTGCAAGAACGCACCGTTTGAGGTGCTTTTTTGATGTTCGTTTTTTATGTTATAATTGGACTTAATAAGCATAAGCTATAAGGGAGAAAAATGGATAGCGACAATACTGCACCAAACGATGATGCAAACAAGCTTTTCGATGAGGCCCCAGCGGCCGAGATGAGCGATAACGCTCCTGAAGCAACGGAAGCACCGGTCGAAGGCGAAGCACCAATCGAAACTGAGGCGGCAGCGCCAATCGAGGGCGAGGCACCTATCGAGAACAACGAAATTCCTGCCGAGGAAGCTCCAGTTGAGGCACCTGTCGAGGGCGGCGAAGGAGCCGAGGCTCCAGCGGAAGCAGCCGGTGAAGCAATGAATTCCACTGGCGAGCCATCTGCGCCGGCTACCGAAACTCAGCCAATCGTAGCGGCTGAGGAAAAGAAAAAAGGCAAAGGCAAGGCTGTTTTGGGCGGCGTCTTGGTCGTTCTTCTCTTTGCGGCAGCGATTTTTGGTGCTTGGTACTGGAATAACAACAAGAAGCCTCAGTCGAACGATACGACCGAAGGCGGCGAAGCTACAACGATTGATTCCTATCGCATGAGCGGCAATGGCTTGAGCGAATTCGATCTGAGCCTCTTGAAGCTCGATGAAAAACATGAGAATTTGATTTATAGTCCACTCTCAATCAAGTACGCACTCAATATGATTGCGGATGGCTCCGACGGCGAAGCCAAGGAAGAAATTACGAACATTTTGGGCGATTATAAGGCGAAGAAATATCTTAATAGTACCAATCGCACGCTCGCAAATGCATTTTTCGTACGCAATTCGATGAAGGACGCGATTGTTCCTAGCTATATTGACGGACTTCAGTCTAACTACGGCGCAGATGTAGTATTTGACGATTTCGCCAACGCTGACAATATTAATAACTGGGTCAGCAATCAGACGCTTGGTATCATTGACGGGATTGTAGAAGATTACCAAATGAGCGATCTTAATTATCTGCTCATCAATGCCTTGGCGATTGATATGAACTGGGAACATGCCCTTCAGTGTGCACCCGGCTCCGTTGCTCCAAGCATAAACTATAGCGCAAAATACGACCATGAGGACTATAAGCATTCCGTTGACTGCGTAACAGTAAACATGTCCGGCGAACCGCAGTTTGAAGAGATGGAATTTAACGGCACAGAAGGCGTTAAGGGCGCAGAGATCGGCGCAACTATTAATAACTACGACATCGTGAAGACCTTGGGCGAAGATGCGATTCGCGCCAAACTGAAGGAAGAGTACAAGAAGTGGTACGCCGACGAAAGCAGCTACAAGCCAGAAGGCGATGCAACTCCTGCCGAAATTCCTGATGCAGTGCTCGATACCTTCGTCAAAGAACTCGACGAAAACTACAAGAAAGTTGATGTCTCGACTGATTTCTACTGGAATGAGGACGATAGCGTAAAGGTATTTGCCAAAGATTTGAAAGAATATGACGGCGCAACTTTGCAATATATCGGCATCATGCCAAAGGAAACCGAGTTGTCTGAATATCTCGCAAGCGCTAGCGCAGAATCGATTTCCGAACTAGCAGACAGCGTTAAGGAGATTAAGGCAGAAAACTTTGAAGACGGTTCAGTCATTAAGCTTACTGGTAGCATCCCATTCTTCAAGTACAATAAAGACTATGATCTGAAGAAAGAATTGAAGAAGGTTGGAATCGAAAAAATCTTCGACTCCGAACAGGCAGATTTGTCGAAGATGCTTAGCGTGGAAAATCAAGCGATCGACTTGATGGGCCACAAGGCAGATATCGAATTCTCGAACGACGGCATTAAGGCTGCGGCCGTGACTTACGGCGGAGGCATGGGCGACGCCGCAGGTGGCTTCGATTATCGTTTTGAGGTCCCAGTAACCGAGATCGACATAAACTTCGACAAGCCATTCTTCTATATCATTCGCGACAAAGCGACTGGCGAAGTCTGGTTTGCAGGCGCAACCTACGAACTCGAAGCAGAATAATCTTCTGGCAGAATACCTCCTCGCAAGGGGAGGTATTTTTGCGGCGCAATGATATAATTTAAGCATGAGCAAAAACAAAAAGTTTGATATTGCGGCATTGTTTTGCGACTTTTTAATTATTATTCTGGAGTTTTTTGGGCTCGATATGGTTGTAGCCGAGATGGGACTGCCGGCTTTCATTTACTACACGCAGCTTAGTAATGCTTTTTTGCTGGTTGCGACGATAATTTATGGTTTTTATCTTTTACGAAGGATCAATGGCGGTAAGCACAAGATTCCGCGCAAGGTGGAATTGATGAAATATGCAGCGACGATTTGCGTAGCGCTAACTTTCATTGTTTGCGTGACTTTGCTGTCTTGGATGACTGGCTATGGACTAAAGGCGATTTTGACGCGCGGCGCAATGCTTGAGCTACATACGCTCTGCCCTCTCCTGGCGGTGGCGAGCTTTATCTTTTTGGAAAAGTACAATATTCAGCGCGGGCGTGAGATTTGGATTGGTTTGGCGCCAACTTTACTCTATGCGATAGTGGCAATCGTTTTGAATATTCTCCGCGTGATGGTCGGACCATATCCATTCTTGATGGTTTATGCGCAACCGGTTTATATGTCGGTGTTGTGGTGTGGGCTGATTTTGGCCTGTACTTATGGCATAGCACTAATATTGCGAGCGGCCGACCGAGCAATGAGAAAACCGAAGCACAAAAAGCATTAAAAAAACCCCTTGCGGGGTCTTTTTTTAGTCTTCGTTCACTTTGATAAAGACGCCATTCACATTCTTGTAGACGCGCTTTTCATTTTTGGCCATCTTGCGCAGAATCGCATCTTCGAGATCGACGTTCAACATGCGCGACAAGCCCATAAGATAAATGCCAATATCGGCGAGTTCTTCTTCGAGATGTTCTTGCTTCTTGTTGTACGCGTCGAAAGCCTCGGCGACTTCGCCGTACAATAGACAAAATTCATGATTGACATTCTCGAGGTCAAAGCCGTGATTAATCTTGTTTTGCCAGGCGCGATCCTGAAGCTCTCTGATAGTACTCATGTAGTTTGTATTATACACCTAGTTTTTGCGAGATGGCAAAACCAGTGCATAGGAGGTCTTTGGAGTTAGTTTAGTAAAGTCGATGTCGTGATACTTGACGAGGTCGAAATCATAGGTAA
The DNA here is from genome assembly GCA_946408075.1 of uncultured Candidatus Saccharibacteria bacterium. Lineage (GTDB taxonomy): Bacteria > Patescibacteriota > Saccharimonadia > Saccharimonadales > Saccharimonadaceae > UBA2834. The sequence goes on along the minus strand of CAMJQQ010000001.1, from coordinate 32,531 downwards.
CGTTGCCCTGTTCGTCGGTCTGCTTGACCTGAACATTATGCTCGCCTTCGTAGTACCAGTAGCCGCCAGTGTTCCAAATTTTGTCGCCATCCCAGCCGAGCGAGACGAGGAGATTTTTCGTCATGCCAGCATAACCGCCGCCGCCGCACATGAGGAAAATGTTCTTATCTTTCGGGAAAAGCTCTTCGAGAATAGTCATTGATTCGTTGTAGTTTGCGACATAGCTACCGTCTTCAGATAGACCGAAAAGTGTTTTACCAGTATAAGTATCGCCGACAGCTTCCGGAAGGCCCGTAACCGGCATAAGATACGGGAGCGGAACAACTTCGAAACCCTCGACGAAACCAGAGAGGAAGCGGTCGCCATTGATTGCCTCGTAGTTGGCAGGATCCTCAAGCATGCGCATGTCGCGATATATAGAATCGGCTCGGCCAAGATATTGGTCAATCGTCGCCTCATTGACGTTTTTGTCGATGCCAAGCTCACCACGAACGCCGCCAGTGACTTCTGGTTTCGGAATCTCTGGCAGACTTTGTTCTGCTGGGGCTTTCGTAAGATTCGGTTTGACGGTGAAAACAAAGAAAGAAATCGCACAGAGTACGAACGCCAGAACGAGAGGAATCAAAATAACAATCACTCTAGTCGAATAGTTTTGTGGCGCGGTTGACTTCTTCTTATTCATAAGCATATTATAGCACTTTTGACAGATTGGCGCGGGTGGGGTCGAACGGTTATAATAATTGAGATGAAGGTGATTTATTGTGGATTTTTTATAGAGCGGGGCGAATTTTTGCGCGCGTTTGAGCCGAAGCTGGCGCGAGCGATTGAGTTTCCGCATATTACGACAGCTTTTCGACCTGGCGGGACGGAGCTGCATGAGGATTTGCTAGGGCGCGAAATTGAGGTATGCGCAGCAAAATACGGGAATGATGGGCGCAATGAGGGGATCGTGGTTGGATTCCGCGGCGGCGACGAGCGAGCGAAGGCGGTTTTTAATACGATTGCTCTGCCCCATATTACGATTTCTGTGGCCGAAGACGCAAAGCCGGTCGATACGGCGCAGTTAGATTTTACGCCTTGTGAAGAAAAGATTTTGCGCGCAAGATATGGCTGGTTTTATAGCGACCGAGACGGTAGAACTGGGGTGTATTTTGGCGCCCATTGAGGTGGTAAAATAGGGGTATGGAATTTGTAAAATTGGAGGAGGCGGAGTTCCGTAAGTTTGAGCAGAAAAATCCGTACGGGAATCTGTATCAGATGGCGGAGCGCGCGCGAATGCGTCGCAAAATCGGCTGGAATGCGGAAATTTGGGGCGTTAAGCAGCGCGATATTATTCTGGCTGGCGGAATCGTCTATTCGAAGAACGGCATGGCGATGGTGCCGATGGGGCCAGTGCTGGACTGGAATGACTTGAAAGTAGTCGAGTTTTGGCTCAAAAATATTGTCAAAAAGGCGAAAGAAGGCCCAAATACAACTTTGGAAATTTTCCCACCAGTTATTTGGACAGTGCGCGATGTGAAGGGTGAGATTCTACGCGAGAACAATATAGACGAGCTAATGGCCCTGTTCGAAAAGTACGGCTTTAAGTACGAAGGTCGAACGACGAAGGTTGAGAACAAGTCAAATCGCTGGGTGAGCGTAAAGGATTTGTCGAAGTTCGAGAGCATCGACGAAGTGCGCGCATCATACAAGAAGAATGTGCGCAATAAGTTGCGAAAATGTAGCAAAGATTTGATTATTTCCGAAGCAAAAGACAAGTCGGAGCTCGAAGATGTAGCGTTGGCAATTTCTGGCAGCAATGATATTCATGGTGTAAAGAGTCGCGATGTGGCTTATTATGAGCACATTTGGGACGAGTTTGGCGATCAGGTGCATTTTCATATTGCGCGCCGCAAAGAAGATAATGCAATTGTGGCTGGGCGCGTAATTTTTGACCACCCGAACGAGACAATTAGCTTTATTTCTGGCACCGTGCAGAAATATCGTCGCATGAACGCGATGACGGTTTTGCAGGATTATTTGCTGACGAATTGTTTTGAGCGCGGGATTAAGCGCGTGAATTTCTACGGCATGGAAGGTGATTTTTCGCCAAATAACCATCTGTTGGAGTTCAAGAGCGGTTTTGACGTACGTGTCGAGGAATTGATTGGCGGTTTTAGGCTAGTAATGAAGCCAGCAAAGTATAATCTGGAGCGCGCGATGAAGCTGTCGCGACGAGCGGGCGGCTTTGTAAAGCGTAGTAGCGCGAAGGCTATCAAGGCTATCAAGGCGCGAAAAACCAAGGTTGTTCATAAAGTCGATTCCGATTCAGAATAACAAAATACGCCGGCGGGTGAGCTGGCGTATTTTTTGAGGCTTTCTACATGCCTGGAATGTGGAAGGCGGCCGGATCCGGATAGACATTGTTGGTCGTATTACCCTTCGGCGTATCGTCGCCTGCTTCCGTGAAGGTCGCTGGCTGAATTGGCACGACCGGGAGTTGAATGTCATCGGCCGGAGCGCTCATATCGACGGCGCCGGATGGACTAGGCATGACTGGCTCCGGGGCGGCCGGGGTAAATGGAGCTGGCGGCGGAGGCGGGAGAATCTGGTTGAGGTCTGGGATGGATGGGGCCGGCATAGTCGGCAACTGCGCGGCAGTAGGTTCTGGCATCGTAAAGCTAACTTGCGGAGCAGCCGGTTCCGGTGCAACTGGGGCTGGTTCTGGCGCGAAATCGACATCAGCAATTGGGGCTTCAGCCGGTTCGGCGACTGGCATTGGTGCTGGAGCCGGCGCTGGCGCTGGTGCTGGAGCTGGAGCTGGCGCGACTGGCGCTTGCATGGCCGGAGCAACCGGAGGCATGGCGACGGCGGCCGGAGCGACCGTAACGGCGGCTGGCGCAGCGACTGGGACTGGTTCTGGCATTGCTGGCACGGTAGCCGGAGCGATATCCGGAGTAGAGACAACTGGCACGGTCGGAGCGACTGGTGCAGAGGCCGATTCGCCAAGTGCGGCATCCATCATAGCGCCATAATCTTTGGCATTTTGCGGATTTTCTTCCGGCTTACTAGGTTCAATGACATGCTTAACGCCGCCACCCGCAGAAGCGATTTGTGGCACGGCGGCTGCGGCGGCTGCGTCGATAGTTGCAGCCGGAACAGCGGTGCCATCAAGATTTACCTTATCAACAACGACGGAAGCTGGCGAGATTGGTGCAGCAGCAGCGGCAGTCGCGAGTGCATGATCGAGTTCGTTAACACTGGCGTTTGCGCGGGCAGCATCAGATGCGCCCTGGCCATTACCTAATTCAGCACGGAGGCGGTCTTCAATAGCTTGACGGGCAGCAATCAATTCATCAACGCTCGGCCCGCTCTGCTCTCCAGATTCTTCGCGAGTCTGCGCGGCAATGCGATTCGCTTCTTCTGCGGCAGAAACTTCGGCTGGCGCAGCTTCGGCGGCTGGTTCAGGTTCGACCGGAGCAGCCTCGACGACTGGTTCTGGCTTAGCCTCTTCGATGGCGACCGGTTCTGGTTCGGCGACTGACTCTGGAGCCGGTTCGGCTTTTTCGGAATGGTCGATCATGAAGGCGGTTGGGTCTTTGGCAGCCTTCGCAGCCTTAGCGGCGGCGATTTTTTCTTCGGCGGCTTTACGACGAGCCTCTTCGACGGCCTTGGCGCGCTCAGTTGCACGGGCGGCAGTCTCAGCGACAGTTTCACTTTCGTCCTTAACGTCGTCCGCGAGCACGGTATCTTCATCATATTCCGTTTCGGCAGCTGCAGGAGCTGGAGCTGGTTCTGGCTCTGTAGTGAGAATGTCAACCGGAACATTCGAAGAAATTAATTGCTGATCAGCACCAGCGCCAAGGAGTTTGGCGGAAATCGCCATTGTTTCAGCGGAAGTGCGTTCGTTCGAGAAACGGTTAGTTGCAGCAATAATACCAGTGAGGAGGGTTGTAGCGATGGTCTTGTCGAAGATTTCGATGCCCTCGATACGAATATGGCTCGCGAGGCGCGCAATCATTTCGGAGACAGATGACGATTCCGGATCACCCCATTCAAGATCGCCGAACTTAGCCGGTTCGTGAGCAGAGATGTTGATTGAGCTTGCGTCGTGCTTGATACGACCATACTCGGTCAGTGCGGCATCGAGCTCGTCCTCAGTCGGAACATTCAAGGCAACAACGAGATCAACGTTATAGTCGCCGTGGCTGAATTCCATATCCGATTCGGTAATGGTGGTTTTGTATGGCGTAATGAAAACTTTGACATAATCGCCCTCAATCTTGTAGCGAAGGTGGTCGGCCTTCTCTTTATTGATGGCAATAATGAAATCCTGCAGACTGTTCGTATTTTGCTCAAAGGTCTTTTCTGGCTCCAAGAACTCGATAATGTTCGGGATGGCGCCCGAGAAAATCGCAGTTACATGTTTGCCAATCTTGTCCAAAATATAGGTAAAACCGAGCGCGGCCGTCAATTCATCAATCGTCGGGTTTTTAGAAAGAGTCACCAAAACATTGTCACAGGTGCGTAAACGCTCGAGGACTTTCGAAACAATACTATTACTATTGCCAGCACCTTGATTCTGCTGTGCATTTTGATTCTTGTTTTTCGCGCCACCGCCCTGCATCACTTTTGGTGCAGAAGAGACCGGCGCCTGTTTTGCTGGAGGATTTGCCATATTAACTCTTTTATTTTTATTTTTGACCTTATATGCCGTTAGTTTAGCATAAGAAGTTCGAATACGCAAGTGTTTTAGCGTGGCACTCTTTACATTTTCGGATTTTTAGCATATAATATACGATAATTGTAAATAATAAATGTTAAGGAAATATTTTTAGATGCCGATTATTAAATCCGCAAAGAAGGCTGCGCGCCAAGCTACCAAACGCCGTAGCAAGAACGTAGCTATCAAGAAAGTCATCCGCAGTGTCTTGAAGGACTTCCGCAATGACCCAACCGCCGAAAAAATGGCCGCCGTTCAGTCTGAATACGACAAGGCTGTCAAAAAAGGCTTGATGAAGAAAAATACCGCTAGCCGCCGCAAGGCTGCTCTCGCCAAGTTCGCTAAGGAACATGGCGCAAAGATCGAAGCCAAGAAGACCGAAAAGCCAGCTGCAAAGAAGGCTGCCGCTCCAAAGGCCGAGAAGAAGGTCGCGGAAAAGAAACCAGCTGCAAAGAAGGCTACTGCCGCAAAGAAGCCAGCTGCAAAGAAGACCACCAAGAAGACTGAAGAATAATTTGGTCTTAGAAATCCCCGTTTCGGCGGGGATTTTTGCTGCGCTTGGACATTCGAGCGACTTTCAAATATACTACAAATAGTATATTTTTTAGCGCGAAAGGAGGTCGACATGTGGCGTGCGATATTTACGGCGATTACTCTACTCTTCGTGGCAGCGGTCGTCTATGTCGTTTTTCGCGTGCACAGATTTTCGCCGATTCAGCGGCTGGCACGCAAGCATAGAGTGCTGGCGTGGTTGACCGCGGTGATGGCGGTCGCGGCGATTGAGTTATTTGCGCTGATTAATCAGTACGCGGCCATCATCGTGTTTTTGCATCTGTTTGCGGCGATGGCGCTGTGTGATTTTGTTGCTTTTGTCGTGAGGAAGAAGACACGGAAGAAGTTTGGCTACGACGCGCAGAATATTGTCGCGATTGCGCTGACGGCAGTTTATCTTGGGGCGGGTTGGTTTTTCGCGCACCATGTTTATCAGACGGAATATACTTTTTATACCCAGAAGGAAATCGGGGCGGATTTGCGCGTGGTGGAGATTGCGGACGCACATCTCGGAAAAATGATGCGCGGCGAAAAGTTTGCGGAGCAGATGAAGCGCGTGCAGGCGACAAATCCAGACGTCGTGGTGATTGCGGGTGATTTTGTTGATATTGATACCGAGAAAGCGGATGTAATTGAGGCTTGTCGAGCGCTTGGCGAGCTCGAGACGCGCTATGGAGTTTACTATATTTTCGGCAATCATGACGAGGGTTATTATCATTTTCGCGATTTTACAGGCGAGGAATTGCGAGGCGAGCTGACCAGCAACGGCGTGAAGATTTTGGAAGACGAGAGCGTACTGATTGATGATAGGTTTTATATCATCGGGAGGCACGATAAAGCCGTGCGCGGGCGCGCTTCCATCGAGGAATTGACGAGCGAACTGGATCGGTCGAAATACATTATCGTGCTAGATCATCAGCCAAATGATTATGCGAATGAAGCGGCAGCGAAGGTTGATTTAGTGCTTTCTGGGCACACGCACGGCGGGCACATTTTCCCGGCTGGTTTTATCGGGGTGGCGACCGGCATCAATGACTTTCTTTATGGCACAGAAAAAAGAGACGAAACAAACTTTGTGGTGAGTTCCGGAATCGCTGGTTGGGCGATTCCGTTCAAGACGGGCGCGATTTCAGAATATGTCGTGATTGGTATTCGCAAAAATTGATTAAGCGCGTTTTTGACTCTCTTCGAAGATTTCGGCGTAGGTCTTTTCGACCGGTTCGCCAACGATTTCGAGAACTTTGAAAGTCTCAAGAAGGTCTTGGTAGGCAAGCTCGGGATCATCATTATCGCGGAGATTGGTCTCGATTTTCGCATAGGATTGATCGGTGCCATCTAGATGGTCAATGTAGATTTTTACGTCGTCGCTCATGCTGAGGATTTGGCGCTGTCGGCCGAATTCGGTGCGAAGTTCGTAGCCGAGCTGATAAAGCATGTGAGCAGCCTCGGTATAATTACTAATGACGAATTCGTTCAGATAATCGAGATGACGATTGTTGATGTGACGGCGCATGAGCAGCGAATAAACTGGATCTTCGTTCGGGACAAGGACAGAAGTGCGCAGAATGAGACGCGGCAAAGAACTTTCGCGGGAATAGTTGCGCGGAGTAAAAATGCGGTCGTGCTGCCAGAATGGCTCAGTAAAATTGAAGTCGAGACGGCCAAGCGTAGAAATTAGTTCAGCGCGAGTACTAATGCGCATTTTTACGATGGCTTTTTTCATGCGGACTCCTCAGCAATTGATTCGAGCGTGGCGCCGGTGCGGGCGCGGTTTGCCCATTCATCGGCCGCTTCATTGCCTTCAGTACCAACATGGCCGCGAGTCCATTGAAGCTTAACGCCATTTGGCTTACTACTGGATTTTTCACAATAGAGAGCGTAGAGCTCTTTGACGAGTTCGAGATTCTTGATTTCGCCGGTTTTCTTAGTCCAGCCATTTTTTTGCCAAGATGGCGCCCATTTCGTGACGACGTTGACCCAGAATTCACTGTCGGTTAGGATTTCGTCACCTGGCTCCGCAATTTTATAGGCGGCAATCAATGCCTGTGCTTCCATGCGGATATTCGTAGAATCTTTTTCTTTGCCGAGAGCAACTGGTTTGCCGTCACATATTACCGCAAAGCCGCCTGGGCCTGGGTTTGGATTTGCACTGCCGTCGGTATAGAAAGTTTTCATGAGTTTATTATAACATCTGTAAACGTTTTTATGTAATCAAGCATAAGCGTAGCGCGCTTACGTTTGGAGAATGACGAAAATTGCGCTAAAATATGGTTATGCCCGCGTGGCGGAATTGGTAGACGCGCTAGCTTCAGGTGCTAGTGTCTTTACGGATGTGCTAGTTCGAGTCTAGTCGCGGGCACCACGAAATCTTTTGAGCCCTTAGGGCTTATTTTTTATTCGTAGCCAGAACAGCCGGAGCGATAGATATTGAGAGTGGCGGTACGAATATCATTGTAGCCATTCGTAGTCAAATTCGTAATGGTATTATAGAGATTTTCGCAGGTTCCCGAAGTGACGAGGTGGCTCTTGTCGAGACCGCCACCCGTAATACTGAGGGCGTAATTCATGAACAGAAGATCAGCGCCATCAGTTTCTAGGCGAGCCTGGACGCGACGATAGGCGGTGCCGGAGCGACCAGTAACATCAATTAAGGCCTGAATGCCATTCAGCGGAATACGCTTATTGCTCCCATCTAGGACAGATAGCGAGAAATCCGTTGCGGTCTTACCGTCCATAAGGACCACGCGTACGAGCGGATCAAAGCCACTGGCAGCAGAACTTGCCGTAGCGAGAAAATCAGTAATCTCAATATCGACATAGCAGCGATAGGCGGTAGGATCAGTATTGCATTCTATGCCGTACGGGCTAGATGACCACGAGCCCATGCCGCCAATATTATGCGTGCCGGAAGTAGATGGCGAGAGTGCTAGCGCCTTAACAACGCCGCCCGAAGCATTATGATAGGCGAATTCAACACGGAGCGAGGACGGCGTTTTGCTCGAGACTAAGTACTTATTAGCGGAAACGGTGCCGCCATTAAGATTTTCGTTCGTGAACCATGACAAGCGAAGATATTTTGCGCTGCCGTTGTTGGTTGTACGGAGAGGAATCGTGCGCGATGGTTTGCCCTGCTCGAGCGTACCAACATAATCATCGGCATTGAGATTTACATTGACACAGGTGTAGGCCTGATCGAAGGCGCGGCTGCCCGAGACGGTGCTACCAATCTTGATTTCGTCACCTTCAGTTTCGGTTGTAAATAAACCAGTTTCGCGCATAAATGAACAATCTTGCGAGTGGCTAGCGAAGGCATTTTTCACACTATTGCAAGTCGTGCCGGATTTTGTGCCGTCTTTGCATGCCTTGTAGTATCTGATGGCATATTTAGCATCTTCAACACCAGCCATAGCTGACTCGTAAGCGGATTCTGAATGATTAAAGCGATCCGCGCGACGAATGACCGGGATCATGAGCGTAATAAAACCAACTACAACCACGCTAATGAACATCATTAAAATTACAACGGAATACAGCGATGCGGAACCGCGTTTTGTTTTTGCCTTGCCCATTACAGTGAAGCCTCTCCTTTCTGAACTGCCGTAAAGTCGAACTTGTTGATTGCGCAGTACTGCCTATTGACCGTATTGCTCGAGGATGTATCGCCGCCAAGAGTCGTAAAGGTGGCGCGCTTACCGGTGCAGTAGTTACCCGTGCGGTTTAGATTAATACCGCCCTCAACGGTTCCGAGCGTGAAACTAAGTTGATAGAAGGACTGATTTGTAGTCAGGTTAGTTGTCGCTGGCATGACGGAAAAATTATGAAAAGCGAGATCGATATCTTGCTGTGTGCTCGAGTAAACAAGCAAGTCAGTCCAGTCGTCGCGCTTTATTTGAACATCCATAAACATGCGTCGCATACCGAGGGCGCGCTTTTCTGGAGTCATAGGATTAGACGCATTAACGACGATGCCCAAATCTGTCGCATTATCAGTAGTGTACTTTTCCGCTACCTCGCAATAATTTCTCATATTCTCATAGCCGCTCTTACTCCTCCATCGAGGGGCGATGTTCTGGGTGTAAGCCAAGCGCGGGGTGTAGAGATAATGGTCATGGAAGGTTTTCATGCTCGAGCTATTGAAATGAGACATAGTGGCGTAGTTTATGACGCTAGTGCCGTGATCATAGATATTCACGAAGAGCGTTTTGCCGGAATCTGAGTTCCATATATTCAAGAAATCATTGCCACCAACCGCCGATCCCGACTTGAATTGTTTGGTATAAGAATTTTCTCTCTGAATGCTTTGAGCGGTATTCCATATAAAGGTATAGTCATCGACGCAGAAAATGCCGCCCGCCTGAACCTTGGCGCCCGTTACTTGCTGGTCTGATACTTCAATTGGAATGAAATAAGTATAGAGTTTCTTCTTTACCTCGCCCTCACTGATATATAATTCGGAGCCAGCAGACTGCATACTAGGATTTACATTGCCTTGACCGCCGCTGCGAGCGATAATATTACGGATTTTTTCTACAATAGACTCACCAGTCTCATTGACGTCTCGCACCGTGAGACCCTTGTTGTAGATTTTCATAATATTCGACATGAGCGTGGCGATACCGAGCAACATCATGCCAAGAAAGACGCACGAGAGGCTGAATTCTACGATAGAGAAACCTTTTTTGGTTGTTTTGCTCATAGTTTAGACTCCAGATTATAGACACGTTTAATAGTTGAGAGGGTTACGAAGGTGCTTGCGCCCGGCGACTCCCAACAAGTCTGAATGTAGAAGTCGTAATATTTCGACTTATTTTCGTCACTGCCCTCTTTGATGGCGACAATCCAGATGTTCTGAACTTGGTCGACCTTGCGATAGGAATAATAGGTATCCTCAACCAAAGAATCGGTCAAATCCGTACCATCATATGAAGTATAGAGGATGCGCGGGTAGAGACCGCCATCCGCAATCATGCTACGGCCAGAAACGATTGTGTTTTCAACGAGGAACGAGTTTTCATTCATAAGGCCGTTCGTACTTGTATATGTCGTGGCATATCTCAGCGTCTTGCCATTATTGTCAACCGGAATTACACCACGAGGATTGAGCGCGAAGACAGAGCTGCCAAACGTGCTCTTGATGCGAGAAATTGCAGCACTACAGCTAGTAGTACCGCTATGCAAATCTAACGCGGTGGGATTCGTAACGTTCGTTGAAAGAACCGCTTTGTTCGTGATCTTTTCCCATTTGTGCGTATAATCTTGGGCGTTTGAGCTCTTACCGGCTTCATTATATGCGCCCTCGCGAATATAGTCGAGCGTATCGGCTTGCGCATCGATTGCTAGACGCGCCATTGAGATTTCAAGAGAACGCTGAGCGGCATTCAGGCCATTATTCATGATAGTAACTGAGACAACGGCAACCAATGAAAAGACGGCCAAAGAAATCATGACCTCAATAATCGTATCGCCTCTTTGTGTATCATTTTTTGCCATAATTACCTTTCACAATGCCCCGCACTATCACGCACATCAAGCAGAGTTATGCCGTCGCTGCCGTTGGCATTTGGTTTAATAACAATCATGCGGGAGCGCTGAGTTGAGCTGTGCGCGCCCTCCATTGCCTGAAGACAGAAGAAGGCGCCAGTAGAATTCACGGTAGCGTACTTCACGTGGCCAGTATCGACATAATTGCCGTAATACATTTCAGACGGCTGAGGCGTAGAACCGCTACCGAGAGTGTAGAAGAAGCGAGAATCAGAAGAGACGGCGCTACTTGCGTCTTTTGTTAGGCGAGCATAAAGTGACCAGTGCCACGGCTCAACCGCGCTGACGACTTTGTTCGCGAGCGTTTCGTAATCGTCGGACGTAGCATCGTATTCACCAAGAAAATCATTGAGGGTATAAGTTTCGATTTCGCCGGTAACAGGAGAACGAACAATAAGAATCATAAACTTCGCCGGCGTAGACTTCATACCATAGACAGAAGGGACAGTCCAGTACGCGCGAAGACTGCTTGCGAGAGATTGATAAGCCATCGCCTCGCTGAGATAGAGCGCAGTCTTATTGTGAGTGCGGTAAGTTTCGACAGCATCTGCAGTGCCATAGTTACCGCCGCCAACGTCAACCATCGTGTCTGCGCCAAGATATTGTAGAACCTCCAAAGTAGTTTTGTTGTCAAGGCTAGTAATGGAATGCTGACTATAGACATGCTGAAGAACATTAGGGTCCGAACTGTCCATACCAACAACCGTAGCTTTTTCGATAACAGAGTTTTTTTCGGAACTATCGTAATAGATCGAGAGTACTTTACCATAAATAACACAGCTACTCTGACTGCGCGGCCTACCCGAAGCAGGCGAGAAGCCCTCCCTCGCGGAGCCGAAGGTCCCCCTACAAGTATAGGAACCAGTTCTCATGATTTCTGGGTGCGTCACCTCGTCGTAGGTTTCGCGGAGTTCACTCAGAAGCCCCTGCAAGGCATCAGTGTAGCGCTGCCGAGTCATCACGTTACGAGTAGTGGCGATTGCGGTTATGAAAAGAACGCCTGTTAGTGCAATATACATAACAGTTTCAATAATCGTGAAAGCCGGTTTTGTTTTTTGCCCCACTCTTTTCATCTTATTGTTATTATACACTAGCGGAATGGTTTTTGGTATTAATAGCGCGGCGAATATTCCTTAACATAAGTTGCTTTGAGAACGTCGCTGACGCTGGATTTTTCGTAGGCCCAGTAGTAATCGTCGGCGTCTGGCGAGAAAACTTCGGCATTGCCGGCGCTAGTCACCGTAGTGCGATACAAGTTAATGCTACCAGCCGAAACTGGCCCCTTAAATGTAACCGGTCTATTACATTCACCGGCGCTATTTGGTTCAGTCTCACAAGTGTCGAGCGAGTTGGCAATTAGCCATGCATCAACATAAGTAACATCACTATGAACGGTAATAGTACCAGCTACGATAGCGAAGTTAACGATTTTGGCGGCATTTGCGGCGGATGCATTTTGAAGTTCAATATTGCTCTCGATGCTAACCTTACCATTAGTCGTCACGATAATGTCTTTATTGACCGTTATGTTGCGACCCGGAGTCCCTTGAATGGTAAGCCCGCTGCTCCGTGCATTGATTAGAATAACACCGTCATTGGAGCATTCGAACTGGCTGAGATAAGTGTTATTCGTAGCCGACGGAATCCACACGCCAGAAGCGTTTTGTACGCAGCTAATCGAATTGATGAAATTCTGATTAAGTACCGTAATAGCCGTGCTATGAGCAGTATAGCGGGCCTTAAGCGCATTAACCGTGCGAGCAATCTCGTCAGCTTTTCCTTGAGCGGAGCCGGTTTTACAAAAGGCGTTGTTTGTTAGACAGCGACTATTTAGGAGGATTTGCTGATCGACTGTATGCGTATTGCCGCCAAGTACGCTGCCGCCAGCTAACATTGACGGCAAATTGCTAGTTTCGGCGAATGTACCATTGGCGACAATCGTATTCGAAACTTTAGATTTGAGGTTATCATCGTTGGTGGCCGCAGTTTGAATAGCGCCACTTACGAAGAGCGAAGAGTTTTCTACGGCGATTTTTGAGCTACCGTAAATTTTAACACAGGCCGGAGCTGATGCAATTGTGGCGCCGGTACCAACCGAATTGCCGTCGACAGTCCAAGCTGGGCCGAAGTCGCTGAGCTTGAGTTTCGAATTCTTCCCAACTTCACTCGGAATAGACGCGGATTCCATGAAGGCCGGAACACTATCGTGGCTATCAGCGTTAGAGACGATCGCTATAGCGCAAAAATATTTGCCTACCGAATCACTGCTAATAGGCACATCGTTAGCGTCGACGGTTGCAACGCCATTGCTATCTCCGCCAATCAACCTAGAACCGCTAGTAGCGCTCCTCCCTATACGGGCAGGGTTGCTAATGCTAGCGCCCGGCAGGGATAGTGTCTCAAAGTACCTTACATCCACTGAGGCAGATCTCGTGTCCGTCTTGTATGCATAGTGGTCGTTTACGGCATTGTTGATTCTAGAAAAGGCCTTAATATTTGCACTGATCTTTACCTTACCGCCGGCCATAGCTTTACCGCTGCCTGTGCTAATACTAACCGTAGGCAACATTACATAGTTGTACGGCATGACAATATCGGCGCGATACCAGCCGCTTGTTCCATTCGGCCTAACGGCTTGCGTGTAGGTCTTATTATGGCTTAGCGCTGCGGTATCTTTTTTAGGATTCAAAACACTCTGACCTTTTCCTTTAGCAAGATTTAAAGGCGTAGTCAAATTATCCTCAAATGGATACGGGTTGATATTGGACCTAAAGAATATTGAATTCTTATTAGTAATACTCACGTTGTTAGAAGCAAATTGACCAAGACAGTAGAAGAGTCGATAGTATGACTTATCCTTTGGACTAACATATAGCGTATTGTTAGGCTCCGTACTATTGCTCCTTATGCTATGTGTATTTCCGAAGCTATTGGCCGTAGCGGAAGCGGCTGCATTAAAGCTGCCCGTATTGCTAATGTCTGGATTGTCGAACGCCCACTTGCTACAGCTATTCGTACCGAGCAAAGTAATTACTATAGTCTTATCCGCATAGTCAGAGTAGACATAACTGCTGCCATTCGCAATAATATTTCTAGGATAGTGCACCTCAATAGCAGTATCACCTTCACCGGTTAGCTGAATCGTAGTCTGAAACTTCGCTAGACCGTCTTCGTATTTCCACGTACCACTCCTCGTAACGCCACCCACTTTAACAGTCGCTTTACCCCTTAACAGATCGACAATCTCTTTTGAATACTCGTAGTTGGCATCCTCGACGTAGTCTAGCGGCGCAATACTAATATTTACCCTAACAGAGCTTTCTTCGATTTCGTAGACGCGTTGCCCGGCATTATTGGAGCCAACCGAAAGCGGCTCGACCGTGTTAGCAGGTGGTTTAGTGAAGGAAAGCTCAACATCATCCGAAAGCCGAACTTGACGCATGATTGGAGTTGCACAAAATAAAGTTGGATGAGACGGCTGCTGCACCCTCGAGCCAAAGGTCAGGAGAGTTCTAGCTTCGTTGCTGGTGGGGGCAATAAGTTTCGTGAGCTGAGCTATAGGCACAAGGCTCGGTGAAGTCGTGCTCTTAAAATATAGTGTCTGCCTTTTATAAAACTGGCTGTCGACTTTTCCGAGCACATTGCTCGATGCCACGGGATTATTATTGAGCCAACTAATGTTATCGCTAGCTGTGCCGCGCAGGCCAAAAGTAGGATTATTATGATCGTCGCCCATTAGGCCGTTTTCTAGGCTATCGCCGTTCCAAACAAAAAGTTGCCCGACGCGATATATATATTCCGTATTCTCGTTACAAGCCGTAAGATTTGCTATGCTCGTCGCGCCAGCAATCTGAGTATTGCGAGCGGAGCCCCCATTATGATTCACATCATCATAAAATTCTTTCCATTTTTCTCTCGCGTCACCATCCAAGATCCTATACTCGCCCAAAGCAATACAGCGTTCCATTTCCGCATTGTTATATTTGGGGTCACTAGGGTCGTACATACATGTTGACGTTGGCACTGCCGCTGCCGCACTCTCATGGATTAGAATATTCGATGCAAAAGCGGCCACAATCAGCGAGGCGGCTAGGATGCTAGTTTTTTTAGCCTTAAATTGCGTCATTCGTTTTCCTCCGTTGCGTCTCTTCGGTTTACGTATAGGATTCTGTCCGGAGCTTCGCATAATTCTAGTTCTTGATATTTGCCGTCTTGACAATAAGTTGCGCGGAATTCTTCCGCCTCACTATATTCTGCGGCGAATTTTGCTAGAAAAAGAAGCTTCTTGTTCTGGGCGCGAATCTTGTTCTGTTCGGTTTTTGCCTCATCAATGAGAGCATCAAGCTTCACTAATGCAGCGTCATAATCGTAGCTACTTTCATATTCGGCAATAATCTCGTTTAGTTTTTCATCGTAAGAAAACTCTGCCTCGAGATTCTCTTCGGAGCTAATTTCATCGCGATGAATGAAACGATAGATTAGAATGCCGGCGCCAGTGAGGAGGCCTATGCCGGCGAGAACTGCGATGATGATAATAATGAGTTTGAGAGGAATTTTTTGCAGTATGCTGCGGCGCGGGGCGGGAGTCGACTGGATATTTATTAGCGAGGAATCCTCTTCCGGAGCAGACGGCTCGGTTTCTTCTGGCTCAGACTGCGACTTTACGCCATCGACATTCACAAAAAGCTCGCCGCTATTTTGCTCGACAATATCCGAGGAATTGAAGTCGATTTCAGTATTGATTTCTGGCTGTTTTTGCTCACCCTGGTTTGCGTCTTTTACGCTCATGCTAATATTTTAACACAAGCTTGACAAAAATACGCGCACTAGTGGCGCGTATTTTCTGAAGATTTTAGCTTTTATTTTGCGTATTCGATGGCGCGGGTTTCGCGAATAACGTTCACCTTGATGACACCCGGATACTGCATGGTTGCCTCAATCTTGTCGGCAATGTCGCGAGCAAGTTTGAGCGCGGAAAGATCATCGACGGTCTTCGGCTCGACGATGACGCGAACTTCGCGACCAGCAGAGATCGCGTAGGCCTTATCGATGCCCGGGAAGCTGGTGGCAATGTTCTCGAGAGCGCGCATACGTTCGGCAAAGTTCTCAGCAGAGATATTGCGAGCACCTGGGCGAGCGGCGGAAATCGAGTCAACAATCTTGACGATGATTGCTTCTGGCGTGGTCGGCTCGACATCGTCGTGATGCGCAGCGATCGCATGAACGACACGATCGTTCATGCCAAACTTCTTGGCGAGCTCTGCGCCAATGTCGGCGTGCTTGCCTTCGATCTTGTGCGTGACAGCTTTACCCATGTCATGCATGAGAGCGGCGGTCTTCGTAATATTGACGTCGGCGCCAATTTCTTTCGCAATCATGCCGGCAATGTGCGCCATTTCGATAGAGTGCAAGAGAACGTTCTGGCCGTAGCTAGTGCGGAACTTCAACTCACCGAGAAGGTGAAGGATTTCGCTAGGAATACCGACGATGCCAACTTCGCGAGCGGCGTCTTCGCCAGCGCGCATAACTTCCTTTTCGATTTCGCGTTCAGCCTTGGCGACGGCGTCTTCGATTGAAGATGGGTTAATGCGACCGTCTTTCATGAGGCGCTCGAGAGCGTAGCGTGCAACTTGGCGACGGATTGGGTCAAAGCTGCTCAAAACAACCATGCCCGGAGTATCATCAACGAGAACGTCGACACCGGTCGCATGCTGGAGGGCCTGAATGTTGCGACCTTCCTTACCAATAATGCGACCCTTCATATCGTCATCAGGGAGCTTGAGGCTCGTAACCGTGCGGTCGGCCGTAACTTCGGAAGACATGCGCTCCATCGCGGTAAGAAGGATTGCCTCTGCAGTGTCGTCAGCATTTTCGCGGAGCGCTTTTTGCTCTTTAATGACAAGCTCGGCGAGATCATGCTTGATGTCTTTTTCGGTCATCTGCATGAGTTTTTCTTTTGCGTCAGCCTTGGAAAGTCCAGCGATTTTCTCGAGCTTCTCCTGAGCCTTAGTGCGAATTTCGCGAATTTCGCCCTTAAGCTCTTCGATTTCAGATTCCTGAGCGCGAAGCTTTTCGGATTTTTTATCGAGCTGATCAAGCTTCTTGTCGAGAAGCGTTTCGCGCTCAATGAGGCGTTCTTCGGTCTTCTTCCACTCTTTGCGGCGATCATTCTCTTCGCGCTGAGCTTTATCGTTAATATTCGAGGCTTCTTTTTTGGCATTCAAAACCAACTCGGAAGCTTCGTGTTTTGCTTTGCGAATAATTTCGTCTGCTTTGTTCTGGCCGCCCTTCTCTTTTGACTTATTGTAGGCGTAGAAACCGCCAGCGCCCGCGCCAGCACCAACAAGCAACGCGACAATCGCAGCAACAACTGGTCCCATATTTTCCTCTTTTCTAAAAATAAAAATTAAACTTAAGAATCCCCCACTTAAGTATATCATCTAACAGATAGCGCGCCAATAATAATTACTTTTTGGGCGGCGTGATGTTGGCTGGGCGGCCGTATTCCGGCATAATGAGGGCAACTTTTTCGCCACGATGATTATAGAGCGGGATATTTAGCTGCTCCGCCAAAGTATTGACAACCGTGGCGCCAATGCGAAGGCCCGTGAAGCTGCCTGGGCCAGCAAAAAACTGAATTTCGCTCAAATCCTGCCAATCCTTGCCGTTTTCAACTAGGCAATCATGAAGGTATTTCAAGAGGTCGCGCGCAAGCGTACGGCCAGATTCCCAATGATATTCCCGGTCGTCTAGGCGCACGAGCGTGACGGGTGTCGAGGTATCGAGATAGAGTTTCATTGTTCGCTTACCTCTCTTGTGTTTTCATCGATATATTTTATGGTTATGACTTTGCGGTTTTGTGGCAAAATATCTTGAGTCGATTGCGCCCATTCAACGACAGTGATTGCGTTGGGGTCAGAAATTGATTCCGCTAAATCTTCCATCATTAGGCCCGGGTCGTTTAGACGATAAAAATCGTAGTGGATTAGGTCGGCCTTTTCGCCATGGTAACTCTTGGAAATAGTAAAAGACGGCGAGCTAATTTCTTCTTTGACGCCAAGGCCTTTCGCAAGGCCGCGGGTAAAAGTAGTCTTGCCAGCGCCAACATCGCCAAGCAATTCGATAGTACTAGGCACTTCGATTGTCTGTGCGATTCTCTCACCAAAAGCCATCATTTCCGATTCAGAGCGGATTAACATGTGTATATTTTACCATTTTTTGGGTATTTTTCCAGCAGTGGCGCTGGGCGGAAGCGATGCTTACCGCGAATCGCCGCCAAAAAGACGAGCGCCAAAATCGGAGCATATAGCAGAAATACTATTGGATTGTTTGGCTCGAGTGCGAGATAGCCCCAGCCCCATGCAGACAACAGTTCTACGACATAGACATGAAAGGCGAGGATTATCTTTGCAAGCTGCGCAAAGAGCGATAAGGCCGTAGAACCGGCCATAAGCGTCAAAAACATGACCGCCGCAATCGACGGCGAAATAATCAGGTTCGCCAGAACGCCAAGAATCGAAAATCCACCAAAGAAGTATAAAGAAATCGGCAGACATGCAAGCTGAGCGGAAATAGTAATTATGATTGATTCTGAAATGGCGGGCGGTTTTTGCGAGCCGTAAAGATAGGTCTTGATGATAGGCGCTATTATTACAATGCCGAAGTAGGAAGAAAATGAGAGCAACCAAGCTACATTGGTTAAAAAAGTCGGATCAATCGCAAGTGTAAGAACAGCAACATAGAGAATCACACGAAAAGGATGAAGGTGGCGTCCGAAATACCACGAAAAAAGCGAGAAAAATGTCACAATAGCGGCGCGGAGCAGACTAGCACTTAGACCAACGAGTGCCACATAAGTCACGACCAGAAAGCAGGCGAGCCAGAGAGCTGCAAAACGAGATATCTTGCCACCAAGGCGACGCGCGAGACCGACAAAAATGGCAAGATGAAAGCCGGAGGCCACTACAACATGAGCCAGGCCGACAATACGCAGTTTCTCGACAAAGTCATCATCCATTCCCTCTTTTTCGCCAAGAAGATAGCCAAGAGAAAGCGATGCGTAGAGATCGTCGTCAAAAAGCCAGCGGATACGATTCGCGAAATTAGTACGGATTCAGCTAAATGGGTTAGGTGGGCGAGCTCGCTGAACACTAATAAGCTCCGCGCGCCAAAATGATACCGCATAGGCGCCAAAACCAGCCGTCGGCGTAGCGCGAAATTCAATGTAGCCATCGACGGCAAAATCATCGGGAGAGTTCTCTGGAAAATCGACGTAAATTTGACTTTCCAAACCGTTTATGCTATAATTAATAGATATATCCTTTAGTACGACTCGCGCAGAGCCGTTTTTTGAGGTCGAGATAGTCTTAATCTGGCCGCCAAATTCTCCTTCTCTACCTATCTGGGAAGCAAGGAGATTACGATCGTGCATGGGCTGTGAGGAGCGAAGACAGCCCAAAATCAAACCAGCTATCACGGCTAGAATGATACGCAGTGCGCCGCGCACGATAAATGCTAGGACGAGATAGGCTAGCGCAAGAATGATAGCTCAGCTGAGCGTCGTAAAATCATAGCCCATACAAGCACACAAAATAGCCCCGAACGCAAAGCCGGCGGCAGCGCTGAGAGGTATGACTGAGCTATGAATTATCTTTTTCATGCGGGGTATTATATGGCTTATTTCTTAGGCGAACAAGCATAAGCGTTATTAGGGGTGGTCGTTTTGCGCCGACCTGGCTGCATGCTATAATTTAAGAATGAAAAAGTTAGAATTTAAGTTTTTCAAGAGGATGAATGCGACGCAGAAATATTATTTTTGCTCGATTCTATTTTTGGCGGCGGCGGCTATTTTTCTAACTTGGTTCTTGGAGTATCGATACTTCATTAATGATTTTTCGCGCGTTTGGAGCTTTGTTTTCGGAAGCCCGGCCGTGTTTTTCTTTAATGCGTTTTTGATGTTTTTACTAATCTGCATTATCTGGGGCTTGACAGGCGCAGCAGGAACGGCGGCCGGCCTTGGATGGTGCGTCGTGATGATTTTGACTTATATTCATATCAATAAATTTAAGTCACGCGGCAACCCACTACTACCAGAAGATTTTCAGTTGGCGAGCGAGGCGGGCTCTCTTTCGAAATTCGTGAGCGTTTGGTCAATTGCGAAACTATTAATCTCGATTGCTCTGATTATTACATTGACCTTTTTCTTTAATAAGAAAGTCGCTAAGAGAATCTATTTAGCGCGAAAGAAGAGTGGTAAAAACTGGCTAGCAAAGAAAGCAATTGGAGCACGCGCGGCGATTGTTTTGATTGCTTTTCTTGGTTTTTATTTCTCGACTGATTTTGCACGCCATAATGACGGCAGTCGCTATGAGGACATTTTCCTTGGTACGCATTTTACGGCGTGGAATCAGAATAGGAATTATGACGATAATGGTTTTATCCTAGGATTTTTGTATAACTTACAGAAGTTAAGGCTCGAACAGCCAGACGGGTATACTGAAGGATTTATTGCGGATCTAGAAGAAGAGTACACCGCAATTGCAGAGGTATTAAACAAGGAGCGCCTAGAGATTAGTGAGCAAGATGTAAGCGTGGTTATAATTCTAAACGAGTCATTTTACGATCCAGATACGGAGTTCAATGGGCTGAGGTTTACGGATTATTACCCTCATGATGGCGGAGAGATTACGCCGGTGCTACATGAATTGCAGAAGAATTATCCGTCTGGCCAAATGTACAGTTTGGACTACGGTGGCGGTACGGCAAATATTGAGTTTGAGACCTTTACTGGCTTGACGAATTTTTGGGTCAACACAGTGCCATATACCGCACTAATTCCGCGCGCCGGAAAAGTGCCATCGATTGCAAGCTATCTGAAGGATCAGGGCTATACCGCGACCGCAATCCATCCATTCAATGGTGGCATGTATAAGCGTAATATTGCCCTCAGAAACGAAGGTTTCGATGAATTTATTACCGAACTCGAGATGGATTACACTGAGCACGATGGCAATTCCGAGTATATTAACGACCGCTCAGCATACCAACAGGTACTAAAAACCCTGCGCGAAGGCAACAAGAAGCAAGTGATCGGCCTGATTACAATGCAAAACCATACGCCGTATAATTTCGAAAACTACGAGACTCGCGATTTTCATGTTTTGCAAAACGAGTATACGTCGGGGTTTGATGAAAATAAGATTCATGAAATTGAAACCTATTATCAGACCGTGCATAATTCCGATGCTTATTTGGGCGAGTTTATTCAGGAGCTCGAACAAATGGACGAGAAAGTCGTGGTCCTCTTCTATGGCGATCACTCGCCTGGCATTTTCGACGTGACAAATAGCAACGAATCGAAAGAAGTACGCGATTTATCAAGAGTAACGCCATACTTTGTTTACGCTAACTATGATGCAGGCTTCATGAAAAAAGAGCTGCCGACCACTACGCCAAACTGCATGGTCAATACAATGCTTAATACTTTGAACTGGAAAAAGAATTCGAGATATTATGCGCTCGATGATGTTTGTATTGAGCAACCGATTTTGACGGCGACTTGGCTCGACGGCCTCGATCAGGATTTCGATTCCGAAACGATGAAGGCTTACGAATTGCTAACCTTCGATATCTTGGGCGGCAAGAAATACTGGCACGATAATTGAGGTATAAAAATACCGCCTCTGTGAATTTTGGCGGTATTTTTGTGTGTTAATTCTTCGGGAAGAGCGGAGTCTTTGGCGCAGCAATTTGTTCCGCCGTAAAGACCTCTTCGATTTTCTTCGCAGTGTCTGGAATGAAGATTGCGAGATATTTGTTGATGGCGAGAAGCCACTGAATCTCCTTGAGGAGAACGAGCTTGGCCTGTTTTGGGTCGGTTTTTGCGAGAGACCATGGCTTGTTTTCTTCGAGGTCCTTGTTGATGGCCTGAATTTGCTCCCAAAGGATATCGAAGGCGGCATTAAACTCGTAGTTATTCATGTGGTTTTCGAAATCTGCAAGCCATTCTGGAGTAGCCTCGGAGGCGGCGTACTCAACTTGGTTCTTAGCACAAAGGGTAGCTAGGCGCTGAACGAGATTGCCGAGATCATTGGCAAGCTCGTTATAAGCAGCTTCGTATTTGTCCCAAGTGAAGTCGCCGTCGTCAATTGTCGAAACATGGCGCAAGAAGTAGTAGCGGAATGGCGTGAGGCCGTGCTTGGAAATGATTTCTTCTGGAGCAATCACATTGCCGATGCTCTTTGACATTTTTTGGCCGTCAACATTAATGAAGCCGTGGGTCAGAATATTGCGCGGCAATTCGAGGCCAAGGCCAAGCAAGATTGCTGGCCAGATGCCCGCATGGAAGCGAAGGATATCTTTGCCAATAATCTGAGTCGTTGCAGGCCAAGAATCCGAAATATCATTATCTGGGTAGCCAAGGACAGTGATATAGTTCGAAAGCGCATCAATCCAAACATACATGACCTGCGAATCGTCGCCAGGAACTGGGACGCCCCACTGGACCTGCTCTTTTGGACGGGAAATCGAAACATCTGGCATGTCGGCAAGGAGATTTAAAAATTCTTTCTTGCGGAAAGTTGGCGTGATTTTCAGCTTGTCATTCTCGATAGCTTCGCGGATTTCATCTTTGAAATCAGAGATGCGGAGATAGTAATTCTCTTCACTGAGTTTTACGTAAGGTTTCTGATGGTCTGGACAATTGCCGTTATTTTCATCATGCTCTTTGTCGGTCACATAACGTTCGCAACCTTCACAGTACCAACCTTCGTAGCTATCCTTGTAGATATGATTGGAGAGTTTTTCCCAGATTTCTTGGCAGCGGCGCTCATGGTCGGCGTCGGTAGTGCGGACAAAATCCGTATATTCCACATCGAGGGAATGAATGAAATCCTGGAATTTTTGAGAGTTTTCGTCGACGTAATCTTGGACAGGAACGTTCGATTCGGCGGCTTTCTTGAAGATTTTGCTACCGTGCTCGTCAGTGCCGGCCTGAAGGCGAATTTCTTTGCCCTGCATCATCATATATCGACGCAGAACATCCGCAAGCAAATAATCCATCGCATGACCAAGGTGCGGTTTACCATTGACATACGGAATAGCTGTTGTGATATATGATTTATTCATGTGATTATTGTATCAAAAATAACAGATATGCGCGATAAGAAAGCGGTTTTTAGTTATAAATTAATTTGCGAAAAATGCAAAGTATGCCGCAACGCCGCCGCCGATAAGAAGAAGAATGACGACAATTGCAATAATGAGGCCAACGTTTACTTGCTTGGCTGGCGGAGCGGTAATGACCTGGAGCGGCGTATTGTCGACTGATGCTGGTTCTTCGACTGGAGCGGCAGCTGGCTGCGGTTCGGTGCTTGGTGCTGGCTGAGTTGGTTGCTGCTCGACAGGTGAAGCAGCAGGAGCCGGTTCCTCGGTTGGAGCCGTAGCGATATTTGGAGATTTTTCGACTAAATCAGTTGCGAAGAGCGCATTAAGATGTTCGCGCGTAAGTTCAGGGCGCTCAAGCTCTGGCGCAGCAGGAGCAGATGCGGCTGGGACGTCGTTGACAGAAGTAACATTTTCATAAGCACTGTCGTCTGCGTTCGCAATGTCATTGATGTCGTAAACGCGATGTTCCGGCTGAGTTGCCTGAGTGCTAGATTCGCGGATTTCATCCATGCCCAAATTATTAATATCAATCGGGGCTGGGTTCTGATTTGTTTGGTTATCTTGATCCATGTTTTCTCCGCGAAGAATTAGACACTATTTTTTATTATTTTAATGCTTATGGATAAGTTTTTCAAGCTCGACCCATTGCGCGATAGTGAGATCGGCCGGGCGGGCGTTTGTTGAAATGCGGGCCGTACCGAAATACTTTTCAAGCTCTTCGCGAGAGATTTTAGTGCCGACGGCAAGGTTAGTCAAAAGCTTTTTGCGCGGCGCAATAAAGCCTAACTTGATGAGAGCCATCGTCGATTCGGAAGCGAGCGGTTCATTGAGCGGCTCGAGAATTACGACTTGGCTGTCGACTTTCGGCGGAGGCGTAAAGAATTCGCGACCGACAATACTGCCGGCGGTAACTTTGGCATAAATTTGAGCAGAAAGACCAAGAATTGAATAGTGGCCCGGAGTTGCAGCAAGGCGTTCGGCGACTTCTTTCTGCATCAAAAGGACAATTTTTTGCGGTTTATGATTGACGTGAAGAAACTTCTGGATAATCGGCGAGGTAATGTAGTAAGGAATATTGCCGGCGACGACGTATTTTTCTGGAAGATTCAGTTCATTGAGGTCGAGACTAAGCACGTCTTTATGAATCACCTCGAGGTTTTTGCCAGGGAAAGACTTCGGCAGGTTTTCCGCAAGGCGATCATCGAGCTCGACTGCGATAACTTTTCCGAAAAATTTAAACAGCGCAGAGGTGAGCGTGCCGAGGCCTGGGCCGATTTCGACGACCACCTCAGTATCTTCTGCGCTGGCAGAATCAGCAATATCCAAAAGAATATCACGATCTTTGAGCCAGTTTTGGCCAAGCGATTTTTTATTCTTCATATTCTACCACCAGTGAGAGCCTGTTCTCCTCACACTCTCTTCGGTCCAGAAATAATACGCATTCGCCCAACTACCATAACGGCCAATAGCGTATCCAGACGCAGAACGGAGCTGGCAAATCGGATCATTAATCCAGCCATCTCCGCAATCTCCAATCAAGCGAGATTGCGTAGTTTGATATAGTCCCCAATATTTACCATTAGATGCATTCGGGCGCCAACCCGACTCGTGCGAGATAATAAAATCCACATAGCCATAGTCGCTCGAAGCAATACCAGCAGCAGCCATCCAATCAGTATGCGAGCCTGCTGGGAGTGAAATTTTGGCGCCAACCGTACGCTCTTGCGTGACGGGAGCCTCAATAACAACCTCAGAAATGATTTCGCGGCCAACTTCTTCACCGTTATAAAGTTCTATTTCGTAAGTGACAGACTTGCGACCGTTTTTGCCCGCCTGAGTAATTTCGGATTTACCCGCATCAAGATTATAGTCGCGCGTGATTTTTTCTGGGAACGGGATCACTTCTTCCTGCGTAAAGCTCTGCTTGCCTTGGAGGTAGACCTTAAATTCGATGCCGTCAGTAACTGGCGTATCCTCGGCGAGCGAAATCCAGTTCTTCTCAGGGTCAGACGTAATACCCTGCTCCTTTAGGAAGTCGCCGATAGTTTCAGCCTGCGTGCGCTTGTCTATTTCTTGACCGTAGAGAGTAAAGTGGATATTTTTGGCGCGGACGACCTCGTAGGCCTTAGTCATGCCAGATTCGAGAAAGCCATTGAATTCGACTGGGCGAACATAATCTTCTGGCAGCATTTCGATGCCGGCAGCCTTGGCGATTTCGCTCGGATCCGTAGCGGCCGTGCGAACATATTTGCGAGAGTCGCCGTCAATCGTGACGACTTCGCGCGCGCGATAGATATTAATATTGAAATCGTCAGCATCAATAATGTCATCGAGTCTTGGCTCAATGATGTCTTCTTTTTCGTAACTAACACCGGCGCGCTCGAGAATTTCTTGGACAGTAGCCGCGTCGCTGCGAAGAGTGGTTTTCGTGTCGGAATCATGAATCGTAATGAAGTGGCCGCTCTCGGCAGTGACAGCACCGGCATTATTCTCGCCAGCAGTAATCTGGTGCGTAATGGCGGCAAAAACTAGGACGATACACGCCAAATTTAGTAAATAGAATGGGAGATTTTTCCGTATTTTTGGTAATCTCATGCCTTTTAAGCGTAACATAAATGGCCTTATTTTTCAACTTCTACCTCTGTTAGGAGGCGTAGAAATGGTATTTCGTGAAGACCAAAAAGCGCTCGCGGTCGAGGCTGAGCTTTTTGCCTGGCTGATAGTCACGAATCGCGTTTAGCGCGTTAGTGAGTTGCGGGCGCGTGAGCGAAATTTGCCAAAGTTTGAGCTGATAACGTAGGAGTTCGAGTGCGCAATCTTGAGGAAGCTCACGATAAAGTTCACGTTTGGCTTTCGGCGCTTCGGAGATTAATTCGGAATCCAACTGTTCAATTTCGGAGCGGATTTCAGAATTACGCGCAAATTGAGCTTTGAGTTTTGCCGCAGCTTCTGGATGCTCTAGGAGCATAGCACGGACGCGGTTGCGTAAGTATTTATCCTCCGTATTGGTCGAATCTGCGCGAAAACGAATGTTATTTTTTGTTGCGTAGCGATAGATTTGACTTTTGTCCCAAGAAAGGAGCGGGCGGCATATGTCAGAATCACTAAATGGTGTAAGACCGCGCCAGCCGGTACCGCGCAAAAGATTAATGACGATTGACTCGGCAAGATCATTGGAATGATGCGCCGTAAACAGTTTTGCGTGCCGTTCAGCGCAGAGTTGCTTGAGAAATTTATAGCGCTCGACGCGAGCAAGTTCCTCTGATGCATTCGGACCAAGCTGAGCGCGATGCGAATAAAAAGGCCTCCCATATTCAGTCGCGACGCGACGCACGAAAAGCAAATCGTCGCCCGAGCAAGTACGAACGCCGTGGTCAAAATGCGCAATAACAGCGCTTGGATCGTTGCGATAGATATGCAGCAAGACCATCGAGTCGATGCCGCCAGAGACGGCGAGAACCTTATTCATTATGCTATAATTATTCCATAAGAGGAGGTTGAAGAAAAATGCTAGTGATTGGGTCGAGTCTGACCGGTTTTCCAATATTGAGCATCCATCTTGGTGGCGAGGTGGCGTATGTTGAGCATGCAATCGTCGATCCTGAAACACTAAAAATCATCGCCTTCGAACTAAGCGGCGACGTGATTGTCGATCCCGAAATTGGCAATATCTTGATGGTTGAAGATATTCGAGAATATAGCCCGGAAGGCTTCATCGTCGATTCGACGGACGTTTTCGTTGAAAAAGATGACGTCATTCACCTCAAGGAGGTGCTCGATTTAGGCTTTAATCTGATTGGACTTAAAGTTGTAACCAAAAAGGAAAATCGCAAGCTTGGGAAAGTCGAAGATTTTACTATCGACATGAACAGCTTTATGATTTATCAGTTAATTGTAAAGCGCCCGTTAATGCAGTCGTTTACGGATCCGCAGCTCACGATTAATCGTTCACAAATAACCGAGATTGACGATTTCAAGATTACGATTGATCACGACCGCGAAGAGATTCAGCTTCCAACTAAAAAGAAGAATGATGAGGAGTTCGTGCCGAATTTTGTAAATCCGTTCCGCAAGCCAAGCTATGCTGGCCAAGACGAAGAATCGTCCGAGAGCTCGTCCAAAACATCAGAATAGTTGAAGCCTTGGCGCACTAAATACTGAATGAATTTGTTTCGGTCATCGTAGCGATTTTGGCGTCGCGCGATGACTTTTTTAAGCTCTTCGCGCTCATCTCGGCCAGTTTCAGATAGCACATGATCGATAATTTCGGACGAGATTCCCTTTTGTTGCAGCTCGAGGCGCAGCTTTTTCTTACTAATGCCCTTGCGAACATTGCGATTCTCGATCCATTTTTGTGCAAAGGAGGCGTCATCAAGATAACCGTGCTCTTCGAGCCGAGAAATGACGAGCGGAATAAGCGAGGCATCGTAGCCCTTACGGATGCGAGTTTGATATTCGCCGGTCTTACGACTCTTTACGCGAACCGTTTTGTCGAGTGTTTTACGGCGTAGGTAGTCCCGAATCTCTTGCGTAGAATGCGGCCGCAAAAAGACATACTCTAGCGTGCGCGCATAGAGCTTGCCAAAATCTGAGGCGCGTTTAAGTTTTGTCAGTTCCTCTTTGTCGAGCTGGCGGCCGATTTTAATCTTTAGGTCAACCACCTGCGAAATATCTAGCGAGCAGTAGAACTTATTGTCGATATAGATATTGACGCGGTTTTGCTCGCGGACAGCTTCGCGTATATCCGTGACGAGATAAGACTGCGTTTTTGGCGCAGCCTTATCCGATTCGAGCTCAGATTCAAAGATGTCGTGAATCTCGAGAGACACGTTAGGCCTCGGCGGACGCCGCCTCGCGAACCTTCGCTTCGATTTCCGCCATTAATTCAGGTTTCTCTTTGAAGAGGCGTTTAACAGCCTCTCTACCCTGGCCAAGAGTTTCGCCATTGTACTTGATAAATGCGCCGGCCTTATCAAGAATGCCATACTGGGCACCGAGGTCGAGCACGTCGCCGGTCTTGCTGACGCCTTCGTTATACATAATGTCGAATTCAGCTGTGCGGAACGGCGCCGCAATCTTGTTCTTTACGACTTTAATCTTCGTGCGGTTACCGGAAATATTATCGCCATCCTTGATCTGGCCGATGCGGCGAATATCGACACGAACGGAAGCGTAAAACTTAAGAGCGTTACCACCCGTAGTCGTTTCTGGATTACCAAATATAACGCCAATCTTCATACGAATCTGATTAATGAAGATGACGGTAGCTTTCGTCTTGCTGATGACACCAGTGAGTTTACGCATAGCCTGAGACATCAAGCGAGCTTGAAGGCCCATCTGAGCATCACCCATGTCGCCATCAATTTCCGCCTGAGGGACGAGAGCCGCAACAGAGTCGACGATAATTAGGTCGACCGCACCGCTACGAACGAGCGTCTCGCAGATTTCGAGCGCCTGCTCGCCGTTATCTGGCTGCGAAATGAGCAAGTTGCCGGTATCGACGCCAATTTTGCGCGCATAGGCCGGATCCAAGGCGTGCTCAGCATCGATGAAGGCTGCCTGTCCGCCCTGCTTCTGAATTTCTGCAATTGCATGCAAGGCCAAAGTCGTTTTACCAGATGACTCTGGGCCATAAATCTCAATAATGCGACCCTTTGGATAGCCGCCACCGAGCGCCAAATCGAGCGCCAATGAGCCTGACGAAAAGAGTTCGACATCAATCTTTGACTGTTCACCGAGCTTCATAATGGAGCCGTCGCCGAACTGCTTAGTAATCTGAGACAAGGCTAAGCTGAGGGCTTGTTTTTTGCCGTCATCCTGAGCCTGGTCTTTCTTGCTTTTTTGGTCTTTTTCAGTCGCCACCTCGTCCTGATTTTTCTTAGCCATTTTACCTCCTTTGATTAATATATATTTTAACTTATGCTTCTCTATAATTCTAGTGGCGACGAAGAGCTCGCAGCAGTTCGTCTCTCGAATAGTGCGGGCGGTCGTAGATGCCGGCGTAGGCCGGTAGATTTTCGAAGAAATAATAAATTAAGTCATTGAGTCTTTCTTCGTTGCTCTTATCAAACGAACCGTCACGCTTAACATTTTCGTTGAGGCGATTGACGATAAACAGGTTCTCGCAGTCCCCCTTCTTGAGATTGACACCAACGCCAAAAAGATCACTAGGTTGGCTATGGTGTTGCGCGAGCAAGCAATCACGCAGAGCGAGTATATATTCATCGCCGGCAGCCATGATGCCCTTCGCAGTATCAAAAACTACCCAGATGTAACCATCTAGCTCCTCGCAGACTGCGGCCATATCCTTGGCCGAAAGCTTCATTTTTCTAACAATTTTCATCTTTTTTCTCCTTCTTTATGTAAATAATTTATGAAAATCTGTTTCCAAAAATAGCACTGCATGGCCGACTATTTAAAGCATAAGAAGATAACTTTTGCAATTTTTCATAAAAGTGTCATAAAATGTGTTAAAATATAATAAATTACAAAAAATACAATGGAGTAAGCATGAGCGGACACAGTAAATGGGCAACCACTAAGCGCCAGAAGGCCGTCGTTGACGCAAAACGCGGCGCGCTTTTCACGAAAATCGGAAATCAAATCGCAATCGCAGCACGTAGTGGCACTGACCCAAGCATGAACCCATCTCTCGCGATGGTTCTCGAGAAGGCCCGCCTCGCAAACATGCCGAAGGCGAACATTGAGCGCGCAATCGCTCGCGTAGCCGATAAAAACGCCGCGGCCTTGATTGAAGAAACCTATGAGGCTTACGGTCCTGGCGGCATTGGCCTTATTATCGAAGTTGCGACCGACAATAAAAATCGCACGATGCCAGAGGTGCGCCACACACTCGATAAGAACGGTGGTCGCATGGCTGATCCTGGATCGGTTATGTTTCAGTTTACGCGTAAGGGCGTTATTTTCACGAAGGCTAAAGGCGACGAGATTATGATGGCCGCTCTCGATGCTGGCGCCGACGACGTCGCGGACGAAGAAGATGGCACTACTATTTATACCGCTTCGAGCGATTTAATGAAGGTTCGTGCCGCATTAATTGAAGGCGGTATCGAAATTGATTCCGCAGAACTGCAGTACGTGCCGAACAACACTGTTCCAATCGACGATGAAACATCCGCAAAGGTCGAGAAGCTGATGGATGCCATCGATGACCTCGACGATGTCGTCGCTGTGCATACGAACGCAGAATAATTAATTAAGCACAAAAAATGGCCCCGCTTTGAGCGAGGTCATTTTTATTATCTAAGCGCCGATGCGGTCGCGGCGATTGTTGCGTTTCGCGTTGCGTTCAACGTATTCAATCATTTTTGCGGCGACGTTGCGGCCAGTGATTTTTTCGATACCGAATCCCGGCGAGGCGTTCACTTCGAGAACGAGCGGACCGCGCGAGGAGCGCATAATATCGACACCAGCTACACTAAGGCCCATGACTTTGGCAGCTTTGACGGCAACTTTTTCTTCCTCTGGAGTGAGTTTAACGATTTTACCGTTGCCGCCCTTGTGAAGATTGGAGCGGAAATCATCATCGAGACTTTGGCGTTGCATGCTTGCAACAACGCGGCTGCCGACGACGAATGCGCGGATATCAGTACCGGCAGATTCCTTAATGAACTCCTGAAGGAGAATGTTCGTACCATTATCATTCGTGAGGTAGAAGGCTTGCAATACGGATTTGGCGGCCTTTTTGGTTTCCGCCAAGACAACACCGTTGCCGTGCGTGCCACTAGCCAGCTTAATGATAACTGGGCAACCGTCGAGCTGATCAAGAAGATCATCGATGTCGGCGGTGTTGCGTGAAACGACCGTCTTCGGAATATCGACACCATACTTCGCAAGAAGCTGGGTCGAACGAAGCTTGTTGCGGGCGCGGGAAATAGCTAGAGACTTCGAGAGGCAGTAGTCGCCCTGCATTTCGAGCTGGCGGACAATCATCGTGCCATACTGAGTCATATTAGATGCGATGCGCGGAATAACGGCATCAAAACTTTCGAGTGGCTTACCTTTGTAGAAAACCTGGTTTTTGCCCTGCTCGATAGAAATGTAACAATTCTTATATTTGATCACATGCACTTCGTGACCACGCTTTTCAGCTTCCTCAACGAGGCGACGCGTAGAATAATTGGCGTTGCCGTTAGAGAGAATTGCGATTTTCATCTTTCTGCTCCATTTAGTAGTATTTTCTAGTATTGTAGTGGATTTTCGGCTAGTTGCTATTCATTTTTTGCGTTTTTGAGCATAAAAATCCAACTAAACTAGTTATCCATTGCATAGTTATACCACTTTCATGACAAAATGTCAATGATTACAGAGTAAGAGACTGGAAAAAGTTCGGATTTTATGTTAAAATATGGCTATGAAAAAAGAGTTGGCGAAGATTCGTAGCGCAAAAAGCGCAAAGCAGTACTCTGACATTAGTCTCGAAAAGGACGAATATGTTGTACTTTGCTTGGAACGCTCGCGTATTGGTGTGATTGGAATTTGGGCCGTGGTTGGCTTAGTGATTCTTGTTCTCTGCGCAGCATTGTTCCACATTACCGGCAATAGCAGCGCAATTGCTGATACTTCTTTTATTAAAATGAACGAGCAGATGTTGCACGGCTTGCGAGTTTTGATGCTCGGCTTGTTCGCAGTTATGATTATAGGCGGACTTTTAGGTCAGTATATTTATAACGGCAACAAAATGTACATCACCAACATGCGCGTTATTCAGAAGGTTCGCAATTCTCTGTTCTCAAACTCGACAAATATTATCGATTTGAAGCAGATTGAAGACGTTTCTTACAAGCAGACTTCGCTCGTAGACCACATCTTCCACTTCGGAACCTTGCGCTTATCGACCGTTGGCGACGAAACTACCTACACCTTCCCACTACTGGACACGCCAAGTGATGAGGTTGCAACAATTTCACACCTTATCTACGAACGCAAGGGCATCAAAAAAGAAAAGAAAGACTAGAAAAATATCCCCTCTACGGGGATATTTTTTAATGGCGACTATTTTTTACGTATTCTTCTTCTTTTTCCATGTAGGAGCGGAGAATGTATTCTTTGCAATGGCCATTTTCGCAGTTGGCTGGTTCGTAGACGTAGTCACATTCTACATCTTCCATCCATGGATTGTAGCCGGCTGGATCCGTAAAGAGGTTTGGATCAATCCAAGGGAGTACCTCTGGATTATCGATTGATTCCGGATAGTACCCCTTCTGCGCATAATAGCCCTCTTCGAGCGCATAGTACATGGCGTTAATGGCAACCTTGCGCTGCTCGTCGCGGTCCATTGCCTCAATATTGTTCTTTTGAATGAAGAATAGCACGACAAAAATGCCAGATATAATGACACAAATCATTAGCTCAAGCATCGTGAATGCTTTTTTCGTTTTCATAAGTTCATTATAACATCTATACAAATTCTTGCCATTCTTTGCGAGAGGGGTGGAAATCCGATAAAAAATCTGTTATGATAGTTTGGTAAATACCTTTTCATTAGTGGCACCATAGCTCAGCTGGTTAGAGCGTAGGACTCATAAGCCTAAGGTCACTGGTTCGATCC